>DFFG01000047.1:90772-140376 GCA_002368795.1 Eubacterium sp. UBA3782
CCGCCTATAGAGGCGGGGGACACCCCGAGTGAGTTGTAATCGGAACTTCATATATAACCCTGCGTGCACAGGGCTCTTTGTAAAATACAGTACGGGTATCCTTATAAAAAATAGATATCCTTATAAAATGCACGTATCCTTATAAAACCCGTGACAGTTGCAGTAAACCGGAAAATGAGATATACTGATTTGGCATGCATTCATTCAAACAACTTACATCGACAGGCACAAGACATTCCATTGTCTAAATACAGGAGGGCTTTGCTGCATTCTGTTGCCTTGCCAGCCCCACCCTGTTTTTTGACAACCGCGTCTTGCGTTATACATCAGGCAGATTCATCTTTGAGCAACACAAGCAGTACCAATTCAGGACCAGGAGGCAGAGCATGACAATTATAGATTATTTGGAGGCATCCGCAGCGCGGAGACCTGAAAAGGCCGCTTTTGTGGATGCAGATCATTCCGTCAGCTATCGGGAATTGAAGGAGACCGCCGGGCGGATCGCCACAGCGCTGATTCAGAGGAAAATCGGCCCGAATGCGCCGATAGCTGTGATTATCGACCGCAGCATCGAAAGCATCTGCGCATTCATGGGCATCGCCATGAGCCGGAACTTCTATGTTCCCATTGACATTACCCAACCGGTTCAGCGGATCAGTACCATTCTGGGAAAGATGCAGCCGGAGCTTCTAATCTATACAGGAAGTCTCTCAGATGACCTGAAGCAGGCGGTAACGATCCCGGTGGCAGAATATATGGAACTGACTGCAGCAGAGGCAGATCCGGAACTGATTTCACAGATCCGGAAGGGCTGTATGGATACGGATCCCCTCTATGCCATCTGTACTTCCGGGTCCACAGGAACGCCCAAGGGGGTTTTGATCTCACATCGGTCCGTTATGGATTTCATTCCTGTTTTCGTGCGGACCTTCCACCTGAGTGAAGAGGATATCTTCGGCAATCAAGCCCCGTTTGATTTTGATGTATCTGTAAAGGATATCTATTCCTCCCTCTATCTGGGGGCTACAGTACAGATCATTCCGAGGGTCTGTTTCTCCATGCCTAAAAAGCTGGTGGAGCTGCTGGATGAGAAGCAGGTCACTGTCATCATATGGGCGGTATCTGCTCTTTGCATTGCCGCAGGCCTCAATGCCTTCAAGCATCGTGTACCCGGTGCGCTGAAAAAGATCATGTTCTCGGGCGAGGTCATGCCCATCAAGATGCTGAATATTTGGCGCAGGTACTTCCCTGATGCCATGTTTGTCAATCTTTACGGCCCTACGGAGATTACCTGCAACTGCATGTACTACGTGATCGACCGGGAATTTGGGAATACAGACAAGCTGCCCCTTGGCGTGCCCTTTGAAAACGAGGGGGTATATGTACTCAATGAAAATGATCAGCCAGTCAGCGTCGGAGAGACTGGCGAGATCTGCGTGACCGGGACCAGTGTGGGGCTGGGCTATTACCGGGATCCGGAAAAAACAGCCGCAGCCTTTGTACAGAATCCCCTGAACAGCGCTTACCCGGAGATCATGTACCGAACCGGAGATCTGGCTGAACTGGCAGAGGATGGAAATTATTATTTTGCCGCCCGCAAGGATTTCCAGATCAAGCACATGGGCCATCGGATCGAGCTGGAGGAGATCGAGACCTATATGAATGCCACGGAGGGGGTCCTCAGGGCAAGTTGCCTCTTCGATACCAACCGCAACAAGATCGTTGCCTGCTACATGGGAGAGGCAGACAAAAACTCGATTGTGCTCAGCTTGAAGAAGGATCTGCCTAAATATATGATCCCCAATATCTTTATTCGTATGGAGGCGCTTCCCATCAGCAAAAACGGGAAGATCGACCGGCAGAAGCTGAAACGCATGTATGAGGAGATGGGATGATATCATGGAACCAGTCACAGATCTGGGACAGTATAAAGCGCTGATAAAGGAAAAGAAGGGTCAGTTTCTCCGGATTCTTACCAACAATATGCAGCTGGCCGGGGCGATGACTCCCTATATTGCAGAGGGAAGGCTCTTTTACGAGGATTTCCCCCAGGGGCTTGCCTTTTATCTGGATGAAGGGCAGTGGTATGAACTGACTTATTACTGGGATCCGGAAGGAATGCCTGGCTCCTTCCGGCAGGAAAAACCAGTCATTGCAGGAGAGATGATTCGGAATGGTTCAGAGGAAAGCGCAGAAAGCTTTCTCGGACAGAACGGCTTCCGGAGATACCGGACAAATCTGCAGGTGGAGCGTGTCCTTAACGATACAGATGTAAATGCAGTTTATGCAGAAAGAAAAGCAGCAGACCAGGGGTTTACCTGGCGCTTCTGTGAGGACGATGCCCTTTTTGAGGATGTACTGAATCTTTGGGACGGATATCTGGAACTGGGAGATGTGCCTCTGGATCATCGGCTAAGACATCCGGAGGACCGCATCCTCTGCATATTTGAAGGGGAGCGGCTTGCCGCAGTGAACTGGTGGAGAAACACCAGGAGCGGAAGCGAGGGGCGGCATACAGTAACGCATCGGAATTATCAGCACAGAGGCCTTGCCTATGCTATGCTGGGACTGTGGTGCCGGTATGCAGCAGAGGCAGGAGCCAGAAAGGCTTTTACCTGGATCAATGAAACCAACCTTCCATCCCTCGGACTTTACTCGAAGGCTGGCTTTAAGGAAAACGGCAGAAAAAGCATACAGTACATACTGGATTGATCGTTCAGGAAAAGATCAGAGGTATCAAACCAGAAGGAGAATAGACAACATGGAAAAATCCTGGAGATCCTTCAGAAAATACGAAGCGATGTTGATTTCACAGAGCAGAAGCAGCTGATCAGCAGCAGAGTTCTTGACTCCTATGACATATATCTCCTGGTCTGCGCATTGGATGAGGCATTCGGTATCGAAATCGACATTAACGACATGGAACCGGAGAATTTCGATTCTGTCTCCGCGATAGCGAGGCTTGTTGACAGACACGTCCATGCCGGTGCTGACGAAGCTGGGCCCGGCTGCAGGTGATGAGTACCTGAAAAAAGATTGGAGAAAGCCGATAAGAAACAGGAGCAAAGCAGGAAATCATCAGAAAAAGCCAAGACGATTATGGCGGCAAAAATAAAAAGAGGAGCAGTTCTGAAAAATTTCGGGAACTGTTCCTCTTTTTTTATCTTCTCACAAGAAAAGCAGAAGGATTAGTATTTTCTGATCCTTTGTCCGTAAGAAGAATTACTGCACTACGGTGTAGATATAGCCGTAGGCGTAATTGGTGACCGGGCTGTTGGTTCCGCTGCGTACTGCGCGGACTTTGAAGTAGTAATTCTTATACTTCACCAGAGACTTGCCCAGAACCTTGGAGACGATATAGTTAGATTTGCTGGAGCTGACCGTTGCGATCTTTCTGTAGCCGCTTCCGCTGCTGGTGGAACCATAAATAATGTAGCTGGTTGCTCCGGAAACTTTTCTCCATTTCACATTTATCCGGTTGTTGCTGGCAAGGGCCAGATTGTACAGCTTGGGCTGGGGAACAATCAGTTTCTTGTTGGACCAAACGCCATAGCGGCGGGCACCGTTAATGGTGATGTAGCCGCGAACATAGAGATTATAGCAGCGGTTCGTAGATACATTAGCCTTGAAACCGGTCGTGGTTGTAGTGCCGGTCTTGATTGTTGTACCACTGAGATTGGTGAGCTTCCACTGGACGCCTTCAACGCCGGCGTAGGTTGTACTGGTACTGTAGGGAACGATGCTGCTCCGGAAGGTAAGACCGGTGCCGTCGTTGTCACAATCCACAAGCTTATAGCTGTTGATCTTGCCTGGAATTGTATGCATCGCACGGAATTTCGGGTCTTCATTGATCAGAGTGCCATATCTGTCATAAGCCTCAACATTTACATAGTAGGTCTTTGCCAGAGTCAGGCCGGTGATCTGATAGGAAGTGCCATAGATGTAATTGATGCCCTGTGCATCTGACTGTGTCTTCCCTTTCATATAGTAGAGCAGACGGTAATGGTCGGCTCCGGATACATAATTCCAGGATACATTAATGGTTGTCTGGTTTGCTTTTGTCTGTGTTGCTGTCATGGTTTGCGAAGCTGCATTTACAGCCAATGCAGACCCAAACATCAGGACAAACATAGTTGCAAGCAAGACAAGGTATTTCTTTGCGCGTGACATAAGAATCTCCTTTCGTATGAATAAATTGGTTTATTTTTATTCAATATATCATCTGAAAGGATCCCTACACAAGTGAGTAGGCAAGAAATTTAAACAAATGTAATAAAACCCTTGAAAAATAAGGAGTTAATCTCAATTTTGACTCTGCTGAAAAAGTGTATGTCAGAGCGCCAGAAATTAATTTGATAGTAATAGTGCATATAAAGCTGAATAAATATGCACATCGGTCAAAAAACGAGCCTTCCATTCGCACCGTGGTAAAATGCGCAGGGAAGGCTCTTTGAACATGAGTCGGACAGCTGGAATGGTCCTGCCGGACTGCTGCCTTACAGGTCCGAATAGATCAATTGTAAGTCAGATAGATACGGCCATATCTTATGTTTGTCACAGGGCTGTTTGCACTTCCTCTTACAGCCCGGACTTTATAGTAATAGTTTTTGTTCAGGACAAGCTTTTTCCCGAGAACTTTAGATACCGTGTAACTGGATTTGCTCGAAGATACTGAGGCGATCTTCTTATAGCCGCTTGACTGGCTCGTAGAGCCGTAGATGATATAGCTGGTCGCTCCGCTGACCTTTCGCCATTTGACATTGATCCGGTTGCCGCTTGCAAGGGTCAGATCGTACATTTTCGGCTGGGGCACGATCAGCTTCCTGTTGGACCATACGCCATAGCGGCGGCTGCCATTAATGTTCAGATATCCCCGGACATAGAGATAATAGCAGCGGTTTGAGGCTGCGTTGGCTTTAAAGCTGGTAGTGGTTGAGCCTATCGTACCGGTCTTGATAGTGGTGCCACTGAGATTCGTAAGCTTCCACTGGATTCCTGTCAACACGCCATAGTAGGTCGAACTCGTCGCGTAAGGTACATTTTTACTCTGGAAGGTGAGACCAGTGCCGTCCATATCACAAGTCACAAGATTGTAGCTGTTGATCTTTCCGGGAATCGTGTACATGACACGGTCATAATAATCATAGGCGATATGGTTATTGTTGTAATCATATGCCCGTACATTAACATAGTAGGTCTTGGCAAGAGTCAGACCGGAAATCGTAGCTGTCGTTCCATAGATCGGACTTGTTTCCTTGCCGTAGGTGTAACTTTCATCTGCGCGGTAGTAGAACAGACGATAATAACTGGCACCGGAAACGGAACCCCATGATACGGTAATCGTTGTCTGGTTCGCCTTTGTCTGAGTTGCGACCATGTTTGAAGAAGCCGCGTTTACCGCAATCGAAGATCCAAACAGCAGAACGAACATGGCCGCCAGAAGGACCAGATATTTTCTGCGTGTGACATGAAGAATCTCCTTTCCTATAAGTATAAATATATCTGCTGAAATTATATTGTATAAATGACATAAGAATAGAATATTACGAATAAATTAAATGATTGATCAATAGCAATAGAAGTATGTCAAGATGATATCCTCAGCAGCCGATACCATGAAAAAGAATTAAACATCTGCACCGGGGAAGAAACTATCTGCTTTTGTCTATCAGAAATATCCGGAAGAATTTCTTTTTGGAAAAAATATAGTCGAAATGTACTTTTTGTATGTTTTTCATCTTGAAAGGTATCATTTTGAGAAATATACTGATAAAGCATGTAATGGCGCCTGGATATAACTGCAAGGCGAGAAAGGATCTGAATTAAGATGAGTGTATCCGGGCAAAGACAGACAACAGAAAGGAGATGCAGCAACATGCGAAAAAGGAAACAGATGCTGGCAGTTCTGCTGAGTGCGGTCATGCTGACCAGTATGCTTCCATCTGCGGCATTTGCAGGCGAGGTGGAAACGGCAGCGGAGGAGCCGGTTGCAGAAATGTCCTTAGAAGCGCAGTCGGAGGAACCGGTTGCGGAAACGTCCTTAGAAACGAAAGCGGAAGAACCGATTGCAGAAACGATCATAGAAACAGCAGCAGAGGAAACTCCGGAGAACAACTCAGTCGGACTCGTGACGGGTATCTCTGCTGAGAATGCTGCGGTGGATATTTCTTCAGGGGATGCTCCGGCGGATAATTCTGTAGAAGGTGTTTCTGATGAACCCGAGAAAGTTCGGCAGACGATAGCTGAAACAGAGACAGTCACACAGGCACCGCAGGAAGAGGCGGCTTCTCGGGCAGATTCTGTGGAGAAAGAGGTCAGTTCTATTTCCTATACCAGGGCAGAGCCGTATATTGCATGGTTGGGGAGCGACTTTTACGAAGAGGAGGGAGAGTTCTACTGTGAGACTTACGAGGATGACATCCTTCAGGGGGATGTTCTGACTGTCACCTATTCGGACGGGTCTTCCCAGACCTATACTGCTGACATGTATGAATGGGCGTTTGTGGGAGCAAAAGATTCAATCTATCTTGATGATGTTTACATCAACATGGAAGACTTCTATGAAAACTGGAAGCCAGGCGGCACGGAAAATTACTATGAAGTAACCTATGAAGGAGTCAGCTGCAGAGTCGAGATCGAAATAAAAGACGGTTTCGTCGAGTCAATCCAGTATGATCCGGTTTCCCGTTTCCATATTGAAGAGCGGCCAGGGGACAACTGTTTCTATTTCAAAGAAGGCGATAAACTGACGGTTTCCTATAAAGAAGGGACCAGTGAATATGACCTGCATCCGACAGAAGGTTTTTATTATACAGCAGGAGATAACTCAGAAGATTATTTTGTGTCAGAGACAGGCGAAAATGTTATTCGGGCTGAGGAGTGGGGAAACAGCTATGGCTGTATAACTGTATCCAGGGAATATGATTACGAGATTGAAAAATATACCGGAGTATATACCATCTCTTATCAGGGCTGCACAGATACGGTTAACAATATTGACTTCTTTGCCAAAAGCATTTCTTTCAGGCAAAGCGAACCGTTTGGGGCGGTCAGCGAAGATCTTAATACGGATGAACAGGGCAGCATGTACTTGGATTCCAGTCTCTTTGAGGAGGAAGCGTTTCTTCAGCCTGGGGATGTTCTTACTGTAAATTTTGAAAATGCGGAAGGTGTCCAGGAAGCGATCGATTATTCGTATTTTAAAGACAGCGAGGATTCCTTTGAAAACAGATTTGATCCGGACCAGGCACACAGTAATTCCGCACCGGTCAGTGCACAGTATTTTCAGGTCGTAGAACCCGACATTGATTTTGAACTCCCGGTCGAGAAAGGTACAGTATTTCATCTTGATGTCTGCCTGAAATATGAAAACGATGATGAGCCTCTCCAGTTTACTACGGAGGATAAGCCCTTTACGCTGGCAATCCTTACCGATGATTTTACAGAGGCCGATGAGATCGGAGCCATAACAGGGACTGAACTGGATATTACACACGATTATGGTATTGAGCTGAGTTTCAATGATTATCCTTCTGGGAATGGATCTTCGGTAAAGAGATTTCTTATAAGGGGAGTTCAGGATGGAGAGACTGTAGATATTGTACAGGTCAGTCCAAGTAACAAGGATGATAATGGCACATATGATATCTGGATAGACAAAAGGGATTTCCTGATTCTTGTTCCCGGCAGTTACACTGTGAACTGGACGGTAGAAGCAGTCAATTCCAGGAATGAGATCATTGGCAGATCTCAGCCTGTTCTCTATAACTACACGATTAAAGAAGTGATTCCTCCGGAGGATGCCTTTACATTCAGTGACACTGTTCTAATCAATGGGGTAATTCCCTTCTGGACTGAATTAGAAAATTCTCAGGAGATCCATTATAGTGACGATTATCAGGATAACCGAACGATCCAGAATTTAGTAGAAACCGGAAAGATAACAAAGGTAACGAGCAGCGATTCATCAGTAATAAAGGTCAGCCCTTATGAATACGGGTGGCGCGGAGATGCCCTGAAAAAAGGAACAGCTGACATTACTGTTTCCTACACTTTTAACGGGAAGTCCAGAACCCTTAAAAAGACTGTTTCTGTTACTGATACAGACATCTATGTTGGAAGCTTCTGGGATGACTGGTATGGAAAGAATACCTTTGCTGCAGGAACGACCCATTCAATTGCACTGAAGGTGTTTCTGCGAAAGTACAGCGTTGCAGACCAGATGATGAAATTCAATAAAGATATTACGGGTTCGGCTGTTTTTTCAGTTGTGCAGTATGATGCAAAACTGGAAAACAGCGAGATGCCATGTAAGGATAAAGTACATCTTTCCTTTGACAAGAATCGGTTTGTCTTTACATCGGATCCGGATATAGAAGAAAACTGCTACGTTACGGTCAGAATAAAAGCAGAAGCGCAGGGATGTGTTGTTTATGAGAATCTGTCTGCTTCTATTGTTCCCGAGATCTGCAGCCTGGTTCCTTCAGAGGGTTTTCTGTTCCCGATGTCCGGAATGACCAGTAGCCTTGATCTGACAATGGTCAGGATAAAGACAGGTCAGGAAACGGAAATACCTGTCGGTAAACTTGAAGTGTCTTATTTAGATGAAGGAGAGAAAGAAGCTTCCAGTGATCTTTCTGTTACAGACAGGACAGGAAAAACAATTATAAGCGGAGAAGAGATCACAGCAGACCAGCTGCCATTGACACTTAAAGCAGACGGTGATGATTCTGCATTGCATATTAAAGCCTATGATGAGGAAGGCATCCTTCGGGCAGAGCAGACGCTGAGCGCATCTGATTTCTTTCAGAAGTCAAAGATCAGTCTTGCAAAGACTTCGATGATCTATTCCGGCAAAGAGCTGAAGCCTAAGGTAATTATCAAATACGGAAACAAAACGATCACCAAAGACTACATCGATATTTCCTACGGAAATAATAAAAATGCAGGTACGGCATGGGTATTGGTAAATTGCTTTGGTACATGTAAGACTCTTACTTTCAAGATTCTTCCTGCTGCGCCCACGGTAAAAGCCACCACCCAGACTGCAGGAAAGGGGCTGACCGTATCCTGGAACAAAGGAACCGGAGCAGCCGGATATTATGTCTATCGCAAGATCGGAAACGGCTCTTACAAGAAGGTCAAGACCATCACCAGCGGATCTACCGTCAGCTGGAACGATACCGCGGCAAAGACCAACGGATACAAGTATACCTACTATGTCGTCGGCTATAAGAAGGTCGGTTCCACAGTCTACAAGAGCGCGAATTCCAAAGCCAGGACCTATTACTTTGTCACAAAGCCGTCCATCACCAGCGCGCAAAATACTGCCAGCAAGAAGGTGACGGTAAAGTGGAAGAAGAATGCCAAGGCCAGCGGATATCAGGTCAAATATGTGACCGGTTCCAAGACCAAGACGATCACTATCAACGAAAACAAGAATATCAGCAAGGTGATCAGCAGTCTGACCAAAGGCAAGACCTACAAGGTCTATGTCCGGAGCTTCAAGAAGGTCGGAACACTGAAGTATTACAGCGCCTGGAGCGCAGCAAAATCAGTGAAGATCACGAAGTAAGATCCGTCCGGGCAAAAAAAGAGATACATTAGTCGCCTGGCAGTATTAAGGGGCCGCCGCTAGGTAAGCGACGGCCCTTTCCAAAGCATCCGCAAGAACGCGGGTGCTTTTCTTTTGGCGCAAAGGCTCATATTGAGAAAACTCTTTTGGATGACCGCAAGAAACAGAAAATTCTGCACATAAAGAAGGCTAAATCCCTTGCCGGCACTTGCAGAAAGACGGGCGACAGTCGTATACTTTAAATATCATTATATGCGGTACAATACATTGGGAAACTATGGTTTGATCTGGAGTTTCTGGCTATTTTCAGATGCTTCGGATAAGCAGTAATTCAGGAAAAGGAGAAGTAAAGGTATGCGCAGGCGGACAGACAGAAAGATAATGGCAATCCTGCTCAGTGCGGTAATGCTGACAGGCATGGTCCCGTCCATGGTTTTCGCGGAAGAGCAGATCGCTGAGCCGGAAGTGGTACAGGAAGCGGTCGATGAAGCGGCAGCAGAACAGCCTGAAGAGGCAGAAGATGCCGTCCAGCCGGTGATCATGGAGGAGGAGACTCCCACAGAAGCCGGGAATGAGACCACAGAGACAGCAGCAGGAACAGCTTCAGAGATCGATGAAGACAGGATTTCCCCGGCGGAAGTGGAGAAAGCATCTGGCAGAGAAGCTGCAGCTGATGAGCAGGCAGTTTCCGGGGAGTATGCAGCGACTGTATCTGAGGAGGATACCGTACTTCCGGATGAGACTGTCTCTGTTGATAGTGCTGCAGATACGGAGAAGACAGTTGCGTCTATCAGCTATGAACCGGCAAAGACTTATGTAGCCTGGCTCGAGCTGGATTTTCAAAAGGATGAAGAAACCGGTGAATATCATTGTTATTCCTATAATGAATCCAAATACAACGGAGACCGGCTGACCGTCACCTATGATGATGGCAGCGTCGTTAGCTACACATTTTCTGGTGCCGAATGGGCATTTATTGAGGATGGAGGCACGGGCACTCTGGATTACAGCGATGTCACCATCGATATGTCCTCTTATTACAGTCAGTGGAAACTGGGCGGATCTGAGAACTATTACGAGGTCTTCTATGGGGATGTTTCCTGCATGGTGGACATGGAGGTGAAGAGCACCCCGGCAGAATCCATTGAATATTATCCGGTAGCCCGCTATCATCTGGACAATGATTATGGGTATTATAACGGTCTTCCAGGGGATTATCTTGTTATCAATTACAAGGAAGGCACAGAAGAGTATGCTTCCCACCCCTCAGAGCGGTTCTTCTATGAGGAGAACGAAGATGACTGGACACTGAACGGCTATGTCTCCGAGGTGGACGGAACGCTTATTCCGTCCTATAATCCGGATGATGTATTCTATAGGGTCGGAATTGATTATTCAGAAAACAGTGACGGACGTACATATACGATATCCTGCATGGCCTGTACCTGTACTGTGTCAAATATCGACTATGTTGCTAAGAGTATCTTTTTTGATCAGAACAAGATCCTCCGGGTCGACCCCGAGGATGGACAGACGGTGACAGATGAGGATGGAACCGAGTATATCGAATATAACTTGTATCCCTATTTTGCGGAGGGAGACACTCTTTCTGTGACCTACGCAAACGATGCAGGTGACACAGATACGGTCGATTTCCAGTACCAGTTCGATGAATATGGATACGATTATGAATTCTGCCCGGATGCAGAGCATCCGCAGGTGAATTTGATCTGGACCGGTTATGTAAAAACCGGCATTGACCAGGCTGAGCAGCATCTTGTTCCGGGAACGACTTATCAGACGAAAGTCCTTCTGTGTGTGGACGGCAGTGAGGAGAGCACCTATCTTTCCACCGATGATGAGCCATTTGCTGTCCGGGTCCTGACTGGTGTCCCCACAGAGGCAGAGACCATCGGTACCGTCAGCGGATTTGAGATGACCGCCGAATATAGTTATTCTGTTGATTTCTCTTTTGATCAGTTTACATCTGAAGATGGCACTCCGGCAGTAGAATATTATCTTAAAGGTGTATCCGGCGGACAGACCGTTTATTACAAGAAGTTTTCCGCTTATGATGAAAATGTAAGCAATCGTCTCACTTGTGATGCACCTGTCAGGGAGTTTTTCCAAAATACTGCCGGTGAGTACAGCGTTGTCTGGACTGTAGAAGCAGTCAGTGCGAATGAGGAAATCATTGGACGCTCTGAACCGCTGACCTATACCTACAAGATCAAAAATGTCCGCACAAGCGGAGAAGAACCCATCATTACAGAGACATTGTACATCAACAACGGAATGCAGTATATGAACTGGATCGGTGGACAGACAGTATACAGCTTTTCCGATGATTTCTCTGCAAACAAGACATACAGCACATATTATGAGGCAGGAAAGGTAACAGCGGTAAACAGCAGCAACGAGGCTGTTCTGAAAGTCACTGACGAGGGCCACTGGTGGATGGTTACGGGAGTCAGTACTGGAACTGCCAAACTGACGGTAAAGTGGACGGATAATGAAGGAAACAACAAGTCTCTTACAAAGACTGTTACAGTTGTCGATAAGAGACTGCAGGTCAACATTTCCGGAGAGAGCTGGATCAATTATGATGACACAGCTCCCGGCTCCACATTCACTCGCGACCTGACTGTCTATCTGGAGAAATATAACGCATCCAGCGGTAAGTTTGTTTTCTCTAAGAATGTCACGGCCTCTGCAGTCTATACGATTACAAAAGCAAGCCTGGAGCTTGCGAGCGGAACAGATGCCTCCGGGAAGATCCATGCTTCCATGAGCGGGAACCGGATGACCTGCGTGATCGACAAGGATATCCAGGAATCCGGTCAGCTGAATGTTACGGTACACATTGAAGCAGACGGGGCAGTTACGGATGTTGTACTTGGCAAAAACATTTTGGCAGCGACCCATCATCTGATCCCGAATGAGGATTTCCTGTATCCGATCTCCGGTCAGACATCCAAACTGGATCTGACCATGAAGAAGTATACGGCAGATGGGGAGACGGTCGTACCGATTGGAAAGCTGCGGGTCAATTATACCGAGACGGATTATAGTAATGATGGGAAGTCCATGGAGATCTTCGACAGTTCCGGCAATCCGGTTTCCAGTGAAGATTATGTCACAGAAGCTCAGCTTCCCCTTACTATCAAAGCATACACAGAAAATACGTCTCTGTATATACAGGCTTATGATACAGAAGGCAATTACCTGTCGTATCTGGACCTCAACGGCTATGATTATTTCTATCGTGTAAAGTGCAGCCTGTCCAGTACTTCTCTGGTCTATACCGGGAAGAATCTTACCCCGAAGGTGACCGTAAAATACGGAAGCAAAACGATCCCGGCGAGTGAGTACACAGTTACCTACGCAAATAACAAGAGCGTTGGTACCGCATCTGTCAAGATCGAGCACAACAATATCACCAAGCTCCTAAGCTTCAAGATCGTTCCCAAGGCTCCGGTGCTCTCCAAGGTGGCTCCTCAGTCCTCTGGCAAAGGCCTGACCGTGACCTGGGGCAAGGTGACCGGTGCTTCCGGCTACTATGTCTACCAAAGGATCGGTTCCGGCTCTTACAAGAGAGCAAAGACCATCACCAGCGGTTCGACGGTTTCCTGGAATGATACGGCGGCAAAGACCAATGGTACAAAATACAGCTATTATGTCATCGCCTACCGGACAGTCAGCGGCGTAAAATATAACAGCGCCAAGTCTGCGGCAAAAACGTATTACTTTGTCACCAGGCCGGCCATCTCCAGCGCGGCGAACACCGCCAGCAAAAAGATGACCGTCAAGTGGGGCAAAAATACAAAAGCCACTGGTTATCAGGTCAAGTATGTCACCGGATCGACTTCAAAGACTGTGACCATCAGCAGCTACAAGACCGTCAGCAGGGTGATCAGCAGCCTGGTTAAGGGCAAGACCTATAAGGTCTATGTCCGGAGCATCAAGAAGGTCGGCAGTGTGAAGTATTACAGCGCCTGGAGCGCAGCAAAATCCGTGAAGATCACGAAATAAGCAGCAGGTTGGTTATACTGGTCCTGCAGAAAACAACGCAAAGTGTTCTGCAGGACTGATCACAGGAATGCAGACAGTCTGACAGCAATATGAGATGAATGCTTCCAGGAAAGAGTACTGCCGCCGGGGAAACCCGGCGGCAGCTGCGTTTACAGATAATCGGCGGCAGCTGTGTGGAGCCGTATGTCTTTCAACAAGATCTATAGGATCTATAGGAGCACTGGAAAATAAAGGAAGATTCCGGTACGCTGCAAGGCTGGTGCGGAATCAAAGGGAGCCAGGAGGAAATTCATCATGCCGCGAAAATATTCCTGTGGAAGTTGGCCGATTTACTGTTATAATAAAGCGGTAAAATGGGGAAAAGGCGGTCTGTCCGTCATCTGCGGATAGGCCGGTCAGTGTATAGAATGAGTAAGCTTAAACGTTTTGCATCAAAAAACAGAATATGGATCTTTGGCATTCTTTATCTGGCCCAGCTTTGTACCGGCATCTGGCTTGTGCTGAAGGTGCGGCGGCTGGATCTTCTGCCGGCCACCTACCTGTCCGGCCTGACGGCAGGATTGCTGATTCTGGCATTCCTTTCCGGGATTTTCCTGTTTGCGGACCTGCAGATCCGGAGCCGCAAGGCAAAGCATGGCCTTCTGCTGGCGGGCGTGATCGGAAGTCTGTGTGTGACGGCTTTATCGGGTGCCGGCGCGGTGATCGTCGGTCAGGTGCAGGATGTTTTCGACGACATCGTCATGGAAGAGGAGCCGGAATATGCTGCAGTGGCCGGGGTTTATGTAAGGGCTGAGGACCCTGCACAGGAGCTTAAGGATGCGGCCGGGTACCGGATCGGCATCATGGAGCAGCTGGATGCGGCTGTTACAGATTGTGCACTGCGGCAGGCGGAGGAGACGCTGGGAAGCATAGAGACGATCGCTTATCCCTCCACACCGGAGCTCTTTGCTGCCCTTTATGGCGGCGATATCGATGCGGTACTGGTTAATGATGCATATCTCTCAATCATGGATGATGATGACGAGCTGAAGGATTATGATTCCAGGACAAGGTGCATCGCAGAGATCACTATAAGGGATGCAGACCTGGCTGCGGCAGGAAACCAGGAGCCTGTGACGGCAGAAGTAACTGCCGCAGAGGAGCAGCCTGAGGAGGAGATCAGCCTTCCGCGTCCGTTTGTGGTCTATATCAGCGGATCCGACTCCCGCAAAAAGGAGATCATCACCGCCAGCAGAAATGATGTCAATATTCTTATGGTCATCAATCCGGAATCTCACCAGATCCTGCTGGTCAATACGCCGAGGGACTATTATGTAGAGAATCCGCTGGGCAACGGCGCACTGGACAAGCTGACCCACTGCGGGCTTGGCGGCGTTCAGAATTCGATGGGAGCTCTGGAACGGCTTTATCAGCAGAAGGTGGATTACTTTATCCGCATAAACTTTACGGGATTTGAAACGCTGGTGGATGCGATCGGCGGCATTACTGTTGAATCTTCCATGGAATTTGACGCCTGGACAAATAAAAATGTACATATCTTGGAAGGCGAAAACAAGCTGAATGGAAAACAGGCGCTGGCCTTTGCCAGGGAGCGCTATGCCTTTGCCAGAGGTGATAACGAACGGGGCCAGAACCAGATGAAGGTGATCACCGCTATCGTGGACAAGGTCACCCACAGCGGTGTTTCGCTGCTGGCTAATTACAGCGGGATACTGGACAGCCTGCGGGGCATGTTTACGACAAGTATTCCGGCTTCCGCCATCTCAGCCCTGATGAAATATCAGCTGGAGGAGATGCCCTCATGGAGCATGCGGTCCTTTGCGGTGATCGGCACCGGCGCTACAAATACGACCTATTCTGCGCCGGGAAGCTACGTATACGTCATGAACAGGAATGAGATCTATACGACCTACGCATCCGAGCTGATCAGCCGGGTACTGGAGGGAGACAGACTGACAGAGGCAGATCTGGAGATCGATGAGGAAGTGACGGCGAGGATACAGGCGGAGCTGGATGCAAAGAAAGCAGAGGCAGGAGAAACAGCCGGAGTTTCCGGCGGGCAGACGTACCCCACCTATGCGTCCAAAGCAAGACCGGCCAGCAGGAAAACGGGAAGAGGAGTGCGTCCGTCCAAAGGGATGGCGGCTCAGTAAGAGTTATCAGAGGGCTACGCGTTTGCAGCCTGCATGGTTCGTTCATGTCGAAAACGGCGAATGACCGGCAGACAGCCGGGAGAGGAAAAACCGGATGAAATACAGATCGTCAAAGAAGTGGATCAGTCTTCTGCTATGTGCACTGGTGGCAGGTGGAAGCATTTGGCCTGCGGCCCAGACAGCAGCCGCCAGTGAGATCGTGGGACAGACAGATGAAACTGCCGCAGCGGACGGTCTGGATCACGACAACCTGGAAGACGACCTGACAGCAGAGAGTCAAGCGGATGTTTATGTGGAGCTGGAGCCGGAGAGTTTTATACCGGAGACAGCTCAAACGGAAGATCCGGATGAACTGCTGTCTGCCTACCTGGATCAGGAGTTATATGGGCCGGCGCCGTCCATGAACCTTTTGATGGCAGCACCGAAGACAGCCGGTGCCTATCTTTCCGGAAATGACCGGACGGTCTACCAGATCCTGCGGGAGCATATCGAGAAAATTGCTGCAGGGGAGGAGACGGTCAGTCAGATCGAGATCTCCATGGCGGAGATGGGGTTTGAAAACGAATGCTGGACCGCAGAAGATCTTGGAGGGATCCCTGTATTTAACGGAAACGAGGTCAATCCGGATGCCAAAGCAAAGATGGCTGAACTGGTTGGCTTCAGTCTGGATCGTGTGATCAATGCGCTGCTGGCGGATTGTCCCTATGAGCTTTACTGGTATGACAAGACGGCCAGCTCTGGAAAGTCAGGCCTTGGCATGCGCTTTGCCGGAGATTCTGTATTGGGCGAGCGCATCTATGTCACTACGCCGTACATCATTACCCTTCCGGTGGCAGCAGAGTATGCAGCCGACACCTACCAGGCAGATCCGGCAAAAACGGGAGCCGTGCAGACGGCAGTCACCAACATACATGATATCGTTGCCCGCTACGAAGGGGCAGCGGACCGACAGAAACTGGATGCCTACCGTGCAGAGATCTGCAGCCGCACGTCCTACAATTCCGATGCGGCAGCCTCAAGCGATATAGCATATGGAAATCCCTGGCAGCTGATATGGATCTTCGATGATGATCCGAATACCACCGTAGTATGTGAGGGGTATGCCAAGGCCTTTATGCATCTCTGCGATCTTTCCGTTTTTGCGTCGGATCAGATCCGCTGTATAACCGTAACCGGTACGATGAACGGAGGAACAGGAGCAGGAGCCCACATGTGGAATATGGTCCGCATGGAGGATGGGAAGAATTATCTGGTTGACGTGACCAACTGCGATGCAGGCACGATCGGTGCAGATGACAAGCTGTTTCTGGTCGGAACAGATGCACAGAATCAGTATGGGTATCTGATCCAGGCAGGCACAAGAAGTATTGCGTATAATTACGATTCTGATACACTGTCGGCTTACACTGCAGATGACCTGATGATCGCAGAAGCAAACTACGGCACGATCATTGAGCCGGAGGTGACACCGACTCCGGAACCGACGCCGGAGGTAACACCGACTCCGGAACCGACGCCAGAGATAACACCGACCCCGGAACCAACTCCGGAGGTGACACCGACCCCGGAACCGACTCCAGAGGTAACACCAACCCCGGAACCGACTCCAGAGGTAACACCGACCCCGGAACCGACGCCGGAGGTAACACCAACCCCGGAACCGACTCCAGAGGTAACACCAACCCCGGAACCGACGCCGGAGGTGACACCAACCCCGGAACCGACGCCGGAGGTGACACCGACCCCGGAACCAACACCGGAGGTGACACCGACACCAGAGCCAACCCCGGAACCTGCAAGGATTACCTCTATGACGATTACCTCTTCTGGTATCAAGACCGTCTGGTCTGCTTCAGAAGGTGCGGTGTCGTATGTTCTGTACCGCAAGGCAGGCAGCGGAGCATGGAAAGCGCTGATCAAGACAGAAAAGCGTACCTATACAGATACCAGCGTAAAGACTGGTACGACCTACCGGTATGCGGTCAGCAGTGTTGGAGAGGGTGGCAGTGAAAGCCCATACGCCATATCGTCCATGAGCAGACGTTTTCTGGCACCGGTAAAGCCCAAACTCGCAAATACGACATCGGGCATAAAATTGTCATGGACAAAGGCGGCCGGAGCCACGAGCTACCAGATCTTCAGGCGGACTGAAAAAGGAAGCTATTCATCCACACCGCTGAAGAAGACCACAGCCCTTTCATGGACCGATACTGCGGTAAAGGCAAAGGATGGAAGCTCTTACATCTATGCGGTAGTGGCCTGCTACGGATCCGGAAATGCAGCAAGTAAAAGTGTCAAGTCCGACAGGCGGATCGTGCGTCTGGTGACGCCGGCATTGTCCAGCGCAAAAAGCACCGCTGCCGGCAAGATAACTGTCAGTTGGACAAGGAGTTCTAAGGCCACTGGTTATCAGATCCAGTATTCCACCGACAGCAGTTTTGCATCCGGTAACAAGACGGTGACTGTTACAAAGAACACAATCACATCCAAAGTCCTCAGCAGCCTGAAGAAAGGCAGGACTTACTATGTGCGCATCCGGAAATACAAGACGGTCAGCGGAGTAAATTATTATTCGGCCTGGAGCGCAAAGAGGAAGACGGTCGTGAAGAAATAGCAAAGGTTATCATAGAAAAAAAGACAGCCATTCTGCGGGAGATCATAACAGGTTGTTACAGATCTCTGCAGGATGGCTGTTTTGCGTATGAGGTGCCTACGCACCGTGCGCGTCGCGGCAAGAACGCCGAGGCGTTCTTGAATGTCTAACTGTCAGGAACTTCGCCGGGGAAGCTGTATTTATACATCGGGGTTGGCAAGCCGCTGCTCTGCATCCATGGTTTTTGGGTGTTTCGGCCCATAGACTTCCTGGAAAACAGGGACAACCTCGGTAAGCAGAGCCTTCTCCATTTCGAAATTGCCGATATGCCGGTAATATTTCGACAGATTGTTCCTGGGTTCCGCGATGGAGATCGCCGAGTTGAATTTGATGGCCTTTTCCAGGGCTGATTCCAGCAGGGGCAGGCTCTTGTCCCATTTTCCCCAGTGCTGGTACAGGACGCCAAGGTTGTTCTCATACTGCTGCAGGTCCAGGATCCGCTGAGGATATTTCTGAAGCAGGGCAATACTCTCCAGATAAATGGCCTCTGACTGCTCAAACTGTTCTTCTTTTTCGTACCCCATGGCCAGGTGCTTGTTCAAAAACAGAGCAGCAAAATCACTTTTCTCTACTGCCATGGCCAGATTTCGGGACTCCTCCAGCAGCTTCACTCCTTCCCTGACTTCCGCCGGATCATGGATCAGGAGACTTCCCTGGTAGTACATGGCCATCCATTCCGCATTTTTGCTGCCGAGGCTCTTACCAAGGCCTTGCAGTTCTCGGGCTGCTTCAAGCAAAGCATTGGCCTGCATGGTTGCCTGCAGGAAATTGCAATTGCCTTCCAGCCAGGCAAGGTGGAGATGTGTGCCCTCCAGACCATTCTCCCGGATACATTCTTCTGCCCGCATCAGCCAGGTCTGCATCCTCTCCGCATCCATAGCAAACAGAGCACAGGCCGACAGAACGATGCAGCACATGGCACGGATCGAAGGTTCGGAAGTCCGCGCGGCCAGGGGCTCAAGAAGAAGGGGCGTCCGGCTGTCATTGCTGTAGCCCAGATACTTCCCGTACAGACAGAGAAACAGCTCCTCCTCCGGATCCCAGGACTGTGGACCAGACATCAGCCTTGTACGCATTCCCTCGGCGAAGCCGCTGAGAGCATCCGGCAGTATACGGAGGGACAGGTAGATGCACAGCAGCCGCAGCCGCTGTTTTTCGGAGAGATCCTGCTGTTGGCTCATCCGCTCCAGAAGAAGATCATCGCCTGTGCTCTGGTACATCATCACCCGCAGAAGGAGGGCCTCCGTCAGCACATCCGCCAGAACAGAGGGAAGTGGATCCTTCATGTGCACTGCTATGGCATACAGGAAATCCGCCAGATCTATTTGAGAGGGCCTTGATAAAGAGGGCAGCATTATGTTAGCGGCGGCAGGATAACCCCCGGTCCGCTGCCAGCCATCAAGAAGGGCAGGCAGGATCGGGCTGTTCTCCAGCCAGCCCAAACTTCCGCCGGAAAAGGTGGACCGGATCAGCGGATGGACGCTGATGCCTCTGGCATCCTCACGGATCCAGCCCTGAGCGATCAGAACCTCCAGTGTGCTCTGGATTTTCTGTGCTTCCGTGGTATTCTCCGGACAAATCCAGGAGAGGAACACATCCTTTGCTACAGGATGTACCGGAAGGTGGGCTGCCAGTATCATAAGATGCCGGGTCTCTTCTGTGGGTGAGCCGCTCTGGAACAGCCTCCGATAGATACTTCGCATGCTGCTGCCGGGAGCTGTTTCCAAAAGGGAGAGGTCCTGCTGGGCAAAGACGGCAGGAAGGTGTTCGGGAGTCCAGCGATGCTGATTTGCCGCGCTGGCCAGCAGACGCACGGTGAGCGTATGCATCAGATCCTTTTCGATGAACAGGCTCTGCAGAGTATGGATCTCATCCCTGCTTAAGGGACTGGCATAAATATCACGGAAGAGCAGAAAGCAGCTGTCGGCCCGCAGGGACTGCAGCGGAAAAGAGGTAAAGCCCTCTATGGCAGCAGCTCTTGATGTGGCGTAGATCCTGCAGCCCAGAGAACGGAGAATGGATAGCTCTTCTGTGTCTGCTTTGTTTTTCTGGAGATTGTCAATACAGAGCAGAAGATCCCTCTGGGATTCCTTCTGCAGATACTGGTGGATCAGAAGCAGCCGGGAAGCCTTGTCTGTGCTCCGGATCTGGGGAAAGCTGCGCAGGAGACTGTCTTCCAGATCATTTGTGTAATAGATAAAAGCGACAGAGAACGGCAGATCTTCTGACTGACAGACATTGATCAGCTGATAGAGCAGCTCTGTCTTGCCAACACCGGCAGGACCACTGATCAGATAATTGTTTTTCTCCAGACGAAGAGTCTCTCTGAGCTCAAACAGCTCGTTTTCCCTGCCAAAAAAGTGGGCTTTCGGTATGCCAAATCCGACGGGCACATTCTTCTGATCGGTGAGGATCCGAAATCGATCGTTTCCCAGTGTACTTTCTCTGCTGCCGGTATGCAGCAAAAAGACCCGTTCCGGCTTGTATTCAGGAAGAGTGAAGACCGACTGAAAATCCGGCCGGGAGCTTTCCGGCCCGGCCAGGCAAAGCAAGGTCAGAAGGCTCAGGTAAAGCGAATGGCAGAACAGCATTTCCTGACTTCCCGGGGAGGCATGATCCTCTGCAAGAGACAGGCAGGCATCCAGCCAGCGTTCTGCATCGACAGAGAATGCCCGGCCTTCCCTGCAGAGCAGCCGGTGAAAAGCAGCCAGCTTCTCCTGGAGGACGAGAGCATCCGTCCGGCGTGATTGAAAAAAAAGAAGAAAACTCTCTGCCTGCCGCTGGAAAAGTGCCGGCTTCATCTCTTCCATGATTTCCGCCAGGTAACGTTTATACACGCCGGCAGAACAGGAGGAATTACAGATACTGGAGAGGTTTCGGTTACGGGAACCGGTCTGACGCCACAGCATGGAGCCGGTCCGCCCGGAGCGCAGATCTTCGATAAGCACAGAATCCCAGAACCTGTAAAGGGTAAGCCCCTTCAATTCTGCGGGCGCAAAAATGGCAGGCCCGAAGACAGGATAATCCTGAACGGTGAGAAGTCGGTAGATATTTTTCAGCGTGAGCGGAGATTGCATGAAAGGCATCCTTATTTCCATTATTGTAATACTTAATTTCACATAAAAGTATAAAAAAACCGAAGGGAAAAGTAAATCTTCTGACGTTCCATTTCTGTTCGCAAAAAAAGTGATTTTGCTCACAAAAAATGATAATGACGGGTGTATTCTTTCCGTCTTGTTCCCACCTTGATAAAATACTATTCAGCATACCAGCTGATGTTTTGCGGCAGATGAGCCATTAGCGAACAGATCAGAAGGGTATCGGAAGGGAGACGAAAGTTATGAAAAAAAGCACGGGAAAGCAGATGCTGAAGAGGGCGGCAGCCATCGCCTGCTCCATCGTTCTGTTGATGCCGCAGGCAGCATGGAATATCGCTGCGGCAGAGCTTGCGGAGGATATGGCAGCAGGCACAAAGAATGCACCAGTGATTGCCGAGAATGTCACTGAGGATGTGCAGCCTGCAGCATTGGAAGCAGGCCAGGAAGAAATAACAGCGGGTGAATCCGCAGAGATAACAGATGCCGGGACTGATTTCGTTCCGGAGGAAGCTGAGAATAGCAGCGAGAATGCAGCTGCGGAGGCATCCGAAGCAGAGGATGCAGGGGCAACTGTTCCAGAGGAAACAGCAAAGGAGCAGAATGAGGCAGAGGCAGCTGCAGACGAAGCAGATCTGCCGGAAGCAGAGAATGCATCCGCGGCTTCTGACGAAGCGTCGGATCTGATCGATGAGGAGGTTACCCTTGATGGGGAGGAGACCGACAACGAAGCGAAGAATGCGGAAGCAAATGCATATAAGACCTTCAGTCTGAATGGTGAGGAAACCGTTCAGTTCGAATTGAATCCTGGGGAGACTGGCGTGTATGAGTTTGCTTTTCCTGGTACAGAAAAAACTTACAGTTCTGCCTCCTATTCCCTTTACTCCGGTGAGGGCGAGCTGGTCCCCGGTGCAAAGGTTTACTATGACTACAACGACAATATCCGCTATTATGCTTCCTTTATGATGGAGGCAGGCAAAAGCTATACCCTGACCATCAGGACAGAGGGCTTTGTTGGGGACCTGCTGCTGAACCGGCTGGAGGAGGATCCTTTCACCGTTGAGGGAACGACTTTGACCGATATTGCTCTCAACAACGTGGATTACCTGGTCCTTCCGGAGGGGATCACGGATATTTCCTCTTCCGGGTATACGGATATCATGCAGGGCTGTCGGATCAACGGCAGCATCATGTTCCCCTCAACGATCAGCAGGATCAATGCGTACAGCCTCTCTACATCCATGGGGGCTGAAAGCATGCTTTTCAATTTCTATGTAGCCGGAGGAAACGAGATCTACTCCTCTAAGGATGGTGTATTATTCACCGATACCGGTGAGACTCTGTTCAAGGTGCCGTGTCAGAAGGCTGCCTACAGCACCTATCTGGTGCCGGGAAATCCGACAACGATCGGAGAACGTGCTTTCCTTTACAGTGATGTCAGTGAGGTGATTCTTCCGGACAGTGTGGAAATCATCGAGGCCAGTGCCTTTTCTTATGCCCAGGAGCTTACCAGCATTACCCTTGGCAGCAAGGTAAAGAGCATCGGGTCCTATGCTTTTGACGGCACCCGGATCAAACAGATCAACTTCCCAGATTCTCTGGAAGAGATCGGGGCCAGTCCTTTTACGCCAAGTCACTGGCAATCCAGTAATTATAATGACTGCCAGCTGACGTCAGTTGTTCTTCCCCCCGCATTGAAGAAAATCGGATCCGGCGCATTCCGGGGTCTGAAGCAGACCAGCATCGAGCTGCCGGAGACCCTGATGGAGATCGAATACGAGGCCTTTATGAACAGCAGCCTGACAGAGATCGATCTGCCCGAATCCCTGGAATATGTGGGTTCAAATGCATTTGCCGGCTGCGAGGATCTGAAGAAAATCACGATTTTCACCAACGCGGATATCTGTAATGTGTTTGATGGCACGGACAGCCTGGAGCAAATCGTGGTCGCGGCCACAGCTACTGCCTATAGAACTACAGAGGAAGGCTGGCTCTGCCGGACTGGTGAATACGGCACCAGCCTGGAATACGTGCCGAAGGACTATGAGGCAGAAACCTTCTCCACCAGAGGGTTCTCCTCTGTCGATGAGCGGGTATACGACCATCTGAAGGGTGTAAAGCATCTGGTGCTCGGACCGGAGATCAAGGAGATCCCTGATGATTTCATCTTCCCTGAGCTGGAGACCATAACCGTCGATGAGGGTAATCCAAAGTATTATGCAGTCGACAATATGCTTTTCGCCAGGGGCTCCGGGGGCTACTCCGATACTGTCTATCTGATATGCTATCCCAGCTGTGCCGAGGCAGAAAGCATTACGATTCCGGATGAGGTCACCAGAATCGAGGACAAGGCGTTCCGCAATTACAGCAGCACTCCCAGAAAGCTGCAGTCAGTAACTATACCGGGCAATACCAACATGGGCAGCGATATCTTCTCTACTGAGGATGAGACAGTAACAGAACCGGTGCTGACGATCTGCGGATATCCCGGGTTTATGGGAAATACTAATACTGATTACTATACCCCGGATGACGCTTATGAATATTTTGAAGAATATAAGGATTCAGAGAACCTGGCCTGGACCTATGCGCCAGATGCCTATACATCAGATTACATGACTGCCTTTGCCTGGCCGGATTCTGCTGCCTATACCGGTGAGGCGATTCTGCCTGAGCTGTATGTATTCTTTGGAGACCAGCGCCTGACTGAAGGAGTGGATTACACAAAAACTGTCCGAAACAATGTGAATCCTGGATACGCGTATTATAATATTACCGGAATCGGAGCCTTCAGTGGAACATTATGGACGTCTTTCCAGATCAATTATGAAGGCAGTCAGACCGTGACATCAGTCAGCCAGCTGCAGTCACCCCATGACTATCCGAATAATTCCGACTACACATTCATCTTTACGCCCTCCGGCACAGCGGCAAAGAGTCTGGATGTGACCTTCGATTCAGCCTGTGAGCTGGAATCCGGATATGACTTTGTGTATGTGCTGGATAAAAATGACAATGAAGTCGGAAAATACACAGGTACAGAGCTGTCGGGAATCACAGTCAACGTGCCAGGCAAGACGGTAAAGGTAAGGATCACCTCTGATTCTTCACAGGCTAGATGGGGCTTCCGTGTCATTAAAGTGGTGAAGCGGATCGATACGGCAGCGATCCTCAAGACCGCAGCCAACGTGGACGGCGGAGTCAAGCTGACCTGGAATGCCGCGTCCGGCGCGTCAAAATACGTTGTCTACAGGAAGAAGGGCAGCGGAGCCTGGACGAAGCTGGCCACCACTACCGCAAAGACATATACAGACACAAAGGCAGCGGCAGGCACGACCTACAGGTACCAGATCCGATGGATCGATGCCAGCGGCCTGGAGTGCATCAGCACAGAAGAGGCAGAAGGCAAAGCGATCCGCTATCTCGCAAAAGTCGTACCCACCTGCTCAAATCTGGCCGGAGGAATCAAGCTGAAATGGACCGCGGCCACGGGAGCCACAGGCTACAAGATCTACCGGAAGCCTGCCTCCGGCTCCTACAAGCTGCTGACAACGACCAAGAACCTGACCTATACAGATACCTCAGTAAAGACCAAAGACGGCACATCCTACGTGTACGCCGTCCGGGCATATTACAGCAGCAATCTGAGCGTGACAAGCGGAGTCACCTTCGTGCGCCTGTCCTCCATGACAATCTCCAGCGCAGCCAACACTGCCGCAGGCACGATGACCGTCAAATGGACAAAGAACACCAAGGCCACCGGATACCAGATCCAGTACTCCACCAGCAGCAGCTTCGCCTCCGGCAACAAGACCGTGACCGTCACAAAGAACAGCACCGTATCCAAGGTCATCGGCAGCCTGAAGAAGGGCAAGACCTACTACGTGCGGATCCGGAAGTACAAGACCGTCAGCGGAAAGAAGTACTACTCCGCATGGAGCGCAAAGAAGAGCGTGAAGATCACGAAATAGGCCTGAAAAAGTCCGGAAAACAGGCAATAAAATCCATAGAAAGATCAGATAAATGAATCTGCCGGAACGGCTGCATGGATATCCCATGCACAGCCGTTCCGGCTTCTTTGCATTTAGGAGAATTTATTAAGCGTTGACGTACATTAAAGAAAAAACTATGATTAACACAAAATGCGCTGCAGGCTGCAATCGCTGATCGGATCGAGAACTACAGACAGTATAAAAAGGTGAGATCAGAGAGAGAAGGAGTACACCTGATGAAACGGGAACTGGAACACTTTCACATCGGGGATTCTTATGGTGGGAACCAGGACTGGTTTCCTACCTTTATGATGCGGATCGGCGGCTGCGGAGCGGAGACGGCCTGTGACAGCAGCATATATCTCGCAGCCTTCCGGGGACTTGCCGGGCTCGGTCCGGAACCGGGGGAGAAGCTGACAAAGGAAGAATATATCCGTTTTGCCTATGAGATGCGGCCTTATCTGTCTCCGCGCATGTCGGGGATCGACCGGCTGGATATTTTTACTGAAGGCTATGGCAGCTTCCTGCGGGACCGGGGAGAGACCAGACTGAAGATGAGGGAACTGCCGGGTACGGAGCCCTGGGAAAAGGCAAGAGATGCGGTAAGGGAACAGATCGACAAAGGCTATCCGATTCCCATGCTGGTCCTCCGGCACCGGAAACGAAAATTCCGGGCCTATGTCTGGCACTGGTTTCTGATAAACGGATACAATGAGAGCGGGGGAGCCTTTCTGGTAAAGGCAGTCACCTACGGAGAGCATGAGTGGCTGGACCTGGAGGAACTCTGGAATACCGGTTACGAAAAGCGGGGAGGAATGATCCTGTTCGAGGTGGAGGAGCCGGAAGGATCAGGATCACATCAGGAAGAGGTTTGATGAACCCGGATCGGAGCAGGAAAAGCCCGATCTGGCGGATAAATATATAATAAGCATACGTTCAAATACAGAAGGAGATGATTCCCGGGAGAAAAAGAGGGAATCATCTTTTTTTGATTCTTAATTATCACACGGCTATGCAGTCGTATGGCGGCAGCGCAGGCTTGCCGCAATCTATGGGGATAAAACTGATCAGCAAAGGAATGGATATACCGCTTGCAAAGAAGAAATGTCGCCTTAAAAGTGACCTTTGTCAAAAGTACGCAAGATATACTTTTTATACATATATACATCATTAAGAACGGAGGTTAGTTATGAGAAGGTGGATCGCAGTACTTTTAGTCTGTGTAATAGGCAGCAGCACAGCAGCTCCCGATATATACGGAGCAGAGATCACGGAACCGGCTCTGGTCAGTGCAGCTGCTGATTCTGTTACAGAGGAGCAGCATGGGGCTGTATCGGAAACCATGCTTTCCGAAAACATCCCGGAAATCAATGAACCGGAGATTATCCCATACACTATCGGAACAGACGAGGGAGCCGTTGACAATACAGTGGATACAGAAGTGCAGGAATTTGAGCCTGAAGTGGAAGCACAAGCCCCTGCACAAAATGAAACAGAGGACGGGCAGGAATTGTCTGAAGATGCTTCAGCCGAGAGTGATGTGGGAAAAGAGATCCATCAGCAGGAAGAGACCGTTTCTGACCCGCAGAGCAGCACGGAGGAACCGGGTTCAGAGCCGGATGAAGAAGCAATACAGGAGGAGATATCGGGTTCCTGCGGAGAACAGGCTGTATGGGTCTATGATCCAGATTCATCAGTGCTGACGATTAGCGGAGAGGGAGCTGTCTATGACTATTCCTCGGTTCTTTCCGGTGAAGAGCGTCCCTGGGATATCTATCCTGTAACAGCTGTGGTCGTTGAAGAAGGTATTACATCCATTGGAGCATATGCTTTCTACGGTATGCAGCTGACTGAGGCAACAATTGCCGGAACGGTAGATTCCATCGGGGAGAATGCGGTTACGGGCACAGTAGTAATCCGCGGTTATGAGAATTCTTTTGCCGAGGAATATGCCTCTGTAAACGATATGCCATTTTCTTCCCTTGGAAAACTTCAGGTCGACCTGAGCGCCTGCATTGTCGAACTTGAGGATGAAGAGTATTCCTATGCAGGGACGGATATCAAACCGGCAGTCACGATCTCCTATGCGGGACAGGTGCTTACAGCCGGCAGCGACTATACCTTCCGCTATATCAATAATCGCATGCCAGGGGAGGCATCCGTCATTCTTACGGGGAAAGGGGAAATATATACCGGAACCGTTACAAAAACATTCCGGATCCTGCAGTTGGAAAATAAACTGGTACTCGAAACAAGCGAGTTTTCTCTCAATGCCTCACCTTCTTCCGCCTCAACCGTTCAGTTAAAGGCCTAGACCGATGGCGGCGTTATTGCCTACACAGCAGACAGTACGAAAGTCACTGTATCAGATGAGGGCGAGGTGACCATCCCTGCAGGTTTCTGCGGCACGGTGACAGTAAAGGCTGCAGCTGAAGATCCGGAGGGTATCTATGCACCTGCAGAGGCAGAGGCTGTGATAACCGTAAACCGGATCACCAACAAAATCACAACGTCTGCAGCTTCCTACACGAAGACTGCAAGCACATCCGCTCAGTCCTTTACGTTAGGCACAAAAGTCAAGGGCACCGGAAAGGTTACCTATAAAAGCTCTTCTTCATCGGTAAAGGTATCTTCCAGCGGGAAGGTCACCATTGCGAAAAATTATGTAGGAAAAGCAACGATTACGATCAGCGTCGCCCAGAAGGGGATCTACAATGCTGCGTCCAAAAAGGTAACGGTAACAGTAAAACCTGCAAAGACAGTAATTTCCCAGGTGACAAACTCTGCAGCCAACAAGGTCACAGTAAAGTGGAAGAAACCTGCCGGCGTAGGAGGATACCAGATCCAGTACTCGGTAAAAAGCGATTTTTCAACCGCAGGAAAGCTAACGATCACATCGGGAAGTACGCTGAGCCGCGTCATCTCCAGCCTGGTGAAAAACAAAAAGTACTATATCCGGATCAGAGCGTACAAGAAGGTATCAGGAACCAACTATTATGGCGCGTGGTCTGCAGTCAAGAGCGTGACGATAAAGAAGGGGAAAACCATTTACTTCGAAGGCACGCCCAAGATTTCCCGCCTGGATGTTGTTGATGGAGATGTCGATGCATTCCGGGTAAACTATAAGGCAGTTACCGGAGCAGACGGATACCAGATCTATTACCAGGTAGAACAGAATTCTAAACTGTCTGCCTGGAAGCTGGCTGGGAAAACCACAGGAAATTCACTCGAAGTAAAAGTGAAACACGGCAAGAATATATTCTACTATTTCCGCATGCGGGCTTACAAAAAGCGGGCAGACGGTACTGTGATCTATTCCAGGTATTCCGCTGAAACAGATGGGACAGCACTGTACTATAATCCGGACTTCGCTACCTTTATGCTGTCTGATGCAAAGAGCTCAACAAACTTTGTCCTGATAAGGATAACCAACAATGGAAAATTCAACCTGAGGGTATATTCATCAAGAGCAAAACTCCTCGACCATGACTATGACTCTTACGACAGAGACCTCCAGTTGATTGACTCCGATCTGAATGCCATCTCCTATGTAGATATACCAGCGGGAGAGGCTGTATTAGTATCCTTTATGGTGAAATCAGGCGGTCCCACCTGGTACGATAAGAAGACAGATATCCGATATAGGTTTCGATACGATGGAGGCATGTACTACGCATATTCCAGTGCATATTACGGCACAAATTATTACGCAGAATAGAGCGGGGACGGTCCTTGGCGTCTCCTTTTGGGAAAGTCATTAGGGGAGACACTATTATTACTTGTATTGAGTCAAAGAATAACAGGAAAAACAGACGGCAGGCGTTTTGCAGCGCCTGCCGTTGGTCTCAGGTTAGAGAGCATGTAGTATCAACCATTTTACCAGACTTTGTAATTCCAGGATGGATCACAGACGTGCAGTCCCTCCAGGGCATCGGTCAATGGCTTCTTGTCTGTGCCGTCTCCGGCATCAATGATCTGTGTCCTCTTATCTGCCGGCTGTTTCTGGGCGATCAGAAGCAGGTAGAGGGCGACACAGTTGGGGATCCGTTCAGAGAAATCCACGCAATAGACCGCATCCTTGATCACGGCATAGTTTCCCATAAGGAAGATCAGAGAGCAGATCATCATATTGGTGATGCCGGGTTTCGGATTGTTTACCAGTTCCGCAAGGTCCTGGCTGCTCCATTTGGTCGCTTCGGCAAACAGCTGCTGCTGACGGAACATTTCGTCCCTTGCGGTATTTACTGCGTTAAAATATGCATTGAATTTGTCACTGCCGGGAACAGAATAGAAATCCTTATTTGGAGCAAAATATTCCGCAAAGATCTGCAGGAGCATTTGCTCGGAAACCTTTTCTGCCGGGCCTTTCCCGGCTGCAAGAGCAGCAAAGCTCTGCTACTGACTGGCCAGGATCTTCCCTGCCGCATCTGCCTCGGTCTTGCCGGCAGCAGCTGCTTTGCCAGCTGCTGAGGTATTGCCCTTGTCTGTCTTATTCTCTTTCTTTCCAAATAATTTGTCGAAAAATTCTATGTGAAACACCTCCCTCAAATTGTATTTTTATTATTATCGTCTGTCGGGATATCAACTGGTTACGCTTGCTTTTTTTACCACGCTCCATGCGGAGTAGCTGGTGGTCTTGGAATCCACCTTCCGGTAAGCCCGGATTCTTACGTAATAGGTCTTCTTTGCCAGGCCGGAGAGGACCCGCTTCACGGTAGAGGCCTTGGTGATGGTTACCTTTTTTGTGGTCTTTGCCGTGAACTTGCTGCTGGTGGAGTACTGGATCTGGTAGCCGGTGGCTTTAGCGTTCTTTTTCCAGCTCACGGTAAGCTTCCTGCCGGAGGAGGCCTTCACCGAGGAGAGGGTCACGGTCGACAGTCTGGCAAACTTGACCACCGGGCTCCATGCGGAATAGTAGGTGGTGCTGCCCACCTTCTTTACCGTGCGGGTACGGACATAGTAGACCGTGCCGTTCTTCATGGCTCCGACATTCCACTTCAGGCTGGCATATCCGCTGAAGTTCTTTCCGGTCCGGTAAGCCTTGGCAAAGCTGCTCTTTGTGGCGTACTGGACCTGGTAGCCGGTTGCCCGGGTATTCCTGGTCCACTGGATCCGCGCGGTCTTTGAGGATACATTGGTCACGGAGGCGATCTTGCCACGGTTCAGGCGGTAGATGGTGGATACCTTGGAGGGATCTCCGGTAAGTCCGCCGGCCACCGTCCGGATCCGGTACTGGTACCTTGTACCGTTGGCTGTCGCTGCCTTGTCTGACCAGGATTCCTTCTCGGTGGTTCCCAGCTCTGCCCATTCGCCGGAGCCGGTCCTTTTTTCAACGACGTAGGATTCGGCACCTTCCACAGCCGTCCACTTCACCATGATGCCTGCAGAGGCATTGGACAGGGTGGGCGCTGCAGGTGCTTCAGGCAGGACCGGTGCGGGCGGGGTCAGCTCTTCGACAGTTTCTTCATAGGAGCCGTCTCCGTCGGTATCGGTCTTTACCACGTTTGTATTCTCTTCTGTGGTGATCAGGACGGAGTTATCGGTAAGGTCCAGGGTGACCTCCGCTTCATCCGCCAGGGTGACGGATACATTCTGGAGACCATCCTCGGACCGGACGATGACGCCCTCCTCCGTGTTCTCTACGGTGACTGCAGACTGTCCCTCGCCAGAGACGGTCACACTGTCGCCGATCTGTTCGCCGAGACTGTTGTCATTGACATAGGTCAGGCTGTAGGAGCCCTCATTGCCCGTCATGGAAATGCCGTCCTCCGCCTGGAAGGTAATCTCACTTCCAGAGGAGGCCTGGGCGACCACGGCCGATTCGTCATACCGGGCGGCGAAATCTAACGGCTCACTATCCTCAGTGCTGATGGTGTAAGTATTTTCCGTGTCATAGATGTAGACATTGAGGAGCGGCTCGGAATAATAGTCCTCAGCTTCCATTGCATTGTAGAAAGGCCAGAGATTCAGATCTCCGCTAGCGGACAGGCCGTCTACGATGCTCTGCTGGTTCTGAGCATTTTTGATCGTCAGGGTACGGTTTTCCGCGATAACACGAATTTGGTTCGTCTTGAGCGTATCCGCGGTGTAACCAGCCCGCTCAGGACTATATTTAGCATAAGCTTCCGGATGATCGATCAGGCTGTTGATACGGCTTTGGTTGTTGTCATAGTCTACATAATATCTGCTTCCGCCATAATCGTGGGACATGTACTGCGGTACGAAGAAGGCAGAGTAGTCACTTTTATAGTAGAGGTAGGATACTTGTTTGTTGGAAGATCCGAGGAGATTGATATCATAGGTCGGGATTGCCCGATCGAAAGTGATCTCCTTGCTGGTGACGGCGTCAACGCTTGGCGCATAGGTCAGAGTATACTTGTAGGTTCCCTCGATCGGAGCACCCACGGCGATGATCTCATGTCCCGCAGTGTACATGTCACCTCTATTATATTGTTTGCCGTTCCGTGTGATGGTCTGGTTATACCAGCCGCCGTAATTGAAGCCGAAGACGGCAAATCCCTCCTTCGCGATCTGTGCCTCCAGCGCCCGTATATAAGCTGCAGAATTATAATGTGCCCGGTTGATATCATCAGCTTTGGAACCTTGGAGTACATAACAGTAATTGATCAGATCAATTCCATTATTTTGGCTGATCTGATTGGTCGAGGCAGCTCCTGACTGCCAATAGCCAGGGGTCAAATCTCCACGTTTCAAAAGTCCTGCAGCAAGGGACATGCCATAGCAGGAACCACCCCAGGCTTTGGGCTTGCTGTAGTCGAAATTTCCAGAGGCATCCTTTTCATAACGATGACTCAGATAGTATTCTTTCAAAACCTCACTTTCGGAGGATCCCGCCGCCTGGTACAAGTAAGACAGCCACTTGTCTGAAATGCGGTAGGTGCCAAAGCTGTGATGGAAGGACCAGTGGTCGGCCTCACCCAGAGATGCCTTGGAGAGATCCGCAGGGACCGTGACGGTGTGGAAGGCTTCCGTGGCGACCGCGTTTTCCGCCCCGGCAACGATGCCGAACTGATAGTCACGGTCCACCAGAATGGACGGTGCCTCTACCGTCCAGGTGCCAAAGAGCACACCGTCTGCAGGGATATCTCCCATGACAAGCTCTTCCTGGGTATTCAGCTTCAGGCCGATGGTAAAGTTATGCACTTCAGTGCTGTCCAGATCGATCTTTGCCTTCACGCCGGAGGCAGCGATGGTATTGTTGTTGCTTACTTTTGCTGTTACCCGAAAGCCAGGCGCCTCACTGCCGTCCGATTTCCGGATAGTAGTCGCGGTAGTTTGGATCTGGATATCCAATGGCATCAGCAGGGTCTGGGTCATCTCGCCGAAGATCTCCAGAAGGCTGTCGATGGAGGATACCTCATAATATCCTGCGTTCTGCAGAAGCTGCAGAAGACGGGAGGCATAGTCTTTTTCCGATCCGCTCAGGGTGTGGAAGAAGCCCATGGAGAAGACCCGGTAATTGGAGGACAGTTCTTTGAAACGGGCGACACAGGCATTGCCGTAGGCATAATACGTGGAATCTGAAGAGGTAAAGGGGCCGGTGGAGGAGGTCTGTCCGCTTTCGGGCATACCGTCCGTCATCAGGATCATGTCCTTTTCCTTCGCCGTGATGGACTGGAGCAGCCGGTCAGCCCGGTCAATGGCACTGTAGAGATTGGTTCCTCCGTTGGCTGACAGAGTAAGAGCCTTTGTCAGCAGCAGATTGTTGTTTGAGGTGTAGCCGTAGACCCTGGCATCGCTGCTATAGTAGACCAGGACGATTTGGGTCGGGATATCTCCGGTCAGTACAGTGCTGCAGAACTGGCTGACTGCTTCCCGCAGCGCACTTATGGGATCTCCCTGCATAGAGCCGGAGCAGTCCACCACGAGGGCGATGGCCCGTTCGGTCTCCTTGTTTTCTCTTGCGTTGATCGTCGAGTTGGTCAGGTTGTCCAGAAATTCTCCCCACCGGTCAAAACCAAATTCATACAGCAGATCACCGGTGACCCCGGTGAAGGTACTGAGGGTGATCAGCGGCGCATCCTTCAGGAAGTTCAGCATGGACAGGGCAGAGCAGCCAAAGAACGCGTTTGCTCCGATGCTGGAAGGATATTCGGCAGCATCGTCTGCATCAGTGTTTGCTGTACCGTCGGAGAGCATTGCCCCGGCCGCAGGCACGGAGTAGGTATCCGGATCAACAGAAGGATCCTCAGAGGGTTCCTCGGGCGTGGCTTCTGTTCCGATATAGGTGAGCTCCGTCAGACCGGTACATTTGTAGAAGGCATATTCGCCGATATAGGCGCCCCCTACAAAGGTCAGGCTGCTGATCAGGCCGGAGCAGTTGTAAAAGGCGTAGGCGTCCACAAAGGTCAGGCCGGCAGGCGTTCCGGTGATGGATGCCCCGGAACGGTTGTAGAAGGCCTGGCACCCCACGGAGGTCAGCGCCTCCGGGAGGACGATCTCTTTTAGAGAAGAACCCAGGAGGAAGGCGTAGGGGCCGATGACCGTGACCGTTTCCGGAATGGTGTAGCTGGTCACAGAGGAATCCCCGGTGTAGCGGATCAGCTGGGTCCCATCCGCCGTGTAAAGAACACCGTCGGTTAGGACAAAGAAGCTGTTGCCCTCTGCAGGAACGATGGAGAGGTATCTGTTGGACAGCAGTGTCTCATGCACGGCGTCAGCCCCGTCACCCAGCCAGATTGTCCTTGATTTGTCGGTGGGGACGGCACCATTCTCTATGATCTCCGGAGAGGACTGGAGGGTGATCTCCGTCAGCTTGCTCATTCCGGAGAAGGCTGCATTGCGGATGATCTCCAGACTGTGGGGAAGGACCAGGGAGGTGATCGCCGAAGCTCCGTAGAGCGCGCTCGCTTCCAGTTCCGTAATGCCCTCCGGAAGAATCAGCTCCGTAAGCTGCCTGTCGCCATAAAAGGCCCGCTCTGCGATGACCGCGGTTCCCTCCGGGATGGCATAGGAAGTCCCCTCCTTCCCCATCGGATAGCGGATCAGCCGGCTTCCGTCAGCGGAAAAAAGGACACCGTCTATGCTTCGGAAGGCAGAATTTCCCTCATCGACACTGATCTGGACCAGCGTGGCGATCTCCAGGAGCGAAGCCGTGGCGGAGGTGACCTGTGAGCCGAGGGACAGAGTGGTCAGGGCGGAACAGCCGCTCACGAAGCTGCCGCCGCAGGAGGCGATATCTCCCTCCACATGGAGCTCGGTGAGGGCAGAGCAGTTGTAGAACAGGTAGTTGGGAATCACGGTAATTCCGCTTCCCAGGGAGGCATAAGTCAGAGCCTTGCAGCCGGAAAAGGCATAGCTGCCGATGGAGGTTACGGAATCCGGTATCGTCACCGAGGTGAGATAGGGATCATTCTGGAAGGCATAGTTGTTGATCGTGGTGACCGTATCCGGGATCACGAGTTCTGTCGTATCAGCGGAGGCAATGCTGCGCAGCAGGGTGGTGCCGGCTGCATTCAGCATCAGATGACCGTTCAGCTGGTACCCGGTGTTGGCCGGATCCATGGTGACCGAGTTGATCGTTATGTTATTCAGCAGCCGGGTCACATCAGCAGCATCCGGTCCGATCGTCAGATCAAGAGCAGGAACGCCGCTAAAAGCGCTGCCTCCGATGGAGGTCAGGGTGCTGTTTATCGTCAGATGGGTGAGCGCACTGCAGCCGGTAAAGGCATTGGAGCCTATGGAGGTGAGAGAGGACCCCAGGGTCACGGAAGCCAGGGAGGTACATCCCCGGAACGCACTGCCGCCGATGGTGGTGACCGTATCCGGAATCACCACGGAGGTCAGGGCTGTACAGTTATAGAATGCATAATCGTCGATCTGTACAGCGGTTTCCGGAAGAGTATGAGACGCTGATGTATTTCCCACAGGGCAGCGGATCACATCTGTTCCGTCAAAGCTGCAGAGGACGCCGTCCCAGATCTTCAGATAGGGATTTTCCTCGTCGACTGTGATCACAGTCAGGCTTCCAAGATTTGTCAGATCCCTTACCAGGGAGGTGACATCCGGTCCGATATGGAGAGAGGCGGGCGAAGCGCCGTAAAAAGCTGTGCTGTTTACAGAGCTGATCCTGCCGTTTACGGTAAGAGACTGCAGGGAACTGCAGTTGTTGAAAATCCTGCTGTTCAGAGCGGTGATGCCGCTTCCAAGGGTCGCTTCCGCCAGAGCCGTACAGCCGCTGAAGGCATAAGAGCCCAGACCGGTGACAGTGTCCGGGATCGTCACGGATGTAAGAGAGACACAGTTCTGGAAGGCATAGTTGTTAATCGTTATAACTGTCTCCGGAATAGTAACCGTCTGGAGCTCTGCAGCCGCAGGGCAGCGGACCAGGACAGTACACTCATTCTGGTAGAGGACCTCATCGATGACCTGATAGGATGGATTGGCCTCATCTACAGTGAACGCAGCAATCGAGGACAGGTCCGTGAGAGTTGAGGACAGGGCCGTGGCTGCCGGTCCCAGGTGCAGATGCGAGATCGCGGTTCCGGACAGGGCATTGGAGGTCACAGAGGACAAGGCCCCTGCGACAGACAGACTGGTCAGGCTGCTGCAGTTATTGAAGACGTAGCCGGGAAGGCTGGTGATGCCGGCTCCCAGAGAGACCTCTGCGAGAGAGGTACAGCCCCGGAAGGCATAGCTTCCCAGACTGGTCACCGAATCAGGGATCGTCACGGAGACCAGACGGGTATTGTATTCTGCGGCGCTGCCGGAGATGTTCTGGGTCCCTTCTGCCACGGCAAGAGTACCGCCTGTGCCGGACCATGCTTTGGGAACCTTTATAAGATTTGTTCCGTCTGCAGAGTAAAGGACACCATCCATATCCTGGTAGGAAGGATTGCCTGCTGCGACCAGGATCTCCTCCAGGGAGGCGAGCCCTGTAAGTGTGGACAGAAGGGTCGTGTTTTCTTTTCCGAGAATAAGCGTGGTCAGGTTCACACTAGTAACTGCACCGGAAGATAGGGAAGTCACATTTCCGTTCAGGGCGAGGGTCCGCAGGGCAGAGCAGCCTCTGAACATATACATAGGAAGTACGGAGATCCCGGTGCCGACCTCTGCGGATGCCAGCGAAGAGCAGTTGCTGAAGGCATATGTTCCAATCTCGGTCACAGAATCAGGAATGATCACCGATACGAGACGGACATTGTTCGCAAAGGCACTGGCGGCGATGGCTGATACTTTGTCCGGGATAATAAGCTCTTCCGCGGACCCGGCGGCGGGACAGCGTACCAGCTCTGTGCCGTCCGCATTGTAAAGAATACCGTCTGCCGTGGAATAGACCGTGTTCTCAGGAGCTGCTGTGAAGGACTCCAGAGTATCTATGGTCAGGAGAGAAGAGGGCAGAGTGCCAGCCTCCGGTCCCAAAAGGATCGTCTTCAGAGCAACATTGTATAAGGAATTACTGGAAACAGAGGTGATGGTCCCCCGGATCTCCAGGGTCTGCAGGAAGCTGCAGTCCCGGAACAGATTGGATGGGAGCACAGCGATCCCTTTGCCTAGGCTCACCTCCTCCAGTGCAGCAGCGTTCTGGAACAGAGAACTGCCAAGAGTAAGGGGTTCTTCTGTGTCAGGGAAGGCGAAACGCTTCAGGCTCGTGCAGTCCCGGAAGGCCTGGCTGCCAACAGAGGAGAGGACATATTCACCTATGGGATTGCCTTCTTCATCCAGCTCCAGATCTTCAAAGGTAATCTCTGTAAGCTCTGTGCAGCCGTAGAAAACATAGCTCCCAATCTCCTCCAAAGTGCGTGGCAGCAGGACACGGGTCAGGGTCTGATTGTTCCTGAACAGACTGTCAGCCAGAGTCGTGACAGGGAAGCCGTCCAGCTCCCTGGGGATCTTCAGCTCTTCTTCTGTGCCGGTCCAGCCGGTAAGGACGATGCCATCCCCGGAAGTCAGCTGATAGGACCAGTCGCCGGATACTACAGTCTCCGCATTAGCCGCATCGTAAGAGACGGTCTCCTCAGGAAGCTCCTCTTCATACGGAAACTCTTCATTGTAGCTGGTTTCATTATAAGAGATATCGGATTCGACCGCTTCGGATTCTTCTTCCACGGGTGGATCTGTCTCGTAGAGATCTTCTCGGGTCAGGCCCGGATGTACTGTCTCATCCCAGTCTTCAGAAGGCGATTCCTCAGAGAGGGCAGGGTCCAGGTAGTCGGGTTCAGCCAGAGAGGGTGTTTCTTCTGTGGAATCGGCTGTAACAGTCTCGATTCCGTTCTCCGCATCCGGAAGGGCGGCCTCCTTTGCGAAGGCAGGAGATGCGTTCTGCAGAGTCAGGAGAAGGACAAGCATCAGGGGGAGCAGGCGTTTCTTCATCAGGTCCTCATTTCTGTGCGAAGGGTGCACGAAAAGCTGCTGCGGCCATGACCACGGAGCAGAAAAGCATGCCGGTCAGGGCCGGTACGATACATATATTGCTAAGAAAATTATAGCGGAAAAGGAGCATCAGAGGCAATAAAATCGGGCCACAAAAAACAAAAGAGAAAAATTTGCGGGCCTTTGTCTATAAATGGTCTTGCCCACATGCATTATCATTTTCGATGCCCAGATACCGGAGATCATGGAGGAGACCCAGCGATGCATCGATGAATATGTTCCCTACAAGATTTTCATTCTCCTTGCCTGCCTGATTGAGAGCGCACCTGCCTGAGCGGGATGAGACACTGATCTTCTGCATAGGAGAAGTCAGGTTATACTCCTTTCCCCGAATCTGTGATACTATGATAAGTGATTTGCATTAGAGGAGAAGAAATCGTGGACCAGAACAGAACCGGACATGCCGAGAAGAGAGATTGGGACGATAGTGCCAGGACGAACGGACAGATCGGAAATACAGGCGGGATCAATGCTAATGAATAATCGAAAACAAAGATATTTCCTGTACATCCTTATTGCACTCACCATCTGCCTGATCTGGGGACAATCCGCCATGAGCCGGATGAATTCGGCAGAGGAGAGCGGGTGGGTCCTGCAGCTGGTTGCCCCATTCCTTGAGATCTTTCTTGGAAAAGGGAACGTGACCGACCATATCGTGAGGAAGCTGGCTCATTTTACCGAGTATTTTGTGCTGGGGGCAGAAATGGCCGCATTGTTCTTTCCAAAGAATGTGTTCCAGTCAGGAATGGCAGGAAAGCGGATTATCAAGAAAGGAATTTATACTGTTGGAGCTGGCCTTTTCATCGCTCTGGTGGATGAGACGATCCAGATCTTTTCGCACAGAGGGCCGCAGGTGGCAGATATCTGGCTGGATGGCAGCGGCGTGCTGACAGCGGTACTCCTGTGGACAGCTGCGAGATGCCTGCCGGACAGGCGGGGATCCGGATTTTCAAATGGTATGGGAATCTAAAGGGGTGATATTGAGAAGATCATATACTGACATTGGATCAGTTATGGTCTTCTTTTTTTAGCATATAGCTTGCTGTTTAACCTGTTCACCCTTTTCTCCGGTGGAAATTTCCGGCATATTCCAGTATGATAATAATTGGTACATTTCTTTCACAATACTTAACTTTAGCGCCTTGGGGACAATATAAAGGCAGGTACAGCAACGGCTGCAGTGACGGGCACGGGCAGTTACACGAGTACTCTGTCTGTGTCATTTTCCATTGACAGAAGGAGCATTACCAGTGCGGCGGTGACCCTTTCTGCTTCCAGCTATACCTATAACGGAAAGGCAAAAACTCCGGGGACGACGGTAAAGCTTGGCAGCACCACGCTGAAGGAAAAAACAGACTATACCGTGACCTATAAGAGCAACAAAAATGTGGATACAGCGACGGTAAAGATTACCGGCAGGGGGAATTATAAGGGAACTGTATCAAAGACCTTACTGATCCGTCCGAAGAACGTTTCCTCCTTCAGCCTGAGATTAAAAACAAGGGAACCGTAACCCTGTATGCTACCTGGAAAAAACCATCCCCCTACAAAAATGTCACGGAAGCCTACAAGCTTCTGAATACCTTCCGCACCACCAAAGCAAACCAGTGGTACTGGAATGAGGACAATTCGGCGAAGGTACGTACCTATGGCCTGAAAGAACTGAAGCGTGATACCGCTTTGGAAAAGGTCGCCAAGATAAGGGCAAAAGAAGCCTGGATCCTGTTTTACGAACAAGGGACAGCAGGGCATATGCGGCTCGATGGAACGATATGTTTTACGGCCTATCCGGATAACCTGATGGCAATGGGAGAAAACCTTGCCTGGGGACAGATCACCTGCGAACAGGCGATCACAGATCCCAACATGGGCTGGGCAGAAACAAACTATGATTACTATGGACAGGGACATCGCCGTAACATGCTCAGCAGTGATTTCACAAAGGTCGGCATCGCCTGCTATGCAAAGGATGGCAAGACATGCTGGGCCATGAGTCTTGGCGCGTAGGTGCAGGAAGAATACAGACGGCACAGGGGAGGATGCCTACGTTTCGAGTATGTCATGTTAGGAACGTGGAAGCGTTCTGGAATTCCGTGATCTGTTAGTTGCAGGCGCACAAACGGCAGATGTATGATACAATGCTGACATAAGTTCTGTGTGACAGCAGATAAAAAAGTGGCAAAGAGGGAGCAGCGATGACAGCAGAAGCAAATCGTCCGGATCTGACGATCATCATTCCGGTCTATAAAGGAAAAGACTATATCCGAGAGCAGATTGCATCGATTTGCGGGATTACCCATTCTTTTGAGGTGCTGATGCTGGTGGATGGTTCGCCGGATGACAGCTACGCCTGCTGCCGGGATTGGTTTTCCGGCGATCCAAGGATAAAAGTCATCAACGAGGAGGTCAATGCCGGTATTGCGGCTACCAGGAACAAAGGACTGAAAGCGGCCTCGGGGCGTTATCTGATGTTCGCTGACCAGGATGATCTGGTGGAGGCGGAGGTCATCGACCGTGCGCTCACTGAGGCAGATGAGAGAGAACTGGATCTGGTGATCTGGTCGACCAGGCATCTGTTTGAGGATGGTAGTACGGCATGGGTCAGCCAGGTCCTGAAGGAAGCGGCATTTTCCGGAGAGGAGATCCGGGAGGTGCTGGTGGGCCAGCTTCTTCTGCATACGCCGACAGAGTACGTGACCCGGATCCATCAGGTATGGGCCGGCCTTTTCCGCACGGAGATGATCCAGAGGGAGAACATCCATCTAAAGCGTTTTGTCTATATCGAGGATGATATCATATTTATGTTTGATGCGCTGATGGCCGCGCAGAGGGTCCTGCTGATTCCTGAGGCGGGCTATAACTGGCGCAAGAACATGGACTCTGAAAGTCACCGCAAGGTATATATCCACGATTATCTGGCCAAGGGCAAGCGGTATTACGGCTACTACCGGGATCAGATCCGGGAAAAAGGCTGTCCGGATCTCCTGCGTCAGGAGTATGCATATTTTGCTCACCAGACCCTGGCCATCTACGGTGTGACAAACGTCTGTGTGTGGAAACGGATGAGTCAGGTGAGCAGGAAAGAACTTCTGGAATTCCTGCGGTCTAAAGAGTGCCGGGATGCTTTTGCGCAGAAAAAGTATGCCCTGCTGTCTACCCGGCAGGAGAAGATCTCCTATTTCCTGTTGAAAGCGGGTCTGCTGCGCGGAGCAATGTGGTATAATTATCTGGATTCCGTCCGTTACAGAGACAGGATACAGGACGTTATGTAAAACAAATGCGCTGCCACTCTGTGGAGTTTAAGTGAACCGCGGTGCCAGAGCCGACGCCAGAAAAATCAGGTGGCAGCAATGCCAGGTATTTCATAAATAAAAGGTAAGGACAAACCCGGGCGGACGTATCCATCCGCCCGGTTTAATAGCATGGCTGAAAAAACATCGATAAAGAAAAATGCATTTTACAACATCATAAAGAGTCTGCTGGCCATTGTTTTCCCGCTGATCACCTACCCCTATGCGGTGCGGGTGCTGGGCGTTGTCAATCTGGGCAAGGTGACCTATGCGGCGAGCATCGTTTCCTATTTTTCCCTTCTGGCAGTATTTGGCGTGAATTCCTATGCGATCAGGGAAGGCGCCAGGGTCAAGGATGACCGGAAGCGTTTTGGAAAGATTGCCTCGGAGCTGTTTACGCTGAATCTGCTGACGATGTTGATCTCTCTGGTTTTGCTGGCCCTGGTGACGGCAGCTGTGCCAAAGTTTCGGCCCTATGCCCTGCTTATTGCCATTCAGAGTCTTTCCTTTGTTTTTACGACCTTCGGTGTCGACTGGATGAATGTGGTCTACGAGGACTATCGGTACATTACGATCCGCAGTGCCCTGATCAATGTGCTGTTCCTGGGCGCGCTGCTTCTTCTTGTACGGCAGAAATCGGATTATCTGATCTACGCTTTTCTGACCGTTGCAGGCAACGGCTGCATTGCCATTTTGAATTTCTTCTATTGCAGGCGGTACACGCGTCTGCGCATTGCGCTTAGCCCCGAGCTGAAAACGCATGTTGATCATCTGTGGCCTTTCTTTATCAACAATCTGACCATCGCCATCTATGTCAGCTCAGATACGACCATGCTGGGCTGGATGGCCGGTGATTATGCCGTGGGCATCTATGCCATCGGCGTAAAGATCTATACCATCATCAAAAATCTGTTTATTGCCGTCTATTCTGTGACCTTGCCCAAGCTGTCCTTTTCCAGCGCCAGGGGGGACTGGAAGCAGTTTCGAGAGGTCCTGCGGGACCTGCTTTCCTTCTTTATCCTGCTGATCGTCCCTGCAGTTGCCGGCATGATCTTTTTCGCCCGGGACATCGTCCTGATCATCGGCGGTCCGCAGTATGAGGAGGCTGTTCCGGTGTTCCGCATCCTTTCTATTGCCCTTCTGTTTGCGGTATTTGGCGGTGTTGTCACCCGGTGCATCAATATCCCTCTCGGTCTTGAAAAAAACAACGCGAAGGCCACGATCTTCGCTGCTGTGGAAAATATCGTCCTGAATATCCCCTGTATCTGGATGTTCCGGCAGATCGGCGCGGCTTCCACGACTGCGCTGGCAGAGCTTACAGTGCTGGCCTACTGCATATGGAAGCTTCCGAGGGATCGGGAGAAACTTGGCGGCCTGATTGTGGGCAGGGATATCCTTCATGCCTTTATCGGCGGTATTATGGTGGCTGCGGCAAGGTTTCTCTCAGATTTATTGTTTGTGAACAATATCCTGCATCTTGCCTGTGGGATCTGCCTTACGGGGATCGGCTATCTGGCAGCGCTGCTGCTGCTCAGAAATCCGCTGATCATGGGCAGTCTGTCCGGTATCCGCAGGAGATTTAAGAGAAGGTAAGCTTGTATCGGTTTTGCTTTTATCAATTCCGCAGCAGTTTTCTCTGCCGGCGGTATTTTTAACAAGGGTACAGGAAAATTTTTGGCAGAGCCCATATGAGGCAGGATGCGCAGGATAGAGCAAAGCATCGATAGGGAGAGGGAGAGACCCGGTATGGAACAGAGAAAAGAGTGGATCCTGATCTGCAGCACCAATTATTTTGACATGGACAGAGTTTTTGTCCAGAACAGCCAGGTCACATGGCCTCTGCTGAACGGAGTCTCCAAAGGGGATACGGTTTACATCTACCAGACACATCCCCAGAGAGCCATTCGTTATCGATGTGTAGTTACAGAGCTTCCGCTCTACCATATGGACCGGCCGTCGGAGGAATGCGTAAAGCACCGGCTGTTTTATGGCGGATCGCAGATTTTCATGAGGCTTGATCTGGTGGAGACCTACCCGGAAGGCCTGCTTACCTTTGAGCGGCTGAAGGAGGCCGGCATACAGAACCTGCAGGCATCCGGACTGGCACCGGAGGGCTTTGCCGAATGGGTCGGTCAGGTAAGATTTGCCCCTGCGGCCGCAAAAGCCCCGGCGAGCCGCTCAGCGATCTGGGCGGTGGCAGTGATCCTGCTTGTGGTTATTGCCGGTGCTATCCTGGCTTTGACCTTTGGCGGAAGGAAAACGGATGATCCGTCGGCTCAGGCAGCTGACAGTTCTTCGGGAATGACAGCCGCTGCTGCTGTGGAGGCAGAGAGCAGGCAGACATCTTCGGATGAAGTTTCTGCAGAAGCGCCCGTCTCCGAGGCTGTCCTGACCGGAGCCCCGATTATCGGAACTCCGGTGAAGGATGTATCAGAAGAGGAGGCTGCTCTGGATACAGCAGAGGCAGCATCCGAAGCGTCTCAAGATGATACAGAAACAGAGCCGGCAAAGGTACCTGCTGCAGAGGAGAATACAGCAGCGCCTGAAAAAACGGCGGAAGCTGATCATACGGTTATCGTGTGGCATGACAGCAATCTGGAGGCAAAGCTGCGGTCGGCTCTTGGCATACTCTCCGGTGAAGTCACGGCCGGTGATCTTGCTGCTCTGCAGGAACTGGATCTGTCCTGCAGCGGATCTGCCGGATCCGCAGAAAAGATCACGTTGATCCAGGATCTTGTCTACTGTACGTCGCTGCAGTCGCTTGTGCTGGACAACAATGCGATATCAGATCTGAGTCCGCTATCCGGACTGACAAACCTGCGGACCCTTTCACTGGATAACAATGCTATTTCAACGATCCGCCCGCTAGCCGGACTGACCGCCCTGACAAGTCTGGATATCGATAATAATTCCATCAGTGATCTTTCACCGGTACAGGGGATGACAAGTCTGAGGACCCTCAAGTTTTCTTCAAATGAGGTCTCGGATCTTTCGCCGGTCCGGGGACTGACCCGGCTGGAGGTTCTGTATGCCGGGCATAACCAGATCAGCAGCATTGAGGCTGTGCATGATCTGACCAGCCTGACGGAGCTGATGATCGATAACAATTCGATCAAGGATATCAACGCGCTCACCAGATTGACCTCCATGAAAGAGCTTCAGATCTTCAATAATCAGATCGCGGATCTAAGGCCCCTTCGCGGCATGACCAGTCTGGAACTGCTGGACCTCGATTCAAATCAGGTGGTAGATATCAGCGCTCTGGAGGGGATGACAAAGATGGTGCACCTCGATTGTGACAACAACCGGATCAGCAGCATCGCTGTGGTATCCCGGATGCCGGAGCTGGACTATCTGCATCTCTCCAACAATCAGGTGACCGATATCAGTGCTGTGAGCAGTCTGACAAAGCTGACCTCTCTGTATATCGGTCATAATAAGGTCGAAAGCATCGAAGCGGTACAGGAGCTGAAGCTGCTGTCCAGACTGATGATCGACAACAATCAGATCACGGATATCAGTCCGGTAAAAGGCCTGTCAAATCTGACCGCAATAAAGCTGGATGGCAATCCGATCGCCGATTATTCGCCGCTGAATGCACTTCCGGCTTCCTGTGAGATAACCAGGTGACAAACAAAAGCAGCTGCAAGCTGCGGCAGGTCTGCAGCGGGAAGCGCCCCTCTGATCGGGCATCCCTGAAAAAAGATTCATATAGGTACAAAGAAGAAGGACAGGAGGGCCGCACAGAATGAAGAACGTAATCGTGCATTGGCTGCTTCCGGTCCTTTTTCTGTTCTGGGTATCCGTCTGTCCGGTATCGGCAGCGGCTGCCGGTGAGCATACCATGTTTCGGATGCAGGATCCGCTGACAAAGGACGTGTTTTATGTTGCAGGCCGGGAGGAGAGGGATCTCCTTGCAGATGCCGGGATGCTGTACAGCGGCTGTTTTCTGAGAATACCTGCTTTAGGGACAGAGCAGATCTGGCAGCTGTGTGATCTCCGGACAGGACAGCGTTTTTTTACCAACGATCCCAGGGAGAGGGAGCGGCTGATGGCAGAGGGCATGAGCTGCCAGGAAGCCGACACAGAGCAGGCTGCTCCTTCCTTTGCGGATAACGGACAGGATCACGATATTCCTGCATTCCATACGGGAAAAATAGAGAAGAAACTCACTGCAAATTGGATCTGGCATAAGGATCATGTGTCGGCAAATAACTGGGTCTGTGCCAGAAAGACATTTGTCATTGATGATACGGGTGCTCTGGCAGCCAAGATCCCGGCAGTGATCGCGGCGGATTCCAAGTACTGGCTCTGGATCAATGGACAGCTGGCTGTAAATGAGGGCAGCGTGAAGCGAGGACCGACCCGGGACGATACCTATGCAGATCAGGTGGATATCCGTCCGTATCTCTCCGAGGGAAAAAATACGGTCGCTGTTCTTGCCTGGTATTATGGCGATGAGGATCCCTATTATTCCTACCATTCCTCCGGGCAGGCTGGTTTTCTCATGGAGGCGGACCTGGGGAATGGTACCTCTCTGCAGACCGATGGCTCCTGGAAGCTGGTCAGGCATACCGGGTACCTTTCGCCAGATGGCGTCGGCAGTCCGGGGCCGTCAGAAAATCACCGGCTTCCGGAGGAGAACATCCTATACTCTGCAGAGGCAGCAGGCAGCCTGCTTCGGGATGGCCGGGAGGTCTGGATGGAGCCGGATTATGATGATTCCGCCTGGGACAGTGCGGTGGTGCTGGGGAAGGCAGGGGATCAGCCATGGAATGACCTGTACGAAAGGGAGATCCCCTTCTTTACCTGGTCAGAGGAAAAGGATTTTGTCAATGGGGAAGTGCTGGAGCCTTACCGGGAGCAGTTTACTACAAAAGAGACCGTGATCGACCTTACCCTTCCGGAGAATCTGCAGATAGCGCCGGTGCTGGAGCTGGAGGCGGCTTCGGCAGGGCTGACGATCGGCCTGTATCCTTCGGGAGCTGCAGAGGGACCTGCCGCAGGTTATCGGACCTGTGACGGGATCCAGAAATGGAACTGCAGGACCTGGTATTCTGCCCAGAGGCTTCGCGTTGTCCTGCCGGCCGGCGTGCGGATCATCCACTTCCGCTATGTGGAGACGGGATACGATACGGAGGTCATAGGATCCTTTGCTTCGGAAGATCCGGCACTGGATCAGCTGTGGCAGGAGAGCGTCAATACGCTGCAGATCTGCATGCGGGATACCTTTATGGACTGCCCCGACCGGGAGCGGGTCCAGTGGTGGGGCGATGTGACGCTCCAGATGCAGGAAGCCCTTGCCGTTCTGGATCCGAAGGCGCAGCTTTTGTATAAAAAGGGAGTGTACTCGATGCTCGGCTGGACGGATACAGAGGATCCGGCGGGCCCTTACTACAACGTTCTGAAGACGGTCGTTCCCAACAACAAGGAGGATGGCTGCCGGTACGAGCTGCCGCAGCAGCAGCTTTTCGGAATCGTCGGTTTCTGGGATTATTATATGCAGACCGGTGACCGGTCGCTGCTGCAGGAGGTCTATCCATACTGCATCAATTATCTGCGTTTGTGGGAACAAAGGGCAGATGGTCTGGTCGATGTCCGCAAGGGGACGATGTACTGGGGCGACTGGGGCAGCGGGCAGGATCTGCCGGTGCTGGAGAATGCCTGGTATTTCTGGGCCTGCAGCTGCGTCCGCAATATGGCAGCTGAGCTGGGGATCGTGCAGGATCATGATTTTCTCTTCTCCCGGCTTACGGGGATCAGGCGGGCTTTCGATGCTGCCTTCTGGACAGGATACGCCTATTATGGAGAGACAGAGGACAAAGCGGCGGATGACCGCGCCCAGGCGGTCGCCGTGCTCGCAGGCCTTGCCGGGCAGGACAGATACGACCTGCTTGCCGACATCCTGCAGAAGGTTCAGAATTCCGGCCCGTATATGGAGAATTTTGTTGACCAGGCGCTGTACGAAATGGGCTATGGAACAGCAGCCAGGAGGCGGATGACCGGACGGTATGCCGGTATGCTGGACGATGAATGGTCCACCCTGTGGGAACAGTTCCGCAAGCCGGATGAGACAGGAAAGGAAAATCTGGATACCCACAACCATGCCTGGTCGTCCGGCCCGATCCTCGCCATGAGCCGGTATATTGCCGGGGTCCGGCCGATCCGTCCGGGATATGCGGCATGGCAGGTGATCCCGCAGAGAGCTGGTCTGTCCCAGTATGCTTGTACTGTGCCCACAGGAAAGGGCAGCATCCAGGTTATCATGACTGCTGACAGCATGACGGTCAGCTCTCCGGGAGGACGTTCAGAGATCTGGGTCCCTGTGACGGATCATGAGACAGTCGCCCCGCCCGGCGGATGTGAGCATGAGGGAAGAAGACAGGCATTCGGGCAGGTTTTTGAAGTGTTCGCTGCGGACAAGGCAGGCACCTATATGTTCGTGATAGAAGGATAAAAGCGGGAAACTGATACGATTGATAAAAGCTGCGCCAAACCCATTGTGCATAGGGCCAAAATACAAGGCAGCTCAGACAGGCAAAGAGCACATGGCGTAAAGATTTCATCAGTTGAATTGAAAATAATAAAGGAGAGTAGCCAACCTGGCGAGTATAATGGTAGTTGCTCAAAAAACCAATACTTGAAAGGCGGATACTCTCATGGACATTGTAACACTGATAGCGGGGTTTGCGGAAAATTTATTGGATCTGCAGGAAAGATTTTGCCTGGAAAAACGGTTTGACGCGTTGGAAAAGGAAGCCGTGGAGCTGGGCAGCAGGACGGTCGCAGACTTTCTGGCCCTGACGCTGACAGAAACGGATACATTGATCCGTAACAGTGGGATCCGGAAGCGTGACTATACGATCCAGCGGCGAACAGACCGGACCCTGATTACTACCACAGGGGATGTCACATTTACCCGAACCCTCTTCCAGAGCAGGAAAGACAAGAGCTACCACTTCCTTCTGGATGAGATGATGGGGCTGCCGTCTCACGAACGGCTCAGCGAATTGGCAGAAGCAGGAGTGCTCCGGGAAGCACAAAAGGGTTCCTACCAGAAAGCCGCAGACCGCCTGCAGATCCGTGACCAGAAGCTGTCAAAAGTGGCCGTGATGGAGAAAGTCCACGGGATCCTGGACGCATTGGCACAGGAGACGGAACAGCCGGTAAAACAAAAGAAATGGTGTGAATACCTGTATATCGAAGCTGACGAAGACCACATCCACGAGCAGGGCGGTGGAGAAGGACATATGGGCTTCCTCGGGAAGCTGATCTATCTCTACGAAGGAAAAGCCGATCTATGCAAGGGGAAACGGAAACTGCTCACACCGCACTACAAGGGCGGTCTGTATAGGGGCAGTGAGGGAAACCAGGCTCTGTGGGAGAAAGTACAGAAGTATATCGAAGACCACTATGATACCGATAGCCTGAAGAAAGTGTACATCAGCGGAGATGGGGCGGCCTGGATCAAAGCCGGGACAGACTATGTAGACAAGAGCGTATTCGTAGCTGACCGGTTCCACCTGATGAAATATATCAACCGGGTAGCAAGACTAACGTTGGATGAAGCAGATATCACAAAGGGACGATTTTACAAGTACATCTACAAGAATAAACCGGTTGCCGCCAAAAAACTGCTTACCCGGATACAGAACCATTGCGGCGGTGACGAGGCCGTGGAAGCATGCCGGAGCTATCTGGTAAACAACTGGAATGCAATACAGCTGGCATTCCATGACCGAAACGTGCTGGGATGCAGCGCGGAGGGACATGTCAGCCATGTGTACTCAGAGAGGATGAGCTCCCGCCCGATGGGCTGGAGCGAGACCGGAAGCGATGCTATGTGCCATTTGCGTTGTTATGTACGGAATCATGGGGACGAAAAGATCATCGACCTAGTCCGGTACCGCAGAAAGAAAGCCTTAGAGACACTCTCGGCAACGGGAACAGACGGTATGATCGATCTGGCATCAGTCAGGAATAAGCGGACACAGAGCCAGAAAGAGATAGGCCCTTACTGGGAGAAACTGCAGGCGAGTATCGCAGGCCTGACAACAAGGAAAACGCTGGCGATCCGGAATCGATTGAATGAAATCTGACAGAAAAAATGGCGACAAAGCCATAAAAATAACCTTACTCTGCTTGACTACAAACCATCTGCCGCATTTGGTCCTGTCAAGGCCGGAGCCTGGACAGGTGCCTGCGGCAGCCTTGACAGGACCAAAGACGGCAGATATAAAGCGAACAAGCAGAGTGAGAATTATAGAGTCCCGGACGGGGCGATGCGGATTTGACTTATGTCAGATGGTTGAGTAAAATGGTGCTGATTCAAAGCACATCCAGAGACTCTTCAGGTGGACTCTCACAACTTTCAACTGACAGTTAGTTTACGCCGTCGTGCCATAAAATCAATACTTTTCAA
>DFFG01000006.1 GCA_002368795.1 Eubacterium sp. UBA3782
GCAGTTGGTGGTGCAGGAAGCTGCGGAGATGATGGTATCATCCTTTGTCAGATTCTGGTGGTTAACGTTATATACGATGGTAGGAAGATCGTTTCCTGCCGGGGCAGAAATGATGACATGCTTTGCGCCTGCATCGATATGTGCCTGAGCTTTTGCCTTGGAGGTATAGAAACCTGTGCACTCCAGAACTACATCAACGCCAAGCTCTCCCCAGGGAAGCTCTGCAGCATTAGCCTTAGCATAGATAGTGATCTCTTTTCCGTCTACAGTGATGGAATTCTCGCCGGCAGTGACCTTATCGCAAAGTGCGTATCTGCCCTGGGTAGAATCATATTTCAGCAGATGAGCCAGCATCTTCGGGGATGTAAGGTCATTGATCGCTACGATCTCGAAGCCCTCTGCTCCGAACATCTGACGGAATGCAAGACGTCCGATACGGCCAAAACCGTTAATTGCAACTTTTACTGCCATGATAGTGTTCCTCCTACATAACCTATGTACTTATAATGTGTTTAAAGTTTAACAACTCGTTCTTATAATACCCAATAACCTTCTAAAATTCAAGTCTAAGTTTAGGCCTCTCCAGAAAAAAGAAAAGCGCCACCCATAAAGGCTTGGCGCTTAACTTTTCTGCGGCTACAGACGGATCATCTCCGGCTTTTTCTTCTTATATACAGTAACATAGCGTATACCCAGAGACAGAAGGAGGTCCCTGGCCATATCCATGCCGTACCCCAGATACTCCGGGGCATGGGCATCCGACCCGAGCACGATCCGCTCTCCTCCCAGATTATGGTACCTGCGGATCACATCCGGATGGGGATTTGGCGCTCCGAGACCGGCACGGTATCCGGCTGTGTTGACCTCCAGGGCGATGCCCCGGTTGATCAGTTCGATAAGGATCATGTCGATCAGGTCGCTGTAGCGCCGGTAGGAATACTCCTCTGCCTTCCTTATGCCATAACGCACGGCGTAATCCAGATGGCCAAGGGTCTGGAATCCGGAAAGAGCACGGATATTTTCCAGCGTGATCTCAAAATACCGCCGGAACATCTCTGCATCGCTCATGGCAAACTCGTCCCGGTAGTAGGGATCCTTTCCATCGATCACATGAACGGAACCGATGCAGTAGTCAAAGGGATGGCTTTCCAGATATCCGGAGAACCGCCGGTTTTCTTCCAGGTCAGGCTTCAGGCCCATCTCCACACCGTAAAGCACCTCAATCCGGTCCGCATATAATTCCTGCAGCTCCAGGATCTTCTGCTCATACGCCGGTGTGTCCAGCTGAAACTCGCCGGTCTCATAATCCATGTCGTAATGGTCGGTGATGCAGATCCGGTCCATCCCCAGGCGGATGGCTTTTTCGATCATCTGCTCACAGGGCGTATCGCTGTCCGAGGAAAAGCTGGTGTGTACATGATAATCTGCAAACATAATGGTGGCCCCCTTTCCGGCGCCGAAGCATTGCCGCGGCAAAGGCAAACCGCGCTATGCCAATGGTAGATCTTATTCTGATTGTCAGCATAGCACCCACAGAAAACCGCGTCAAGGCAGCCAAAATCCGGTTCACAAACGGCGCCGGATGATGTATGATTGCAGACAGGCGGTCCTTGTCCGGAATCTTTTGGACGGACCTCAAATCATTGACCGTCCTGCTTTTTTTCAGCTTGTGGAGGAACCTTCCAATGAGTTTTTTTCTGCTTGATACTCTTCCGTCCCCGGAGGAGATAAAAGAACTTGTACCCATGTCGGAGAACCTGAAAAGGATCAAGGAAGAGCGGGATACGGAGATCCGCAAAGTCTTTACCGGCGAATCTTCAAAATTTCTGGTCGTGATCGGCCCCTGCTCCGCCGACAACGAGGATTCTGTCCTCGAGTACGTCAACCGTCTGGCAAAGCTGCAGGACAAGGTCGCCGACCGGCTGATCCTGATCCCCCGCATTTACACGAACAAGCCCCGCACCACAGGCATGGGCTATAAAGGCTTTATCCATCAGCCGGATCCGGAAGCCAAACCGGACCTTAAGGCGGGCATTCTCGCCATGAGGAAGATGCACATCCATGCCATCGAACAGTCCGGTCTGACCGCTGCCGACGAGATGCTGTATCCGGAAAACTGGAGCTACGTGGACGACTTCCTGTCCTATGTGGCGATCGGCGCCCGCTCGGTGGAAAACCAGCAGCACCGCCTCACGGTATCCGGAATGGATAATCCCGCCGGCATGAAAAATCCCACCAGCGGTGCACTCTCTGTCATGCTGAATTCCTGCATTGCCGCACAGCACAGCCATACCTTCATCTACCGCGGCGCTGAATACCGCACCTCAGGCAATCCGCTGACCCACACGATCCTCCGCGGCGCGACCAACAAGCACGGCAACGACCTGCCCAACTACCATTTCGAGGATCTGGAGCTGCTGCTCCGTCTGTACAACGAGACCACACTGCAGTATCCGGCCGTCCTGGTGGACACCAACCATTCCAACTCGGGCAAGCAGTATGCCCAGCAGCCCAGGATTGCCAAAGAGGTCCTGAACAGCCGCCGGTACGATCCCCGGATCTCCCTGCTGGTCAAAGGCCTGATGATCGAAAGCTACCTGGAGCCCGGCTGCCAGAGGATCGGCGACAAAAACCATGTATACGGCAAATCCATCACCGACCCGTGCCTTGGCTGGGACGAGTCCGAGCGCCTGATCTACGACATCGCCGCCCTGTGCTGATGCAAACCGATTAATCAACACAATACGCGCCGCAGGAAGACATTAAAGCAAACATTCTGCAGGCCTGATAAGGCTTAAAGCCTTTGCGTAATGCCTTCCTGCGGCGCGTACTGTATGCAAAAAGGAACTGCCCATCAGTTTTTCCACTGACCGCAGTTCCTTTTTTACAGTTCCTATTTATCTGTAAGCAGCGCCCCTTTCTGTTGTCACAGGTTGGCGCGCCATTCTTTTTTCGGCATATCTCCGCTCTGTCTGTTTCGTCAGCTTTTCTAGCTGTACTGCATAGAGCTGGCGCTCTGCGGCACCATTTCCATATGGCCGAGCTGCTGATGGATCTGATGCACATCACCGTCATTCCGGATCATATGCGTCTCAAAGGAATCATGCATGATCCGCGGCGTGACATCCTTATCGATCCCTGCCATATCCGCATAGCTCTTTATGACCTTCCAGAAGCCCTGGCGGCTCATCGGTGTGCCCGAGCAGTTGCAGAACAGGTACTCGCTGTTCTGGCCCTTCAGCATTCTGGTCCTGGGTTCACCCATGTAGAGCTCCAGCAGTCTGCACATGTCCACGTCTACCGGAAGCATCCTTTCCTTCCTGCCATCGGTACAGCGGATGTACCCCATGCTCAGATTCACATTCCCCACTTTTAAGTGAATCATCTCGCTGATCCGGATACCGGTGCAGTACAGCATACTGATCATGACTCGGTCCCGCATCCCCTTGTCTGTGCTCGGATTTGTCTCCTGCAGCAACCGGCGGACTTCATCTATGGTCAGAAGCTCCGTTTTCTTTTTTTCCACCTTTGGCGGACGAAGCGACTCGGAAGGGTCTTCCTCGATCACATGGTTTCTTTGCAGATACTGAAAAAATGAACGCATCGAAGCAATATTTCTGGACACCGTAGCCGGTGCCATGTTCTCCCGCTCCAGAGCAAGCAGATAGGAATTCAGTGCGGTTACCGTCACATCCTCCGGCCTTAAAATCCCCTGGCCGTCAAAATATTCTGCCGCTTTTCTCAGATCGCGTTCATAAGAAATCTCGGTATTATACGAGATCTGTCTTACTTCCCGTAAATATGTTACATAATCCTGAATTGCATTCAACATCATACTGTACCCCGTTCTGATATTGTAAAAGCAATTCACCCTTCAAAACTATTTTATTATAAGCAAAACAGGAGGGAATTGCAAATGCCCAACAAGGCGCAAATGGCCAGAAATCAACGATTTCCGGCCATCTGGCACAAGATGTGCGCCGCGTTTTGCATTATGTTTACCACATCTTGTGTTAAAATTAAATTTATTAATTTTTTATTGCATTTCCGTAAATTTTACGTTGTTTTCTTTTCTTTTAGAACAATTCGCCCTATTTTCATCAATCTTTGCTCATCAGCTCCAGATTGACGTCGTATACGCTGCCGCTTACCGCATCGAAAAGCCACTCCGCCATGGTCATATCGGAGGGCATTGCCCGGAAATAAAACCGGGGATGCCGGACGGCGGTATGCACGGTACCGCCCAGCAGCATCCGCAGATTGGGCCAGTTGTAGATAAAGATCCCGAAATCCGGCTCTATACGTTTGAGCTGGGTCAGCATATCCTGCATCCGCAGATAATAGTCATGCTGCACCTTTGTATCCGTCGTATACTGATGGGTCAGCACATCGTTCTCATAGGAGCTGAGAAGGAAATCCCTGGGCGATCCGGCATACAGATATTTCAGACGTTTTCCCCACACCCTGTGCAGCTCCCGGTACCATTCCACCGCGATGTTCGGTCCGTTTATGGCCTTCCAGATGCGCTCCGGACTCTTCCATACGTTCTCCGCCGTATACCTCCAGTTCCGGTAATTGATCTGCGCACTGTCTGAGAGCAGCGTCACGTTTTCGCACTCCGGATAAAAATCCTCCAGGATCGTGGGCGTGACTGCCGGCACCGCAAACCCGCCGGCACTGTCCCCTGCGATCAGCAGTCTGGACGGGCTGGCAAAGAAATGGCGGGCAACCTTCATCGCCTCCAGGAAATTTGTGTAGCCATGGAAATGCAGGATCTGTTCGCTCCCATCCTCACCGGTATAGGGAAAATCGCTCCGCCCCACGTGAAAGTCGCCGGTGGCATAGGTGATCACCAGCATATTCCAGTTATCAAACGGATTGGCCGGGTTTCCGATCTGGGTGATCCCCGTATTGATATTCATCAGCTGGGTGAAGGGCCGCAGATTGTTCCAGTAAAAATTCGGAAGTCCCGCAGCAACCTTTGCCCCTGTAACCGGCCGGGCTGCCGTATAGCCATTCCAGGCGACGCCTCCGCCGGAAAGAAAAATGCACAGGTCATCCGATTCCGCCTTTTTCAGGTAAACATGGTACTCGGAGCCGTCTGCCGTGATCCCCTCAGGGATGCTGACCCGGTACCAGACCTGATACTCGGGCTCCTCGATCAGGTCAGGTGCTTCCAGGTGCTTTTCGACCTCCATGCCGATGGTCTTTTCCACAAAATCGCCGACCTTCGCCATCCGAATCCGGCCTGGTGTTATTGCATCTGTTTTCATACGTTCCTCAGGTGTTGAAGTAGCGGCTCAGTGCGGAACGGAAATCTTTTCGGAAAAAGATCACGATCGCTAGAAGAACCACTGTCGGTATCGTCATACTCAGCACGGCAGGCGTCGGATGCGGATTTTTCTTCAGCAGCAGAAAAATGAGCTGCACATAGGTAACGACAAGATCAAAGACCAGATACATCACAAAATCCTGCAGTTCTGCGCGCCCGACCAGACTGATGAGAAAGGTAAGCCCGGTAAGTGCCAGAGCGGCCACCGGAAGCACATAGGAGACAGACCATCCCCTCCATCCAAAATAGATATCAACGATCACGCACAGCAGCATGCCGACGCAGACCTGTGAGGTGATCAGTTTCAGCACGTTGCGCACCAGGGTGCCTGCCGCCCAGACATCCGCAAGGGCGATCCCGCCGATCAGGACCGCCAGCGGCATCCAGGAAAACATCCGTCCAACGATAAGCTGTATGACCAGCATGACCGCAAAAAACAGGATCAGCAGAAAGCCGGTGACCTTCAGCAGCGTGATTCGTGAAACGTGTTTTTCCTCCAGAACAGGAAATGCCGGTTTTTCCGGCTCTCCCTGCAGCGGGCCGCCGCACAGCGGACAGCAGCTCTTGTATCCCCGGACCGTGATCCGGCATTTTCCGCAGTTCTGCATAGTCACGTCCTTTCCCGCTCTTCCCAGGGAAGCTCGTAATCGTTGCTGGCAACCTCCACAGGGATCCCCAGCTCCACCAGACGGCGGACAAAATTCAGTGAGATCTGGTGCTTTTTATAGCAGGTCGTGATGCCAAACACCATATGTCCGCCAAAGGAAGTGATGCACACAAAGACCGTTTTGCAGGCCATAAAGGTGCTGAACTTTTCGATATAAGGAACACATATCTCCGGCATGGCGATCCTGCCCACGTTGGAGACCGAGGTCGTTACGCTGCTGTACTTGGCGCTGGTAAACCGCCCCACCACAAAGTTCTTGATGAATAGCGGGACAAAGCGGATCCACCGGTTATGCTCCAGCGATGAGTATGTGTTCATCGTATAAAAGATCTTTTCATCGGTCAGCTTATCGGCGAATTCCTTGCGGATGACCGGCAGGATGCTCTCCAGCGTGCCGTCATACAGCTTCGGATCAAAGGACACACTGATCGTCCCGAAGAAATTTCTTGTCGTATACGAAGGGAAGAACTGACGGAGATTGACCGGCACACTGACAACGACCGGTTTGCCGTAATCCTCATGCTTCATCTCCTTTAAGATCGCTTCCACATAGATCGACGTACCAAGAACGCCGATGGTCACGCCCAGCCGGTGGGCCAGCTCCAGCATATCTGCCGTCGGTACCGTGACCTCGATCAGGTGCTCCTTCAGATTTTCATCCTTCTCACCCTTCAGCTGATAGGCCTTCACCGGGAAGAGATCCCGGAAAAAGTTTCTCTCGGTCGCCTGTCTGCTGTTGTCATAAAAATGCCGGAAGGCGTCGGCCTGCTTTTCCGAGACAGAAGAAGGATCCTCCTGGATCCCGGAAGTATCCAACCCATGCTTCATAACGAGATATCCGGTCACGATCTTGCGAAGGAAGGCATAACCTCCGGTTCCATCCGCCAGCACATGGAAGATCTCCAGATTGATCCGGTTCCGGAAATAGCTGACACGGAACAGGACCCGCTTCGTCCCCGGCACATACAGTGCCTTGAGCGCCTGGATCCTCTCCTCCTCCACCTTTGGAAGCGTCTTCATCTCGTCCAGATAAAACCAGAAGATACCCCTTCGCAGGCAGCAGTTCATATGAGGGTATTCCTTCAGCGCTTCATCCAGCGCAGACTGCAGGATCTCCGGATCGACATCCTCCTTCAGCTCGCAGACCAGCCGGAACACACGGGTATCCGCTCCCTCCATGGTCGGGGGGATAATGGTTGCCGCATTATCCAGTTTGTACCAAGCTCTGCTGTCTGCCACCAGTGTGCCTCCTGAACAATTATTTTTGCATTCGCATTCCCGCGCTGCGCGCAGCGCTTCATGCTCATGCGGGGCCCGGCATAAAGCCATTTCCACCCTTACGTGCAAGCACGACGTGTGGAAAGCCTTTTGCCTTGTACCTATCTATTTATTCATGATTATGGATCGCTGCGCACATTCGTGCTCTCGCGATCCTCCCCGCATTCGCATTCCCGCGCTGCACGCAGCGCTTCATGCTCATGCGGGGCCCGGCATAAAGCCATTTCCACCCTTACGTGCAAGCACGACGTGTGGAAAGCCTTTTGCCGGTGTAATCATTATATCGTTTTCGCAGGCGGCAGGCAAGGTCATGCCTGCTGTGCCTGATTTTCACTGTGCTTCGGGTATGTGATGTGTGAAAAACACAGGACCGCGAGGATGCGGGCGCACAGCGCATTGCCGATATATAAAAAGGAGATGCTTTCACATCTCCTTCCAGGTGCGACCCAGATCGGACTCGAACCGACGACCTCCGCCGTGACAGGGCGGCGCTCTAACCAACTGAGCCACTGGGCCATATTTTTTTGATCATCCAGGCAGTCAAGTGGACCTTCGGGGACTCGAACCCAGGACCGATCGGTTATGAGCCGACTGCTCTAACCAACTGAGCTAAAGATCAAGGGGATGAAGAAAACCTTCATCGAGCTCCCCGAGTAGGGCTCGAACCTACAACAACTCGGATAACAGCCGAGTGCTCTACCATTGAGCTATCG
>DFFG01000039.1 GCA_002368795.1 Eubacterium sp. UBA3782
CGGTCCAGCTTGTTGATAAAGGTAAAGATGGGGATATGCCGCATGGCACATACCTTGAACAGCTTTCGGGTCTGGGCCTCCACGCCCTTACCGCCATCGATGACCATGACGGCAGAATCCGCCGCCATCAGCGTACGATAGGTATCCTCCGAGAAGTCCTGATGTCCGGGTGTATCAAGGATGTTGATGCAGTACCCGTCAAAATTAAACTGAAGTACAGAAGAAGTCACCGAGATGCCTCGCTGCTTCTCGATCTCCATCCAGTCGGAAACGGCATGTCTGGCGGTTGCCTTTCCCTTTACGGAACCAGCCAGATTGATAGCGCCGCCATACAGGAGAAACTTCTCTGTCAGGGTCGTCTTACCTGCATCCGGATGCGAAATGATCGCAAATGTTCTTCTTTTTTCGATTTCCTTTGAAAAATCAGCCACGAAAAGCCTCCTGCCACTCTTTGCTGCGCCTTAAAATCGCTTTGTCTTCTGCTGCCAGATAAGGTTTCCATCCGATGGACAGTCTGACAGCCCTACTAATATAGCACAGGGCTTTGCAAGGCGTCAATTGCGAACTGTATCAGGAGAAAAGCGGCCCGCAAGCAGGCAGATATGTCCGCTCACGCGTTGTCTCCTCGTCGGCGCTCCGCCGCTTATCTGCGGCCGCTCCGGCAAACTCGGGCACTTTTCTTTTTCTGGCTTTTTTAATATGTAAAGTGCCCTCAGACAGTGCCTTTGCGGCCGCGCTATGCTCGCGCCTCCGTCGTCGACTGCCTAACGTTCGCCGGACATGTCTGCCATCCTGCGGACCGTCATTTACTCTTAGCTAATCTGCCAGCGGACATGGCTGCCGGTATCGTCCTTGGTGACCAGCAGCTGATCCTCCAGCTCCTGCCGGAGCTCGTTGACATGGGAGATGATGCCGATCAGCCGGGATCCGCCTGCCATCTCGCGCAGCACCTTGACGGCCTGCTCTCTGGAATGATCGTCGAGTGAACCAAAACCCTCGTCGATAAACATCATATCCAGGTTGATGGAGGATGCGGATTCCTTGATCTGGTCTGCCATTCCCAGTGCCAGGGACAGGGCTGCCATGAAGGATTCTCCGCCGGACAGCGTCCTGACCTCCCGCAGTTTTCCGGTGACCGCTGAGTATACCATCAGGTCCAGGCCTCTGTTTTTGCCATCTCCGGCCTTTTCGATATCGTACATCCGAAGCTCGAACTGGCCGGCAGACATCTCCTGGAACCGGTCATTGGCTGCATCCAGGATCCGTTCCAGATAATACCGCTGCACAAAGGTCTCGATATCCATTCTGGCTCCCGTCATCTGTCCGGCGAGCCGTCGGTGGAGTCCGTACAGCCGGAGGTATTCCTCGGTCAGCGCTTTGTTTTCTTCCATCCGGGGCGCAAGCGCTGCCGCCGTCTCAGCAGCGACGCGGTACTGCGCACCTTTCTGCTCCAGCTCCGCCTGTTTTTCCTTCCATACCTTATCTGCTTCTGATGCAGCTTCCCGGAGCATGGCAATGTCCGGCCGGCTGCCGCTTCCTGCAGCCTCCCTGGCGGTTGCAGCTGCACTTTCCGCTGCGGCCCTCTTCTTCATGAATGCCGTGATCTCCTGCTGGATCTGGTCTGCCTCATCTCTGGCATACCGGGCACTGACGGCCATCCAGCGTTCCTCTTCGATGGCTTTCTCCTCCAGGGCCAGACGGTAGGCAGTTTCTCTGCCGGCAAGCTCCTCTTCCAGCCCCGGCAGCTCCTCTGTGTATCTCCGGATCAGCGATGCCGCCTCGTTTTTCGCTTTTGCAGCCGCCTCCGCATCCCTTGCAGCCTTGCGTTGTGCGTCCACAGCCGCCTGTCTTTCGGCCTGGGCTGTGCGGCGCTCTGCTTCTGCCGCATTCCGGTCCGCAAAGGTCCTTCTGGCCTGCAGCTCCTTTACCAGCGTCTCTGCCTGTACATATGCTTTTTCTGTCTGGACAGCAGTCTCCCTGGCAGCCTCCGCTGAGGATCTTGCTGCCTGCAGCTTTTCATCCGCCCCCTTCAGGTTCTCTCTGACAAAGGAAAGCTGCTTTTCTTTTTCCTGCAGCTGCCTGCCCTCTGCCTCCGAAATCCTGGCACGATCCGCCAGGATCTCCTTCATCCCGGCGATCTGCAGGCTTTCGCTTCCATCTGCAGCCTCTCCCTGGATTTTTCCGGTCAGCCGGACAAGCTCAGATGCAAGCCGCTCTTCCTTTTCCTTTGCAAGATCCGATGCGGAGCGGGCTTTTGCCGATGCCTTCTCCAGCAGCAGCTGCTTTTCTTCTGCCGCCCGGGATAAAGCTTCTATTTTTTCTCTTGTCAGTACGCGATGCTCCTCGGCCAGCACACAGGGGTGCGGGTGCTCGAGAGAACCGCAGACCGGACACGGCTTGCCCGGCTCCAGCGTAGATGCCAGGAAGCCGGCCTGGGCATCCAGATACTGCAGTCTGGCACTCTGATGCGCGTCTGCCGCTGCCTGGTATTCCTCCCTGGCCTTCCGATAACCCTCTTCCGCGCGCTGTGCCGTCTGCCGCTGTTCTCCTGCCTCTTTCTGAAGCTGCTCTGCCTCTCTGACCTCCCGGCGCAGTTCCGCAAGCTCTCTTGCCTTTGCCCGCCAATTGGCCAGCTGCGCCTCAGCTCCCTGCAGCTGGTTCTCCTGCTGCCGCCATTCCTGTATACACTCAGCAAGCGCTTCCGAAAGCTGCCGCTTTTCCTCTGCATCTTTCCGGACTATAAGGAGTCTGTTTTCTTCTTTGTGAAGTGTCTCTTCGGCTTCTTTGATCTGGTCAAAAAGCTCCAGCGCCTTTGCTGTCCGCTCCTCCGCTTTCGCACAGCTCTCCAGCTTCTGGTCCAGCGCCTCCTTCGCTTTCCGCTCTCCTTCGGCAGCCTGCTCTGCTGCCTGGATAAGCGCGGGCTGCCTCTCCTGCATCACTGCCAGGCTGCTGCGCATTCTGGATGTCAGCTCCTCCTGATCCTTAAACCTGCGGAACTGCCCTTCCAATTCCCAGGAGATGCGGATATCCTGCATGAGTTTTTCCTTCTGGCGGATCGTATCCTCCTGTCTGCTGCACTCCTCCAGCTCGGCAAGCGCACGGTCCAGCTGGTCAAAATATCGCACGATCTGCTCCGCTGCAGCAAGGGCGGTCATCCGGTGGTCACGCTCCCCGGCAGCTTCATCTGCCGCTGCCTGAGCCATCCCTCGCGCTTCCCCAAGGAAGCCGCACAGCGCATCCAGAAGCGCCGACAGCTGCTCCATATCGGAGGCGGTTATCCGCTCATTGCTCATCAGCCGGCTTTTGACCTGGAGGAGTTCATCCCTGCCGGGGAATCCTTCCGGCACCTGGATCCGGTTCACCTCGTTCTGGCAGATCGTCCGCAGCCGGGCAAGCTTTGCCTGCCGGTCTTTTTTCCGGTCCGCCAGCTCATTGATGATCTGCTGGTACTGCTCTGTATTGAAAAGTTTTCGGAAGATCAGCTTTTTTTCATCGGAACTGGCCCGAAGCAGCTCCATAAATTCGCCCTGGGCGATCATGGCCACCTGCATGAACTGTTCCTTCGTCAGCCCGACGATCTCCGCCAGCTTCCGGTTTGTCTCCTTCATATTTCCGGAGAATATAGAGGTATCCGGAAGTGTCAGTGATACGTTCTCCTTCTCTTCCTTCTCCCCGGTTCCTCTCTGGAGATTCCGGATATGGCGGGGAGAACGCCGCACGGTATAGAGATCCTCTTCCTCACCGTTTTTTTCAGAAAAGAGCAGCTCGACATAGGGTGATGTGCTCACATCCGTGTACTGACTCTGCAGCTCGATGCCGTCCTTTTTGTTCGTTCCGGAGCTTGCCTCGCCGTAGAGAGCAAACACGATAGCATCAAAAATCGTCGTCTTTCCGGAACCGGTATCGCCCGCGATCAGGAAAAGGTTCTGCACAGGCTTTGTAAAATCGATCTCGGTCTTTTCTCCATACGAGCCGAAGGCCTGCATGGTCAGCTTTATCGGTCTCATCCTTAGTTCACCCCCTGTACCGTATGGATCACATCCTGCAGCATCGCCTTTTCTTCCTCATCCAGATCCGCCAGAAAAGCGCAGCACAGCTCATAGGGACTCTGTTCCCTCTCTGCCGCTCTTGTGCGGGTATACTCTGCGCTCCGGATCGTCTCACGCCGGATCTCCAGAAGATTTGGAAAGCAGCTGCGGAGCCTGTCCTGCATATCGATCACATCCAGATCCCGCTTATCGGTCAGCGTCACCGATACATAGTCGCTGCAGCCCATGGCAAGCACATCCGAGAGCTCTCCTCTGATCGTCCGCACCTCCCGAAGAGGCGCAAGCGGAAGGACCCTGGTATGTACGGTCCCCTTTTCCAGAAGCTCACAGACAACGATCCCCTTGGTCTGCCCTGCCTCGCTGAAAGAACAGGCAAGAGGGGTTCCGCAGTAACGGTAATGATCGGATCCCACCCGCATGGGCTTGTGGATATGGCCAAGGGCTGCATAGTCGAAGGCCTCCAGCACATCTCCGCAGACCTGGTCGATATTGCCGACGGTCAGGATCTCCGAAGCCATGCGGTCCACCTGGTCAGGATCCTTGCCCTTTGGCACATAGAACTGATGGCTGACCAGCACATTTCTCTCGCTCGGATCGATATCTTCCCGCCCGATCAGCCGGTGCAGCGTCTCGTCATAGGAATAGTTGTTCCCGTTTTTGTCCTGCCCCACCACCTTTCTGACCATCGAAGGCTTTACGAAAGGCAGCAGGTAAAAATTGACGCTGCCATAGCCGTCGTTCAGCACGACCTTTTCGATATGCTCCTCTTCACTGACCGGCGGCATGCCGATCATATGGACATGCTGACGGGAAAGAAGGTTGCGGTACAGATCCAGACGGGCTGCCGAATCATGGTTGCCGCTGATCATCATGATCTCCGCTTCCGGCACCGCATCAGCCAGTTTCTCCGTAAAGGAGCCAAACAGCTCCACCGCCTCTGCCGGAGGAATTGCCTTGTCATAGATATCTCCGGCGATCAGGACGGCATCCGGCTTTTCCTCCTTTGCCTTTTCCACGATCTGATCCAATATATAGCGCTGATCCTCATACATATCTCTTCCGATCAGCTTGAGACCAATATGAAGATCCGATAAATGAAACAGCTTCATTTTTTATATGCTCCTCTTTTTTCGCCAAGGCTGATACGCTTATCATCCTGCCGGGGCTATGCTCCCGGTTCTGCTCAGTCCTGTCTATTATACACCTTTGTCAGTTTTTTTGAAATTTTCTGTTGACGTACAGGAATTAAGATGCTATTATAACATCTGTTGCGAGGGTTCGCCCCGCTTATATATGCGGAAGTGTCGGAATTGGCAGACGAGCAAGACTAAGGATCTTGTGACCCTAGGGTCGTGTGGGTTCAAGTCCCATCTTCCGCATAGCCATTGAAGGAAGTTTGCAGGAATTGCAAACTTCCTTTTTTCATGCCAAAAGCGGCTTAAATTCAACGTTTTCTTTGCACACGGACATTTTCCGGTTCACTTTACGTTTCTTTCGAATTTATCCATTTTTTGTCCCTAAAGGGTTCAAAAAAAGGTTCAAAAAAGGCTGCCGCAGCAGGCAGATATCGTTCATAATCCTTCCAAAAGAAGATTGATGCACGTTCTGCCTGTCTGCAGCAGCCCTGCTTTTTCCATCCGCTTAAAACAGCTTCAGGATATCATGTATCGTAATGTAGACCATCAGCACCAGCAGGATCAGCAGGCCGTAGAAATTGATGCCGGCTTCGATCTTCCGGTTGACTGGTTTTCTTCTGATCGCTTCGATGGCCATCAGGAAGAGTCTTCCGCCGTCCAGCGCGGGAAGCGGAATCAGGTTCATGACGCCAAGGTTTGCGGAGATCATGCTCATGATGCTGAGTACAGTCAGGACCGCCTCGCCCACGGAGACCTCCTCGGCCACCTCTGCTGCCGTATCTCCCACCGTCTTGACGATGCCTACCGGCCCGGACAGATCATTGACGGTGTAGGTCCCGCCGGCCAGTCCGGCCAGGGATTCCCAGACCATCTTTACCCAGAAGGCTGTCTCTCCAAAGCTGTAGGCAATCACGCCTCCGACCGGCTGTTTTTCTCTTGCCAGATTGAAGGAAAAGCCCAGAAGGCCGCGCCGCACCGTCTTTGGCAGTACGCCGCCCAGGGTGATAGTTTTGCCTTCCCTGGAAAGCTCAAGATCCACCGGGGAACCGTCCATCGGATGCTCGGCCAGGTATCCCTGCAGCTCCTCCATGCTTCCGACGGCTTGTCCGTTGAAGGAGGTTATGATATCGCCGATCTGTGCCCCGGCAGCCTTCAGGGAGCTGTCGTTGGTCAGCATGGTGATCTCTACTCCGCCGGCCTCTGCATCGCCGTAGTAAAAGCCGAGCATGTACCGCTCATCTACCTCCGGCGCATAGGCAAGATCGATCCGTTTTCCGTCCCGGACAACAGTCATCTCGATCTGGTCTGCCGGGATCTCATTCAGGACCACATCCATGTACAGATCTCTGGCATTGAGTACGGAGCTTCCGTTGAACCGCACGATCCGATCTCCCGGAAGCAGGCCTGCCTGCGCGTCGGCAGAATCTGCCGCCACCTCCACGACCGTGGCCGGGTCAGCACCGCTGATGCTGATGATGACCACAGAGATCAGAAAGGCAAGGATAAAGTTGAATACCGGGCCGGCTGCGACCACGAGCGCTCTTCTCCAGAGCGGGGCGCCGATGAAGCTGCCCTCCTCCAGGCCGTCGCCTTCGTCCTCATCCAGCATGGTGCAGGATCCGCCAAAGGGCAGCGCCCGCAGGGCATACACCGTTTCTCCCTTCTGAAAGGAAAAAAGCATAGGGCCCATACCCAGGGCAAATTCCAGCACCTTTATGTGATTCAGTTTTGCAAGCAGGAAATGACCGAACTCGTGATAGAGCACGACAAGTCCCAGTATCAGAATACCGATCAGATAGTTCAATGTCTTCTACTTCCTCTGTCTAAAAATGCCGGTTCAGAAATTTGCCGAGATCCAGTCTCTGGTCTCCTTTTCTGTCTCCAGGATCGTGTCAAGATCCGGCTGCGCAATGACGCTGTGCCGGGCCATGGATTCCTCGATGATCCGGTAGATATCCAGAAATCCGATCTCCTCCCGCAGGAACTTTGCCACAGCTGCCTCGTTGGCCGCATTGAATACCGTCGGCATGGAGCCGCCGATGCCGGCTGCCTGGATGGCCAGGGGAAGCCCCTTGAAGGTCTCCATGTCCGGCTCTTCAAAGACGATGCTGCTGATCTGGGTGAAATCCAGACGTTTTCCCGGCAGAGGACGTCTCTGGGGATAATACAGGGCATACTGGATCGGCAGATGCATATCCGGTGTGCCAAGCTGTGCCAGCACCGCACCATCTGTAAACTCGACCATGGAGTGGATGATGCTCTGGGGCTGCACCACCACCTGGATCCTGTCCAGCGGCGTGTCAAACAGCCATCTGGCCTCCATGACCTCCAGACCCTTATTGACCAGCGTTGAGGAATCGATGGTGATCTTTGCGCCCATCGACCAGTTGGGATGCTTCAGGGCATCGGCCGGCCGTATATTCTGCAGCTGCTCCGTCTTCATGTGGCGGAAGGGGCCGCCGGAGGCCGTGATCAGCAGATGGCTGATCTGCCCTCTGTCCTCGCCATGGAGGCACTGGAATATGGCGCTGTGCTCACTGTCCACCGGAAGGATCGATACGCCCTTCTTTCCGGCCAGCGGCATGATCAGATGTCCGGCAGTAACCAGCGTTTCCTTATTGGCCAGGGCGATATCCTTTCCTGCCTCGATCGCCGCCAGCGTCGGCCGGATGCCGATCATACCGACGATAGCGGTGACAAGAATGTCGCAGTCCGGCATAACCGCCATCTCCAGAAGGCCTTCCATTCCTGTAAGGATCTTTACCGGAAGGTCGGCCACACGGCCGCGCAGAAGTTCTGCCGCTTCCCTGTCATAGACCACCGCAAGTCTTGGTGTAAATTCCCTGATCTGCTTTTCCAGAAGATCGATGCTCCTGCCTGCAGCAAGAGCTGTCACTTCAAAATCTTTGTTTTCCCGGATGATATCCAGTGTCTGGGTGCCAATCGAACCCGTCGAACCTAAAATCGCGATCTTTCTCATCAGATGCTCCTCTTCTCTATATCTCTGTCCGGTCAGCGCACCAGGCCGACGGAAAGAAAGTAAATGATCGGTGCGACAAAGATCACACTGTCAAACCGGTCCATCACGCCGCCATGCCCGGGGATCAGCCTGCCATAGTCCTTGATGCCCATGTTTCTTTTTACTGCGGATGCTGCCAGGTCGCCGACCATGGAGATCAATCCGCCGACGATGCAGATGATGGCATACGCCCACCATGGACCGCCGGCTACAAAGCTGTAGAGAATGCCAAGGAGCGCTGCTCCAAGGATCCCCCCAATGGCGCCCTCGATGGTCTTTTTCGGACTCAGGATTGGGGACATTTTGTGCTTTCCGATCAGCATGCCTACACAGTAGGCACAGGTATCGCAGCCCCAGGAGCACAGGAAGATCAGCCACACCAGGTATCTGCCGGTGGCCAGCATCCGGGTCTGATAGATGAAGGAAAGCATGACGCCGACATACATGATGCCAAAGAACGCCATCATAACATGGTCAGCCGTATACTTTGGATACGTGAATACGTAGACCGACATCAGCATCACGAGGCAAAGAAGCAGCGCCAGAAGCTGATATCTGCCGGAAAGGACAACGACGCTGATATAGTAGACCACAACGCCGACGTAGCCGGTCAGCTCCAGAAGATCCAGGTTATGCTTCTCCGGATGGATCCCGGTGGCACGGTAAAGCTCGAAAACGCCGACCAGGGAAAGTACGAGCGTCGCAAAGTACAGGACCGCACCGCCCCTTCCGATCAGCAAAAGCGCCAGCTCCACAAGCACGATGCCGCTGATCAGCCTGGTCAGAAATGAATTATCGATGTTTCTGGTCAGAAACTGGACTGCCAGAGTGACAGCCAGGGCTGCCAGTAGAACTACATATATCATAGGCAAAACCTTCTATCCATATCTTCCTGTTTCTTTCCAAAAGAAACAAGCCGCTGCATCCGGCTCCTGCCCGCCGTATCGTCAGGCAGTACTCCCGCAGCACTTATTTTGCATTGCCGTAGCGGCGGTCTCTGCTGTTGTATTTTTCGATCGCCTTCATCAGATCCGGCTTGTGGAAATCCGGCCATGCGGTATCTGTAAAATAGAATTCCGTATAAGCCAACTGCCACAGCAGAAAATTGGACAGGCGCATCTCTCCGCTCGTCCGGATCAGCAGGTCCGGATCCGGTATCCCGGCGGTGTCCAGATACTGCTCAAACACATCGCCACGGATCCTGCCCTCGGGGATCTTTCCCGCCCGGACATCGTCGGCAAGCCTGGTCACAGCCCGCTCGATCTCGTCTCTTCCGCCATAGTTCAGGGCGATCTGGAAAAACATCCGGTCATAGCCGGCCGACATCCCCTCCAGCTCACGTATGCTCTCCTGGATATCCGGCTCCAGCGCAGAGGTATCGCCGATGATCTTCACCCGCATATGATTGCGCTCCGCCTTTCGCTCGCACCGCTTCAGATACTTCCGGAAAAGATCCATCAGGACCTTGATCTCATCGGCAGAGCGCTTCCAGTTTTCCGTGGAAAAGGCGTAGACCGTCAGGTAGCGGATCCCCATGTCAGCCATGATATCGCACATTTTTTCCAGATTGTCGCAGCCGACGATATGGCCATAGCTTCTGGGCATGCCCTTTGCCTTGGCCCAGCGGCCGTTGCCGTCAAGAATGATCGCGATGTGATTTGGGAGTTTCAGTTCCTTTGTCTGTTCAGCCATCCTCTGTCTCCTTACCTGCGCAGATGGGATGCAGCCCTTGTTTTGCAGCCGCACCGCGTACAATGACAACGCCTCCTGACCGCCCTGCTGCTTGCCGGCAGGCCGCCTGGAGGCGTTTGCATTCCGACCGGACCCTAAAGGTTCCCGGCCGCTTATACTGTCATCAGTTCCTTGGATTTCTCGTCAACGATCTTATCCACATCCTTGATGTATCTGTCTGTAATCTTCTGCAGCTCATCCTGCAGCTCCTTGATGACGTCCTCAGAGACATCCTCTTTCTTGTCCAGCTTCTTAAAGACATCGTTGCCGTCACGACGGATATTCCGGATCGCGACCTTGGCAGCCTCACCTTTTTTCTTGACGTCCTTGGTCAGATCTCTTCTTCTCTCCTCGGTAAGCTCGGGGAAGATCAGACGGATCACCTTGCCGTCGGTGCTGGGATTGATGCCAAGCTCAGAGGTCTGGATGGCCTTGATGATCTTCTTGACCATGCTGGCCTCCCAGGGCTGGATCTGGATGATACGTGCTTCCGGTACCGTGATATTTGCCACGGACTGGATCGGGCTCGGGGAGCCGTAATAGTCGACCATAATGCGGTCGAGCACATGCGGATTGGCACGTCCTGCGCGGATGGTGGCCAGCTCGCTGTTCAGATTGGCAATGGTCTTTGTCATCTTGTCATCATATGGCTTAACTCTTTCATTCATGGTAAATATCCTCCCTTCCTCATACAGTTACAAGTGTACCGGTTATTTTTCCATGGGCAGCATTGACGATGCTGTCCTTCTCTTTCAGTCCGAAAACGATCATCGGCATACGGTTTTCCTGGGCCAGGATGGATGCCGTCATGTCGACCACGTGAAGCTGCTTTTCGATCACTTCCTCGATGGATACCTTATCGTATTTCTTTGCATCCGGATTATCCTTGGGATCCGCATCGTAGACACCGTCGATGGCCTTTGCCAGAAGCAGGGCATCCGCCTCGATCTCGATGGCCCTCAGCACTGCAGCCGTATCGGTGGAGAAATAGGGATTTCCCGTGCCGCCGCCAAAGAACACGACCATGTTCCGGCTGAAATACTTATTGCTTCGATCTTTGGAATACGTTTTTGTGATATCTCCGACCATAAAGGGAGTGAGGACAGATGTCATCATGCCCTGGGAACGGAAGATCTCGGAAACGTAGATACAGTTCATGACTGTGGCAAGCATTCCGATCTGGTCTGCCTTTACCCTGTCGATGTTCTCGCTGGAACGGCCGCGCCAGAAATTGCCGCCGCCGATCACGATGCCGATCTGGAAGCCCTCATCCACAAGTTTTTTTACCTGCAGGGCTACCTCTGTCACTACTGCCTCGTCAAATCCCGTCTTTTTGTCGCCCGCAAGAGCTTCTCCGCTCAGCTTAAGTAATAATCGCTTCATGTATATGCTCTCTCCTTGTCAAGCTTGATCACTACCAGTCTGATTATATCACAGGCACAGAAAAAGTTACAGTTGAGCGATGACAAAAATATCATAAATCGCTTTAATGGCTGTCTCGAAGTCCCGGTTTTCCACACCGATGATGATATTCAGCTCCGAAGAACCCTGGTCGATCATTTTCACGTTAACGTGGGCATGGGCCAGCGCGGAAAAGATCCTTCCTGCTGTACCTCTGGTCCTGCGCATGCCGCGGCCAACGACAGCGATCAGGGCAAGATCCGATTCAAGCTCGATCAGGTCCGGGCGCACGCTCCTATGAAGCCCTGCGATCACCTGCTGCTCGTGGGGCTCAAACTCGTGCTGGTTGACCAGAACGGTAAAGGTATCGATGCCGGAGGGCGTATGTTCGAAGGTCATGCCCACATCTTCAAACACCTGGAGGACCTTGCGGCCAAAGCCTACCTCTGTGTTCATCATCGCTTTTTCGATGGTGACCGAAGCAAAGCCCTTCTTGCCGCCGATGCCGGTGATGCAGAACCTGGGCTTGTTGCAGGTGCTCTCCACGACCATGGTGCCCGGATCATCCGGACAGTTGGTGTTGCGCACATTGATCGGGATGCCCTCCTTGCGGAGCGGGAATACCGCATCCTCGTGCAGGACCGTGGCGCCCATGTAGGACAGCTCACGCATCTCCCGGTAGGTGATGGTGGGGATCGTCACGGGATCCTTGATGATCCGCGGGTCAGCCATCAGGAAGCCGGATACATCGGTCCAGTTCTCATACAGATCGGCATGGACAGCCTTTGCCACGAGGGATCCGGTAATATCCGATCCGCCTCTGGAAAATGTCTTGATGGAACCATCGGGCATGGCGCCGTAAAATCCGGGAATGACCGCCTTTGGAATATCCTCCAGCCGTCTGGAAAGCTGCTTGTCTGTCTTTTTGTCGTCAAAAGCGCCGTCCTCATCAAAGGCGATGACCTCTGCCGCATCGACAAAAGTATAGCCAAGGAAGGCCGCCATAACGATGCCGTTCAGGTACTCACCCCGGGATGCTGCATAATCTTCTCCCACTCTGGCACGGAACGAGGCTTCGATCGTCTCGAATTCCGGTTCCATATCCAGGTCAAGGCCAAGCCCCTGAATGATCTCTTCGTATCTGTCACGGATGTTCTGCAGGGCTGCAGAAAAATCCTGCCCGCTTTCTGCCAGGTGATAGCAGCTATAGAGCATATCCGTTACCTTTGTGTCGCCTGGAAACCGTCTGCCAGGTGCAGAGGGTATCACATACCTCCGGTCTTCCTCCGCCAGAACGATGTTTCCTACCTTCCGGAACTGCTCTGCGTTCGCCAGAGAGCTTCCTCCGAATTTTACTACCTTTTTCATTGCTTATTTCTCCTGTTTCCGGCTTTTCTTTCCGAGAACGTTTTCGCCCGCAGGCACAAAATCCATGCCGTTCAAGTAAACATAACGGATATAGCGGATCGTGACCTCCTCGCCCTTTTCAGCCAGCATGCCGAGCAGGAATTCAAGGTCGTGCTTTACCAGATCGTCCACAAACCAAAGCCGCTTTTTGCTTTTCAGATAATACTCAAGCGGCGAGCGGTCCGTATAGGCGCTGCCAAGGTACGTCCTGGAGGCGCTGATCCGGTCTGCGATCATTTCCGCGATGTATTTTCGCGGCATGGGAACACCACGGATGATTGTATCACAGTTTACGCCGTAGTCAATCCAGTATTCAAAATGGTGACGGTTCCTGCCCTTGTGGTGGAGCCAGGACAACGAAACACCGGTAGCCTCCCTTTCGGCATTGTTCGGGCTCCTGTCTCCCTGCCAGTAGCGGCATCCGGCCATAAATTCCACCGGGGAATACTTGGACAGATCATGCAGGAGTCCCTGCCGGTAAAGCCCCATGCGGAAGCAGTACCGGGTCACCAGGATCTTATGCCTGGTAATCGTTTCAAAATGCTCGCGGATATACATCGTTTATGGTTCCTTCTTTTTGTTTTCCGGAATATGTTTTTTTGCAGAATATGTATGCAGTATCACTGCCATGTGCGGATGCGTCCCGGATCTTTTTATTTTGCCAGAAGGATCATGATGCTGCGCGGTCTGACCAGGATCTGGCGCTCCTGTGCCTTTTCCAGCGGCAGTTCACAGCCGTCGGCATAGAAGCCCTCCTCCGATGCCGTGTCGGCCTTGATCACCCATTCCCTGCCTCCGGGCACCTTTGGAAGGGCGAATTTCTGATCCTGCCAGTACATGTTGCAGATGATGTAGATCGTATCATCTGCCTTTCTGTCATCTCCTGCTGCGTATTCTCCGCAGTAAAGGATGCCTGTGCCCTGCCTGGTATCTGCGCCGGTATTCATCCAGGCTACCTCGCTGTGATAGGAGATATCCGGGATCCCGCAGGAGCGGTAATCGCTCATACGGAACGGCCGGTCCATGTGCAGGATCGGATGGGCCTTCCGGAAAGCGATGGCTTCTTTTACAAATTCCTGCATCCGCAGTGAGTTCTTTCCCTTTCCCCAGCTGATCCAGCCGACCGGATTATCCTGGCACCAGGCATTGTTGTTGCCGTCCTGGGAATTGAGCACCTCATCACCGCCATAGAGCATGGGTGTTCCCTGGCTGGTGAGCATAAGGAGCATGGCGTTTCTGGCCTGCTGCCGGCGAAGCTTCTGTACGGAAGCCTTGCGCGTCGGGCCCTCTACGCCGCAGTTCCAGGTCAGGTTGACCGGATTTCCATCCCGGTTGTTCTCTCCGTTTGCCTGGTTGTGTTTCTCCTCATAGGAGACCATATCCGCAAGGGTAAAGCCGTCATGATCGACCAGATACTGCACAAAGCCTTCCCGGGCGGAAAAAGCGCGCTGCGCCTCGCAGACCTGAGAAATATTGATGTCCGCATCCCCCTTCAGGAACCGGCGCATCAGCTGCTGGTATCCGCCGTTCATCTCCCCGAGATTTTTTACATAGGGGACCTTGTCCCGGTAGATCGCGCCGGTATCAAAGCTGGTAAAGAGCAGCTTTGTCTTCCGGAGCATCGGATCGGAGACGACGCTGTGGATCCAGTTGCCCCAGCCCATCAGCCGGAAGCCGTCGATGGCATAGTGGCATCTCCAGTAATGCAGAACATCAGTGACAAAGCCGCTGACCGTATCCGGAGCAAAATAAAATTCCAGGATACACTCGATGCCCGCTTTATGAAGCGCATCCACAAGAGCGGCAAACTCTGCCGCGCTGTTGTCGGAGGCTGCATAGCTCTCCTTCGGCGCGAAGTAGAGGCCATCCGTATAGCCCCAGTAGTTTTCCTTCTTATCTCCCTGCGGCTGCATGACCTTTATGCTCTGGTCCAGCTCATAGAAGCTTTCCTTTTCCTCTCGCTCAAGGAATTCGTAGACCGGCATCAGGATAAGGCCATTGATCCCCAGCTCTTTCAGATAAGGGATCCGCTCCTCTACGCCCAGGAAGGTGCCCGGATGCTTTACGCCGGCGGGCTTCTGCATCGTAAATCCCTTCACGTGGATCTTATAAAGGATGCTTTCGTGATAGGGGATCTCCAGCGGTCTGCTCTCTGCCCCTTTCTCCCTTGTGATCACGCCACGCACACTGGTCCTTCCCTCCTGGTCCACATGTCTGCGCAGACTGTGGGTATAAGGGTCGCCGATCATTTTTTTCCCGATGCGGTAATTGTATTCGTATTCTTCCTTATGGTCGATGGCCACAAAAACGGAGCTGACCTCACCGATCCGTTCCTCCTCCGGGAGGGAGATCACCTGACAGGGCTGCGCTTCTCCCTTGCGGTACAGCAGAAGCTCTGCCTCCTGCCCATCCGGCACAGCAACCGTAAAGTAAGTGCCATGTACATTTTCGTGTACGCCGACCCGCTCCGGAATTACCGGACGGACGGGAAAATCTGTCATTGTATACATAAGCTGCCTCTCTGCTGTTGTCCATGACACAGCGCATTTGTGATCATTATCAGAATTGCAGGTCAATATCCAGTTCTACCGGACAGTGGTCCGATCCAAATATATCCGTGAGGATCTTCGCATCCCGGATCTGATCCCTGACTGCATTGGAGGTCAGGAAATAATCGATCCGCCAGCCGGCATTCTTTTCTCTGGCCTTAAAGCGGTAGGACCACCAGGAGTACTCCACCCGATCCGGGTAGAGATACCGGTAGGTATCCGTAAAGCCCGCCCCAAGAAGCGTGGAAAACTTCTCCCTCTCTTCATCGGTAAAGCCGGCGTTTCTGCGGTTGGTTTTCGGGTTTTTGATATCGATCTCCTCGTGTGCGACATTCATATCGCCGCAGACGATCACCGGTTTTGTCTGGGAAAGCCGCACAAGATAAGCCCGGAAATCATCCTCCCAGGTCATCCGGTAATCCAGACGCTTCAGTCCCTCCTGGGAATTTGGCGTATAGACCGTGATCAGGTAGAATTCCGGATACTCCAGGGTGATGACCCGTCCTTCGTGATCATGCTCTTCAATGCCAATGCCCATAGAAACGTTCAGGGGTTCTTTTTTTGCAAACACGGCAGTACCGGAATATCCCTTCTTTTCCGCGTAATTCCAGAAGGAATGCCAGCCTTCGGGGGCAAAATCGATCTGTCCCTCCTGCAGTTTGCTCTCCTGAATGCAGAAAATATCTGCATCCACCTCCTTGAAAAAGGTCTCAAATCCCTTGCCGACACAGGCGCGCAGCCCGTTCACATTCCAGGATATCAGTTTCAATCTGTCTTCCTCCCCTCCGGCAGCTGCACGGCCCGTATCGTTTCCAGCCCCTCGTCCTCCACACCGTGAAAGACCGCTCCAAGGTCCCGGTACCGCAGCAGAAGTTCTGCCGTTTTTGTTGTAATCATCTCGCCGGGGCATACAAGCGGTATACCCGGCGGATATGGGATCACACTTTCCGCTGCCGTCATACCGGCTGCCTCGCAAAGCGGAACGGCTGTGCTCTCTGCGTACCAGGCCTCTCTGGGTGTCATCCGCATTTCCGGCTGCAGATCCTGCCCTTCGATCTTCTGCCTGCCGCTGCCCCATCCGGCCGTCTCCTTCTTATCCTCCATAAGGATCTGCCCTACGGCATCCGCCAGTGCGTCCGCATCCTCTGCTGTATTTGCCCAGGTAACCACACAGACCAGATTTTCTGTATCAGCCATCTCCATGCTGATCCCAAAGCGGCGGTAGATCTCATCCTTTAAGGCATAGCCGCTCCAGCCTCTGTCTGCCGCGGAAAACACCACCCGCAGGAGATCCTGCTGCTGATCCCCGGTCTGCAGCACCTCCACGCCTGGGATATCCGACAGCCGTCTGCAAAGACGCCCTGCGATCTGCGCCGCCGCGCCGACCATCTCCCGCCCTCTTGCCGCTGCCATATGCCGGGCACCATCAAGGGCTGCCATCAATACATAGCTCGGGCTGCTGCTCATCACCATCTTCAGGGCGTCATCCAGCCTCCGCCCGGAAAGCCGTCCTCCCTCCTGCTGCCGGTACAGCAGCAGAGAGCTCTGGGTCATGCTACCACCGGTTTTGTGCATGCTGAGAGCCGCGGCATCTGCCCCCTGCGCGATGGCGCCTTCCGGAAGCAGAGCGCTTCCAAAATACAGATGGCTGCCATGGGCTTCATCCACCAGCAGGGCTGCGCCGTGTCTGTGGCAGATCTCTGCGATCTTACGGATATCGCTGCAGATCCCGTAATAGGTCGGGCTAGTGATGATCACGGCCCGGATCTCCGGGTCCGCAGTAAGGGCTTCCTCCACCGTCTCGGGCCGCACCGCACCGAAAATGTTCCATTCATCCATATATTCGGGAAGGATCCACACCGGGACTGCACCTGACAGGACCATGCCCATAAGGACCGACTTGTGACAGTTCCTGGCAGCGAGGATCTTCTCTCCCGGCTTTACCGCAGCCAGGATCATCGCCTCGTTGCCGCAGGTCGTACCGTTGACCAGAAACCAGCACCTGTCCGCGCCAAAAAAGGAAGCGGCCAGCATCTGCGCGTCCCTTATCGCCCCCTCCGGATGATGCAGATCATCCAGGCCGTCGGTCTCGGTAAGGTCCGCAGCAAATACCCCGGAGCCCAGAAGCTCCAGGGTCCGTTCATCCACTCCCTGCGCCCCGCGGTGCGCGGGAATGCAGAAGTAGGGGCGGCTGCCTGCAGAAAACTGTTCGATTGCATCGATTACAGGGGTAAGATCCTGATCCATTGTCCGTCCTGATCCATGGTTGTATTAAATATTAGTAAAGATGCATAAAAAATAAGGGAATCCTGTCCCAGGATTCCCTAAATCATAACATTAATTACATATTTTCGCAATCACGCGCATCGGAAAAGTGCAGTTTTCGAAAGCGCTTAGCGGATCTCGTGGATCCAGCCTTCCGGTGCCTCGAGACGGCCCATCTGGATGCCGGTAAGGGTATCGTACAGCTTCTTTGTGACCGGTCCCATCTCTTCCATGCCGCTGGGGATATCGATCTCCTTGCCATGGTCAAAGATCTTGCCGACCGGGCTGATGACTGCAGCCGTACCGCAAAGACCACACTCAGCGAAATCCTTTACCTCCTCAAAGAGGACCTCTCTGTGCTCCACCTTCATGCCGAGAATGTGCTCCGCCACATAGCAGATCGAGCGGCGGGTGATCGACGGAAGGATCGAGTCAGACTTCGGAGTAACGAGGGTGCCGTCCTTTGTGATGAAGATAAAGTTGGCGCCGCCGGTCTCCTCGACCTTTGTCCGGCTGGCTGCATCCAGGTACATGTTCTCGGCAAAGCCTTCCTCATGTGCCTTTACGATGGGATACAGGCTCATCGCATAGTTGAGGCCTGCCTTGATATTGCCTGTGCCGTTTGGCGCAGCGCGGTCATAGTCAGAGACCTTGATCACGATGGGCTTTGCGCCGCCCTTGAAATACGGGCCGACCGGCGTTACAAACATCCGGAACTGATACTCTTCTGCCGGCTTAACACCGATGACAGGGTTGCTTCCAAACATATAGGGTCGGATGTACAGTGTCGCACCGGAACCATAAGGCGGAACCCAGTCTCTGTTTGCCGCAACGACCTTCTCTACCGCTTCAAGGAAGCGCTCCTTCGGGAATACGGGCATCTCCAGCCGCTTGCAGGAATCGATCATTCTTTCTGCGTTGAGGTCCGGACGGAAGGTAACGATCCGGCCATCCTCTGTGGTGTAGGCCTTCAGACCTTCAAAACAGGTCTGTGCATACTGCAGTACACCTGCACACTCGCTGATCACGACCTTATCGTCAGCCGTAAGCTCACCGTCATCCCATTTGCCGTCTTTAAAATTAGAGACATAGCGGTAATCTGTTTTTACATATCCAAATCCCAGATTGCCCCAGTCAAGATCCTTTGCCATCTGTTTGTCCTCCTGTAATGATCTACAGCTGCTATTATACACCCGTTTTTTGCTTTTTAAACGGAAAAAGATACATTTTTTCGTATTTTTTCTGTTTGTCGGGAAAATTTATTCTGCAGCTGTTCAGACGCCGCTTATTTCTGCACGATGTTGATCATGCGGCCCGGCACATAGATCTCCTTGACGATCGTTCCGGTCAGACGGTCCTTCATGGCCTCCTTGGCCTGGGCGATCGCATCCTCTTTGGAGATATCTGCGGGAACCGAGATCTTGCCTCTGGTCTTGCCATTGATGGAGACAGGGATCTCGATGCTATCCTCCTTCATGGCCTCCTCGTCAAAGACCGGCCACTGGGAATGGAAGATGCTGTCGGTATGGCCGTACTGCTCCCATACTTCCTCGGCAATGTGCGGTGCAAAGGGTGCCAGCAGCTGGGCAAAGGTCTCAATGGTCTCCTTGTCGATGCCGCCCTCCTTGCGGGCAAGCTCGATCAGCTTGTTGTTGTACTCCATGAAGGCAGACACGACGGTGTTCAGGCTGAAGCTGTCCAGACGGTTCGTTACCACGGCGACCATCTGGTGGCGGATACGGATCATCTCTCTGGTCGGCTTCGTTCCGGCATCCTTTGCATCCATGGCCAGTGTCCAGAACCGGCGGAGGAAACGGTTGACGCCGTCGATGCCGCGGTCATCCCACTCGGCATCCAGTTCCGGCGGTCCGACAAACATCTCGTAGAGACGCAGGGAATCGCAGCCATACTCCTCGACCAGATCGTCGGGGGATACGACATTGCCCTTGGATTTGCTCATCTTGATGCCGTTCTTGCCGGTGATCATGCCCTGGTTGAACAGCTTGGTGAAGGGCTCGTCAAAGTCCACTACGCCGATATCATACAGGAACTTGGTGTAGAAGCGGGAATACAGAAGGTGCAGGACCGCATGCTCTACGCCGCCGATGTACATATCCACGGGCAGATACCGGTCTGCCTTCTCTCTGGATACCAGCTCCTGATCGTTTTTGCTGTCCACATAGCGCAGGAAGTACCAGGAGGAACCTGCCCACTGGGGCATGGTGTTTGTCTCTCTCTTTGCCGGTGCTCCGCACTCCGGGCAGGTACAGTTGACCCAGGAATCGATGGCAGCCAGCGGTGACTCGCCGGTTCCCGTGGGCTCATACCGCTCGACATCCGGCAGCTCCAGAGGAAGCTGGTCCTCGGGCACGGCAACATTGCCGCAGTTCGGGCAGTGGATGATCGGGATCGGCTCGCCCCAGTAGCGC
>DFFG01000044.1 GCA_002368795.1 Eubacterium sp. UBA3782
GAGTTGTTGACCAAACACTAAATAATCCGGATAAAAAGTCCAGATAAAACACGAGAATAAAATGAGGCTGCCAAACGGATCATTGCATGCATAAATAATCTTGCGGGCACCGCTCTCGCTTTGTCCTCGCGCAGCGGTACCAAGTCGGAATCTTCGATTCCTCCAGGTACCAGCGCTGCGGATATGCCCTCCAGAATGTTTATGCCCTTTTGTTTCCGTTTTTGCAGCCTCTGTTTTTAGTTCTTCCGTATTTTCTCGAACAGCTCCCGGACAGCGTACCAGCCTTCCGGCACTGTTCCTCATATTGCTGCAGGCTTTCCCGGATCTCCGCCTCGCTGCGGCTTCCCAGATTCCGTATCCTGCGCAGACCGTCTTCATCCTTCTCGATCAGCCGGAGCACATCTCCGACCGTGACGCATCCTGCCCGCCGCAGACACACGGTTATCCGCCTTCTTTCTGGATCTTCCACAGGCACGCGGGCATCTGTCTTTTTTCTGTACTGTCGAAACTGCGTGGTTTTCCGCCTTCTTTCCACATTCCGATTTGGAAAATAAGGCTCTCCTGGCGAGGGATGGTTTGACGGGAGTCCGCCCTTTGTGATACCCTTAATTATGTAAAGGCTGGTTCCCGGGTCATGGCAAAAGTATGGCTGTGCGGCAGCCTTTTCCATTTCTATTTTTTATCTATGACGATCTTAATGCGCCTGCTGCACTGTGCCGGTTGTGGAATCGCTTCCATATGACGGCTGCGATGCGCCAGGCAAAAAGCAGCAAGAGGAGGGTATGCAGATGGCAATGCGGGGCGTTTACACATCGGTAAATGACATCCGGAAAAGAGTGTTCGCTGAGGTGGCGAGGCTTTCCTATTCGTATAAGGAAGGCGATCTGTCGGAGATGGAGCAGATCCCCTACCGGATCATTCCCGGAGAAGTATCTACCTATCGAGAAAGTGTTTTTCTGGAGCGGGCGATCGTAAAGGAGCGGATGCGGCTGGCCATGGGCCTGTCCCTGCGCAAGGCCTCCGAGCATGCGCCGGTCTCCACGGGCGCGGAGGAGTGTGTCAAACCGGAGAAATACTATGAGCCGCCGCTCATCAACATCATCAAGTTTGCCTGCCACGCCTGTCCCGACAATGTGGTCACCGTGACGGATCAGTGCCAGGGCTGCCTGGCCCATCCCTGCCAGGAGGTCTGCCCCAAGGGGGCCATCTCTTTCAAGCACGGAAAATCGGTGATCGATCAGGACAAGTGCATCAAATGCGGCAAGTGCATCGAGGCCTGCCCCTACGGAGCCGTTCTCCGCATGCAGCGGCCCTGCGCAAAGGCCTGCGGCATGAAGGCGATCGGTTCCGACGAATACGGACGGGCAGACATCGACCAGGAAAAATGCGTATCCTGCGGCATGTGTCTGGCCAACTGTCCCTTTGGCGCCATCGCCGACAAGGCCCAGATCTTCCAGACCATCCAGGCGATCCGCTCGGATGTACCCGTCTATGCCGCCATTGCGCCGGCTGTGGCCGGCCAGTTCGGCCAGGACCTGAAGCCCGAGCAGATCCGGACGGCCTTCCAGCGCCTCGGCTTTGCCGATGTCATGGAAGTCGCCATCGGCGCAGACCTGTGCACCATCGAGGAGGCCAAGGACTTTGTCCGGGAGGTTCCGGAGCACCTGCCCTTTATGGCGACCTCCTGCTGCCCCGCCTGGTCCATGATGGCCAAAAAGCTCTTCCCGGATCAGGCCCAGTGCATCTCCATGGCCCTGACGCCGATGGTTCTGACCGGAAGACTGCTCAAAAAACTGCATCCCGGCTGCAAGGTAGCCTTTATCGGCCCCTGCGCAGCTAAAAAGCTGGAAGCCAGCCGCCGGAGCATCCGGAGCGACATCGATTTCGTGCTGACCTTCGAGGAGGTCATGGGCATGTTTGAGGCAAAGGAAGTGGACTTCTCGACCCTGGAGGCTACCGATGCGATGCACGGCGCCAGCGGAGACGGACGTGGCTTTGCCGTCAGCGGCGGCGTAGCCAGTGCCGTCGTAAACTGCATCCATGACATGTATCCGGACCGTGAGGTGAAGGTGGAAAGCGCCGAAGGCCTGGAAAACTGCCGCAAGCTCCTGCAGATGGCAAAAGCCGGAAAATACAACGGCTACCTGCTGGAGGGCATGGCCTGTCCGGGCGGCTGCGTTGCCGGCGCCGGCACAAGGCAGCCCATAAACAAGTCCGCCGCTGCCGTACAGAAGCACAAAAAGGTCTCCACCAACCAGCACGCCCTGCAAAGCGACTACCGCGATCTGCTGGAGCTGCTGGAGGAGTAAGCAAAAAAACTGCCGCACCAGACATAATACGCCCCTGTGCCGCGTCTTTTCCGACGCTTCACAAGGGCGTTTCTCTTGAATCTTCTTTTTTATCAGCCGTATTTTCTGGATCTTATCCGCATCGTTCTTTTGATGCGTTTCGCTCTCCCTTTGGCTGACCGCCTTAGGAACCAATGAAGGAATTGATCAGGTTCGGGATCTGTGTCCTAAGGGCAATAACGGTCATGTATACGGCAAAGATATAACAAACTGTCATGCTGATCTGCAGCACGCGCGGTGTCTTGTAACCGGTAAACAGCTCTTTTTTCCATTTTTTCTCAAGACCGAGATAGGTACCGTAGATACCTGCGGTTACGGCTGCGTTTGTGCTGATATAGGCAAGAGCCGTTGTCAGAGAACCGTCCGGAAGCACCGGATGGGTCATGCCCGACAAGGCCGAAGCCGTTTGCGTAATGCCTTTCGGGGCATGTGCTTTGTCCGTCTACGCTGTCCTTATTTCTCCGTTTCCTGCAGCGGCTCCTCTGCCGTTTCATGGGCTGCTCCCTTGTATTCCAGGCACAGCATCGTCAGGTCATCAAACTGCTCGGCGCCGCAGACGAAGGCTTCCACATCGTTCTGAATGTTCTTCAGGATCTGCTCCGGTCCGGCAAGCGGATCACGGTTCAGCGCCTTCAGCATACGGTCCAGACCGTACATCTGCTCATCCTTCTCTGAAGCCTCCGGCACGCCGTCCGTATACAGGAACAGCTTGTCCCCGGGCTCTAAGATGAGCTCATATTCCGCATACTTTGCCGTCTCTATTCCACCGACGACAAAGCTATGCTTGTCCTCCAGCAGCGTGAAGCTGCCCTCCGCTGCCCGGAAGATGGCCGGATACTCATGGCCGGCATTTGCTGCCACGACCCTGCCGGTGCTGATCTCCAGAATGCCTGCCCACACGGTCACGAACATTCCCGTCTGGTTGTTTGCGCACAGGGCTTCGTTGGTCTTCTGCAGGACCTCTGCCGGAGACGGGCTCAGCATCGCGCTGCTCTTCAGGATCGCCTTGGATACCATCATAAACAGTGCAGCCGGGACACCCTTTCCACTGACGTCTGCGATCAGCAGGCCCAGATGATCCTCATCGACCAGGAAGAAATCGTAAAAGTCTCCTCCCACCTCCCTGGCGGGATCCATGCTGGCATAGATCTCAAATTCGGTTCTGTCCGGGAAAGGCGGGAATTCATGGGGCAGCGAAGCCCCCTGGATCTGTCTGGCCATGCGCAGCTCTGTCCCAACCCTTTCCTTTTCTGCCGTGATCCTACGGATATGATCCTCCTGCTCTGTCAGCTCCGTCTCCATATCTGCCAGGATCCGGCTCAGGTTTTCCAGCTCATCTCCCGTATGGATATCAAGGGCGGAGAAGTGACCAGTCTCCCCTTTTTTCTTGTTTTCCGCATAGGACTGGGCTGCCTCAGCGATCTGATTGACCGGGCGGACCATCTTCTGCCGGATATATTTCAGCAGGAACCAGATGATCGCCGCGATGGCTGCCGCCAGGGCCAGGGTGATCTTGACGGTGTAGTCCAGCATATCCGCCAGCACATTCTGCAGCGTGACATCCACCATGATGAAGCAGGCGATCTCACTGTTTTCATTCCGGATGGGTACACCTGCCGTGCACATCCAGCCGTACTTTTTCGTGTGGCTGATATCGTACAGCTCCCCCTGCTCGTCCCAGCTCAAGTATTTCTGCATCTCCCGCGGCTCGGCGGGCTCCCATTCTCCCAACGCAAAATGTGCTTCCGCCTGCGGGTCGATCAGATAGATCAGCGCACCGGTACTCTCATCATACATCGCCATGTAGACATCATAAACTTCCCCGGAATTGAAAAAGTGCACCAGGATCCGGTAGTCTACGGCAAGGACGTCACGGTGCTTTACCATGACCTCTTCAAAACGGTCCCGGTACTCCTCCGTCCCCGTCTGCATGCGCTCTTCCTCAGTCATTCCATGGTAGACTTCCAATGTATCCTCGGCCAGCATCACCGGATCCTGCGGCACGTTCATGATCGCCATCCTTGCATAGGTGGCCATATCAAAGGCCTGCCGGGTATACCGCCGGACCACAGCGCCGGTGTAGATGCTCAGACCGATCACAAGAGCAACCAGCATCAAAATGCCGGCGCTGATGACAGCCGCCCTTGCGGTCTTTGCGGACAGCGATGTATTTCTGTTCTGTCCGCCTGTGTTTTCATGTGCATTATCCATTTGCGCAGCTCCTTCTCCATCCGGCAGGCAGACGCACGGTCTCTCTTCTCATTCGTCTGCCGGCTCCTGCATCTGTTCTTCTGCCCAGTGATAGACCGACTCCAGCGCAGGGATCAGAGTCTTGCCCCGCTCGGTCAGCGAATACTCCACCGTGGGAGGGATGGTGCTGTACTGCTTCCGTCTGACAAAGCCGTCCTTTTCCAGCTCTCTGAGGCACTTGGTCAGCATCGTCGACGTGATGCCCACGACCTTGCGCTCCAGCTCGCGGTAGCGCAGTGTCTGGTTTTCCGCATCGGCGATATACCACAGGATTGGGAGCTTCCATTTCTGTCCGATCAGCTCCATGGCGTACAGGATCGGGCATTTTGTCTCATAAATATTTTCGTCCTTGGGTAGGGGTTTCCCTGACATGCCAGCCTCCAATACTCAGTTTTTTATTGCAGCATCACAATTACTGTTATCTTGTGATTTCGATGTATCTCATTATACTATAGGCAGCACTGCAGCAGGGAACCTTTCTTTACCTACCGCCATCCGACTTTACTTACCGCCATCCTTCTTTATTTACCGCCATCCTGCAGATGGAACATGTTCCGCGGGATATGGCAGTAGCCGGCAGGATTTTTCTCCAGATATTTCTGATGGTACTCCTCAGCGGTAAAGTAGTTTTCCAGGGGCAAAAGCTCGACCGCCAGCTTTTCGCCAGTCTTCTTTTCCTGTGCCTCATAGACCGCCCTGGCCTCGGCGATCTGATCCTCGCTGGTATAGTAGATGCCCGTACGGTACTGGATCCCGATGTCATTTCCCTGCTTATTTACCGACAGGGGATCGATCACCATAAAATAGTACTCCAGAAGCTTGGTCAGGGAGATCCGGCTCTCGTCATAGACGATCTTTACCGTCTCCGCATGCCCGCTGGAGTCACACACCTCACGGTAGCTGGGAGCCTCGTCGGGCCCGTTGGCGTACCCGGTCTCTGTGGATATCACCCCGTCAAACTGGTCAAAATACCGCTGGACGCCCCAGAAGCATCCGCCAGCCAGATAGATCGTTTTCATCTCTTCCTCCTCACTTTCCCCGCTTTTGCTGCTTTCCGGAGCGCCGCTCTCTGTCGTCTCTCCGTCTGCCGCGGTCCCGTTTTCTGCAGGACTCTCTGCCAAAATGGTTTCTGCGTCACCGGCCGCTGCCATGCTTCCCCCCTGCCGCTGCACACCCGGTAAGCGCTGCCAGAGCCATGGCGAGCAGAATAAGTAGACCTTTTCGGCTTGTTTTCCCTGTTCCAGCTCTTCTTTTCATTTTTTCGTCATCCCGGCATTTTCCCTGCCGTCTTCATCCGGTACCCGCCGCTTCCCGTTTTCATCAAAGGTCCGGCGCAGCGCTCTTTCCACCGGGAAGATCGACCCGACAAGCACGATCAGCTGCAGAACGGTGACCGCCGCTGACATATACCCTACCGTATCGGTATCACAGCCGGCCACAAACAGCATCGGTATCACGGACAGCAGCAGGACCGCGCCCGCCCGACTCCATACTTTCCCAATATATCGATGGGCAAACTCCCAGGTATCCCGGTTCTTCATCGACATGGCCGTGCGGTACCCGAAAACATAATTGATCTTTTTCGGTACCCGGTTGGAAAACCACCGGCCCAAAAGGATCATGGTCAGCGGGATAACCAGCGACATGATCAGAAGATAAATATAAAAACCCATGCCTGCAGCCCTCCTGTTTCTTTCTGCCGCTGCCGTCCGTCCATTGTCTTCCAACTTTCAGTATAATCTGCATGTCTGCCGGTAAGCAAGGAGAGAAACAAGTCCCTTCTCGTCTCTGAGCGGCTTTATATACCCGTTCGGGTACAACTCACTCGGGGTGTCCCCCGCCTCTATAGGCGGTGGGAATATCAAGTATGACTCAGTAGCGGGTGACAATCCCCGACTGAGTTGTAGCCTCCGGCGGATCGCAGACGCGCACAGTGGGAGGTGCTTACGCACCGTGCGCGTCGCGGCAAGAACGCCGAGGCGTTCTTGAATTCCACACTAATCCACGTTTTTATACCTTTTCGGGTGTAATTTCTACTGTTTGCTGTTTTTTATACCTGTTCGGGTATTGTTTTTCAACTATACCTTACAAATCATACCCGAAAGGGTATAAAATAGCCTCATGAATGCGATCGCTGAATTTGTAAAACAAAAGAGAAAAGAAGCAGGTCTGACGCAGGAAGAATTTGCCATGCGATCTGGCCTTGGACTGCGCTTTGTCCGTGATCTGGAGCAGGGTAAGGAGACTGTTCGAATGGACAAAGTGAACCAGGCGCTGGCCATGTTCGGCATGGAGGCTATTCCGGGAAGGAGGCATGACTGATGGAGCAGGCTTTTCGGACAGCTTATGTCTTTGTACGGAATTCCTTTGCCGGTACACTGCAGGAAACGGATGCAGGCTATGTATTTGCCTATGACTTACAGTATCTCGCTGATCCTGCTGCTCCTGGATGAAAAGATGAGCTATCTGGGTTGCAACTTCGGCGGTGTCAGCGCCATTGCCGAGAAGAATTTCGACATCGGCACCCACGCCTTCATAGCCAACCTGGAGCTCCTGCCTATCAAGAACAAGGCAGATGAGGAATACGGCTACATCGCACCTGAGCTGCGCTAACGAAAGGGGTTGTCGCATTAAGGAAAAAGCGTGCATAAACATTCTGGAGGGAACAGCCCTCAGCCGGTACTTGGAGGAATGGAACATTCCGACTTAGCACCGCTGCGTGAGGACAGAGCGCGAGCGCTTCCCGCAAGAATATTTATGCACGCTTTGTTTAATGCGACAGCTCCTTTTATGCCACGCATTTGATCCTTATTTTACTGCATGGATAGAAAACAGCGGATCCGGCACGTAGAACTGATTCTTCTCCTGATAGATACGGCTACTTACGGTAGTATCTGTGACGATCCGCCCAAAGCCGATATCCTTTAATACCTCCTCGTCCCACGTCGGGCGGGAGAGGTTGCTCATGGTCAGCATATGATAGATATCATGGCACTCCTCAAGCAGCGCATCATCCAGATCCTTATGGGCGATGTTCTGCTTCTGGTCATAATGATGAAAGTTTTTTGCATACTCGGCATCAAAGACGAGAAGACTCCCGCCCCTCTTCAGGACACGATGCCATTCGCGGTAGGCGCGGATGGGGTCTGGAAGCGTCCAGGTCAGATTCCGGGAGATGACCAGATCAAAGGTCCCGTCGGGAAATTCCGGCGCCTCGGCATCCATGACCAGAAGCTCTGCCTCTATTTTATGCCGCGCAAGGAATGCTCTCCCATCCTTGATCATATCCGGCGTCAGGTCGATGCCGGTCACCGCCGCCCCTCTGGATCCGAGAACAGCCGCAAAAAAGCCGCTCCCGCAGCCCACATCCAGCACCCGCAGATGCCCGGCGTCAGGTACACTGCGGCAGATCTCCTCATACCAGCACTGTGCCTGGGCGCTGTGAAGCTCTTTATGTCTGGCCTCCGAAAAGCTTTCCGCCCTTTTGGTCCAGTAGCTCTTTACCTTTGTCTTTATCTCCGACGATTCGTCCGTAAACCGGATATCCCTCAAGATTCCCATTATATTTTCTGCTCCTCTTTATTCTTTTCCGCCTCCCGGCAGCCGTCCGCGAGCCCGGCGGACGTTGGCGCATGATCCGCCTCGTTCAATACGACCCGCTCCCGCAGAAACCTGGCCAGAGCCTTTACCGCATCTCCCGGCACATGATCCGAATTTGTCAGTGCGCCATACGAGATCAGGCCTGACGGGCGTTCCAGACACCAGCCGGATACACGGTGCCCGCTCCCGCCGGCAAAGCTGGCGGCACTGATGTTGGCAAAACCGTTTTTCTCCATCAAAACACGCATAATGTAATCGCTGTTCGTCGTGACCGCCGGCCTGCGGGCAGCCGCGTACAGCGGTCTTCCCCCGACTGACCAACTGTCAAAGAGCGCTGTGTCATCGCTCTCCGCCTGAACAAGTGGTGCCAGACGGACCTCCTCCAGACTTTTCCCGGCATCTTTTGAACCATCTTCGAAATAGTACAGCATGCCGGGGACATGAGCAAACTCCTCATAATGCAGGCCGTAGCGCTTCACCTCATAATCAAACTGCGCCCGATGCTCCGGGAATACGTAAACAAACCCAATCTCATCCTCCATCCGATGGATCCGTTCCACGATCCGGAGAGTCGTATCCGTATGAATGTTGAAGCAGATCTCCTTTTCCCGGTACCGGCTCAAAAAAGCAGAAAACATTCCGGCAAACCATGAGCTTGGGTTCGCGGCGATCCTGACCCTTTCGCCGCTGCCCGCAGCAGCTCCCTGCTCCAGCTTCTCCAATACCTCCAGAAGAGGGATCGCCTGCCGGCAGAACTTCTCGCCGGCAGAGGATAGGGTTATCCCGTTCTGACTCCGGGCAAACAGTGCGCATCCCAGCTGGTCCTCCAGCTGTGAGATGACCTTGCTCACATTCGACTGAGTCGTATACAGCACCTGCGCCGCTTCCCGGAAAGAACTGCACCTGGCGGCCGTCACAAAATATTTCAACTGTTTTGTTTCCAGCATCGGCGCACCTCCGTCATTCCGAAACGTGCTCATTATAGTCGAAAACGGAACGGCTTATAAGCCCCGGGGAGGGTTATTTCCTGCTATATTCTGCTGATAAAATGCTTTTGTTCCTAATTGACGTATTTTACAATATCGCATTCTGGCGGCAGCCTGCGGCTCATCTTTACGGCCCGGACAGATCACAGAATACAGCAGGGAGAGTCTATGAAAAAGAAATCCAAATCCAAAGCCTTTACGTTCAGATCCTGCAGATGGCTGGCTGCTCTTCTTTGCGCAGCCCTTCTTGCCGCAGGCTGCGGCGGCAGTCCGGCTACAGAAAGCAGTCCGGCCGCAGAAAGCAGCGGCACATCCTCTGCAGCGGCAGCTGCCTCTGCTTCGTCCGCATCTGCGGACAAAGCTTCGAAAGAGCCGATCACGATCCGTATCGGTTCCGGGCAGACGGCACAGACGCTGGATGTAAACAACGCCTATGACGGCTGGTATCTGATCCGGTTCGGGATCTGCCAGACGCTGACAAAGATGAATGATGACATGAGCATATCCGGCTGGCTGGCCGAGGATGATTATTCGGCAAACGAAGACAATACGGTCTGGACCTTCCATATCCGGGAAGGCGTCCATTTTTCCAATGGCGATGCGCTGACCGCCGAGAGGGCAAAGACATCTCTCGAAAGTCTATTTGCAAACAGTGTCCGCGGAACGGAATACTTTGACCCGGTATCCTTTGAGGCGAACGGCCAGACACTGACCATTACCACAAAAACTCCTGAGCCTATCCTGCCCAACAAGCTGGCTGACCCGCTGTTTTCCATTATCGACACGGATGCAGATATGAGCAATATGACCGAAAACGGCCCGGTCGGCACCGGCCCCTTTGTGCTGGAGACCTTTGATACAACATCCCGGGAGTGCATCGTCGTACGAAACGAGAATTACTGGGGCGGCGAGGTAAAGGCTGACCGGATCAGCTTCTATTACACAGAGGAGCAGTCTGCTCTCACAAATGCCTTGATGACCGGGGAGTTCGACGCAGTTTACAATGTCAGCATGACTGATATCGCCGACTTCGAGAACAATGCGGATTTTACGCTCGTCAGGAGTGCCAGCGGAAGAACGACCCACGGCTTTATGAACCAGAAAGGTGTGCTCGGCGACAAGGTGCTGCGCCAGGCGATCCTGCAGAATCTTGACAAGGAGACCTTCTGTTCTGTCCAGCTGAATGGACAGTATATACCCGGGAAGACGCTGACCACCTCCTCTGTGGATTATGGCTATAACGAACTGACCGATCCCAACAGCTACAATCCGGAAAATGCCGTCCGTCTGCTGGATGAGGCCGGGTATGCGGATATCGACGGCGACGGCTTCCGTGAAACGCCGGATGGACAGCCCATCGACCTTACCTTCACCTATTATACCGGAAGGCCCGAGCAGGAGATCCTTGTGCAGGCCACCTGCCAGGAAATGGCCAGGATCGGAATCCGGATCACACCAGACCTGAAGGATACCTCGACCGTCATGGACAAGCTTTCTTCCGGCGACTATGATCTTCTTTGCATGAGCATCAATGTGCTGAATTGTGCTGATCCGGAGAATCACATGAAGACCTATTTCGGGCAGAACGGCAGCTACAGCACCACTGGCTGGAATAATCCGGAGTTCGAAAAGCTCCTCTCACAGCTTGGCAAAGCCTCCGATCCGGCAGAAAGACGGGAGATCGTCATAAAAGCAGAACAGCTTTTGCTTGATGATGCCGTCTGTATTTTCTACTGTTATCCGCTGATGAATTTTGTCACCAAAAGCAATGTGACCGGCATCGAATGCACACCAGCGGATTACTACTGGGTATCCGAAGCAACCCAGATCGGCTGATTGAAAAGATCTGCCGGCACAGCTTTGCCTGCCGGAATCCGATATCCCAAAAAGTCACAGAAATGCATAACCTGCCCGGGGCGGCGGAGAATCCTCCGTTGTCCCGGGCCTTTTGTGATGATACAATGAGAAAAACGAAAAAGATCGCGGTCTGCCTCCTGCAGGGGCAGGACCACAGAACTGAGGGCAGCTGTTTATGGCAACGATCAAGGAAATCGCAGAAAAGGCAGGTGTGTCGATCGGGACGGTCGACCGTGTGCTGCACGACCGGGGCCGTGTTTCTGAGGAGACACGCCAAAGGGTGCTGCAGCTTGTGCAGGAGATGGGCTATCAGCCCAACACCGCCGTGCGCGCGCTGGCTATCCGCAGAAAGGGCCTGAAGCTGGCCTTTTTTACGGTGGATCCCGCCGAGCATCCGTTTTTTGCAGGTGTCCTTGCAGGCGTCCGCAAAAAAGCGGAGGAACTGGCCCAGTATAACGTGGAAGTCAATATCCATATCTGCCACGCTTCGGAGATGTTCAATATTTCACCGGACCTGCAGGCAGACGGGATCGCCCTGCTCCACACGCCGGGACTTCAGCCGGTACAGGAATGGGCAGTGTCACAGGACATACCGGTCGTCTACTACAATATCCCCTGCGAGGACGGACTTGCCTATGTCGGCTGTGACTACGAGCAGTCCGGCCGCATCGCCGCCGGGCTCTGTGCCCTGATGACCAGAGGCAGGGGCAGGGTAGGGATCCTGTCGGAAGGTGACGAACGGATCCTCAGCTGCCGGGACCGCGTCCGGGGCTTTCGAAAAGAGCTCGGGGCAAATTACACGGACATGCACCTGGACGAATCGGCCGTTTTCTACACCTCCGACACAGAAACCTCGCTGGATACGCTCGCCGTCCAGATGCTTTCCGCCCACCCGGACCTGGACGTGATCTACCTGATCAACCCCGGCGACTACCGGGTCTGCCGGACGATCCGGGAGCACACAAAGAATCCGGATCTTCGCATCATCACCAACGATCTGACCGACACACAGCGCCGGTACATGCAGGAGGGGCTCATCACTGCCACCATCTGCCAGGAGCCAGAGCGCCAGGGCGCCCTGCCGCTGGAGATCCTCTTCCAGTATCTGGCCAACGGCCTCCTTCCGGAAAAGCGGAACTATCCAACCGACCTTTCCATCCACATCCTCCAGAATATGTAAAACTCCCGCTGCAGGATGGCTCTGCCGGATGGAGGATGCTCTTGCCGGGCCCGGAATGACTTTGCCCGATGCTGGATGCAGGATGCTCTTGCCGGACGCAGAATATCTTTGCCGGATGCAAAATGGATTTGCTGAATGAAAAAAAAAGATCGAGGGGCCTGCTGTTCCATCCATTTCGTGGAGCGGCAGGCCCTTTGTCAGCATAATTGCTAATTCCTTTGATCTCTGATTGTGCACAGCGCTGAATTTGCTTTGCGTTAATATTAACGCATTGACTTTTCCACCACCAGATCTTAAAATTATCTTGCGTTAATACACACGCAATATGATGCATCCCGCCGGCGGCCGTGCACAGGAGTCCTACGGTGAGGATCCGTTCCTTGTCGGCGAGATGGGTGCCCAGCTGGTACGCGGCGTGCAGGAGCACAACGTCATGGTCTGCGCCAAGCACTACGCCGTCAACAACATGGAAAACCGCCGTTTCTACGTGGATGTCGACTGCTCCGAGCGGACGCTCCGCGAGGTTTATCTGCCCCACTTCAAAAAATGCGTGGATGCCGGCTGTGCATCCCTGATGGGCTCATACAACCGCTTCCGCGGCGACCAGGCCTCCGAGTCCAAACATCTGCTGACAGATATCCTGCGCAATGACTGGGGCTTTGAAAGTACAGCTGGCGCATTCTTGTGACTTATAGTCATGAGTTAGCCAGCTTTTTTGGGATGTATCCAAAGCGGATTAGGTGTTCCCAAAACGAACCGGAGATATACAATACATGGGTCCACCATACATCTATTCTTACAGATTGTGCCGCCAAAGATTTCATGCGGTCATATATCCGCAAATGTAGTCTCCCGAAGTGCCAATAGTTCACTTCACTTAACCGGTACATGACAACAGATTTGACACATGATATAATAGTATCATGGATAAAAACTTTTATGATATCGGAGAAAATGACTTAACATATGGTA
>DFFG01000083.1 GCA_002368795.1 Eubacterium sp. UBA3782
AAAGGCACTGGAAGAGTAAGGGGAGCACCGGAGATGGCAAGAAAGGCGCTGGAAGAGTAAGAAGCGCCGGGCAGCAGAAAAAACCATAGGTCAGAAAATGCCCCGTGGTCCAGAAGAAAGCCCCATGGTCCAGAAAAAACTATGGACAGAAAATGCCCCGTGGTCCAGAAGAAAGCCCCATGGTCCAGAAAAAACTATGGACAGAAAAAGCTCCATGGGCCAGAAAAAGCCATATGGCCAGATACAAGCTCCGTGGGCGGGCGGCAAACACGCAAAATAGGTGCTTATGTACCGCACGTGTCAAGAACAGAGCAGGACAGCAAATGCTGAAGTTTGGCGCATTTGTTCCATATCGACCGCATTAGGAAAGAAGACCAGATATCCGGCGTTACGCAGGAGGTTATGGTCTTACGTAGTACACATACCAAGAAAAGAGAAAAGTTCCAAAACAGGATAATACAGTAAAATGCGTATATATGGGCAGATATTGCCTTTACATACGCATTTTTATGTGTTACGATACGCTCAGAGAGTCCTGGAGGGGAGGAGGCATGGAACAGGATGGAGCTGTTGGAGGAACCGGCGTATATCTGCATCGATCTGAAGTCCTACTATGCTTCTGTGGAGTGTGTGCACCGCGGTCTGGATCCGTTGAAGGCAAACCTTCTGGTGGCGGATGCGTCCCGCTCGGACCAGACCATCTGCCTGGCGGTGTCGCCTGCCCTGAAGGCGATCGGCGTGCCCTCCCGGCCCCGGCTGTTTGAGGCGAAGTGGGCGATCCGCAGGTATGAGCGGGAGCATGGAAAAAAGATCGACTACATCACGGCCGTTCCGCGCATGGCGGAATATGAGCGGATCTCCGCGCAGATCTATGGCATCTACCTTCGCTATGCAGCACCGGAGGATATCCATGTCTATTCCATCGACGAGTGTTTTATTGACTGTACTCATTACCTGCACCTTTATCGGGCGGAGGCAGCGGCGGCAGGCGTCCATCCGGCCCATGCGATGGCCATGACGATGATCCGGGATGTCCTTTCCACCACAGGAATCACCGCGACTGTCGGTATAGGGACCAATCTGTACCTGGCCAAGATCGCCATGGATATCGTGGCGAAAAAACGTCCCGCGGACAGGGACGGCGTCCGGATCGCGGAGCTGAATGAGACCTCGTACAAGTACCTGCTCTGGGACCACCGGCCGCTGACAGATTTCTGGCAGATCGGCCCGGGCAAGGCACGGCGGCTGATGAACGCGCATCTCTATACCATGGGGGATGTTGCCGAGCGGTCCCAGTGGGACGAGGAGTTCTTTTATCGGACCTTCGGCATCGATGGAGAGATCCTGATCGATCATGCCTGGGGCATCGAGCCGGTCACCATGCAGGACATCAAAAACTGCCGCCCGTCCAGCCATTCCTTAAACAATGGGCAGGTGCTGCCGCGGCCCTATCGGTACGCGGAGGCCCGGAACGTCTTTATGGAGATGATCGACGGGCTGTGCGCAGACCTTTTCCTGAAAAACCTGACCGCAGCGGCGTTTACCTGGTTCGTTTCCTACGATTACAAAAGCCTGGAAGTCTGCCCGAACTATGACGGGCCGGTCGCTCTTGATTTTTACGGGCGGCTGCATCCAAAGCATGCCAACGGCACGGTGCGGATGCGGACGAGGACCAACTCGGTCTCTACGGTCACGGAGGCGCTGCTGCTGTCCTTCGACAATAAGACCGACCGCCGGCTGCTGTTCCGGCGGCTTGGCGTCAGTGCGGACAATACGGCGGAGGACGACGGCATGTATCAGCTGGAGCTGTTTGTCGATTACGATGCGCTGGAAAAGGAAAAGAGGATCCGGCGGGCCATGACGGAGGTGCGCAGAAAATATGGCGCGGGAGCTATCTTCCGGGGCAATAACCTGCTGGAGGGCGCAACGGCGCTGGAGAGAAACGGACAGATCGGCGGGCACAGAAAATAACCGCGCGTCTTTATGCAAGCCGCTTTGGGACTCCCGGATCTGCCAGGCATGGCGAAAAAAGTAGCCGCGCAAGTCTTTATGCAGGCCGTTTGGGGACTCCCGGATCTGCCAGGTATGGCACAGAAAACAGCTGCACGCAAGCGAAGTTTTCCTGTTGGCTACCCCGGGCTGTGCATGGAATATTTTGCTAAGAAAAGCCCCGGACCTTTATGGCCTGGGTCAACCAAGGCCAAGGCTGTGTACGGAACACTTTGCTAAGAAAAGCCGCAGACCTTTGTGGCCTGGGCCAACCAAGGCCAAGGCCGTGCACGGAACACTTCGTCCGGATGCGGCGGGACAGGAATTCGGAAAGATATGAGTGAAATAAGGGGAGAAATAAAATTGAGAAACGGAGGGGAAACAGAGCATGATCGGAGAAATGCCTATGCCGGCGGATTTTCGTTACCGGCAGATCCTGCGGAAGGGGAGACCGCAGCACAGCAGAACAGATGCCTTTCGTATCCGGCATCCCAGCATGGATACGACCCATCGGGCGAAGATATTTGCGCCCTTTGACGCCCTGCGGGGCTTTGGAGAGGCAGTCGCCGCAAAGGACGTGCTGTATGAGAGAAAACATGAGTTAAGCGCGGAGGAGCAGGCGGTGCTGGACTGCCGGCTGGAGATTCTGCGAGGCCTTACTGCGACCGGCCGTCTGGCCAGGGCAAACCGGCCCCGGGTCACGGTCACCTGGTATGTTCCCTGCAGCGACGCAGACAGCGAGGCCTGGGGCAGCGGGGGACGGTATGAGAAGCTGACCGGCATCTGCCATGGCGTAGATGCGGAGGTTACACAGACGATCCGTGTCGCAGACCGGCAGATCTGTATTGCTGATATCCGCAGTATTGAGAGTGATGCAGGCATCTTTGCGTCGCCAGAAGAAGAACTGCCCGACTGGGCGGAAGCGGCCGCGCAAAGCCAAACCTATGAATAGGCCTTCCAGGGAAGCGGCCGCGCAAAATCAAGGCCATGAATAGGTATTTGGGGGAAGCGGCTGTGCAAAGCCAAACCTATGAATAGGCCTTCCGGGGGCATGTGCTATCTGCAGTCTGCGGGAGATCTGTCTTCTGGGTCCAGAAGCTCCCGGATATGTTTATCTGTCGGTTCTATGTCGTACGGCCATTCGATCAGCCGTACGGCATTTTCTTTGCACAGCTCCATCTTGCGCTGATCCAGCTCCTGGCGCAGGGCCAGGGCCTCCTCCCCGCCAAAGAAGCCGACGGGCATATAATGCTGGATCCCCTGGTATTCGATGGCGGTCTTCAGGGATGGAATATACAGATCCAGGCTCTGCCTGCCCAGCCAGTCCGGCCGGTACTGGTAGAGGGTGTCCGGATGGCGCTTCCGGACCGCGTGAAAGAGGCTGAGCTCGTGCTTCCATTTGGGTTTGATGATCCCGTCCGCGGTGAGCTTTGTGCGGATCTTCGTCCGGGCCAGGCGCCAGTCTGTCCGAAAGCCGTCCTTTTCCTCGCAGAGGGCGAGATCCTCATACCACCATTGGAAAAAGGGCATGATCCGCTCGGTGAGATGACGGAAAAACTCCAGCTCGGAGGAGAAATACCCCTGCTCCAGCATGTGGGCGATGTTCCGCCGGACATAGACGGTCTTGGCCGGGTTGTGGTAAAAGGGCAGATTTCCCTGGAAGCGGGCCAGACGGTCCGGCAGGTAGGGCGAGCGCAGGACGACGCCGTCCTCCCACAGATGGTTCTGGTACCAGGGCAGGGAATAGTCATAGAGCGAGTACCCGCCAAACACCTCCTGGGAGGGATGGGTGTAAAGCAGGTGGAACATCAGGAGGACATCGTCCACGTTCCGCCGGTCAAACAGGGCGAGATAATGGGTCCGCTCCTCATCCGGAAAAAGATTTTTGACCGGCCGGAAATCCTCTGCCCGGCGGCAGACCTCGGCAATGACAAAGAACTGGGAGACGTAGCTTTCCGGAAAGAGAAAGCAGGCCATATCGCTGGCGTCGGCGGCCGCGAACTGTTCCAGGAACTCCTCCACAAAGGCGTTTGGCTGCAGCGGTCCGGCCTGCCCGATCAGCTGTCCTGCCGCATGGCGGTAGGGAAGGTCATCCCAGGAGAGCTGCACAAGGAACCGGTCATAATGACCGTCCTCATATTCTGCGCGGAGATCATCGAAGTCCTTCTGATAGGATTCGTGATCCGCAAGAAGCGCGTCCAGCGTGGAGAAGGTGGTCATCTCGTGGTGCTGCGGATAGCGCTCCCAGAGCATGGCGAGGCGGTCCAGGCTGTATGAGATCTCAGGTTTTTTGTGGATCGGCAGCACCGCTTTCGTTCCTCCCTCGATATTGGGCAGGTGTCATCCCGGTTTTTTTCCGGAACACCTGGGTAAAATGGCTCTGGTCGCAGAAGCAGAGCAGCGCGGCGATCTGCCGGATCTCCAGGCTGCCCGAGGCCAGGAGCTGCATGGCGGTCTCCACGCGCTGCCCGGTCAGACATGGACAACATCCCCCAAAAGTGAGCATAAATACAATATTAACAGCACAAAAATAATATCATCCAGCCGCCTTGTTGTCTATTATAGAGGAAGAGACAGGAACGGTGGAGAGGAAGTCCGAAACCGCCTGCTGCAAGGCGGAAGGGAACGAACCGTTTTGCAGCGGCAGCGGACAGAATTTCCGCAATAACAGACAACGGAAGCAAGACTGACAATACAGCGCACAGGCGGGACAAGGAGATTACAGAGATGTCAGCGATCGGATGCAGGATCTGGAGATCCGGCGGGATATTCCTTATCTTCCTGATGTTTGCCCACGGGTATGAGTTTGATTTCGGGACAAAGGAAAGCAATTGGGACAAGTTTGAGCGGATCTGCAGGAACGTGGCGGAGGCAGGAAACATCACCTGCTGCTCCATCGGCGAGGCACTGCGGAGCCACGAAAGAAAGGGAGCGTCCGGACGGGCTGTATTATCGCGAGGGCCTGCATCTGGGCGATCATCTCCACCCGAATGCAGAAGGCGGCCGGCTCCTTGCGGACGCTTATGATCTGAAGCAGCTGACCGGAAGGGCTATCGCGCAGAAAAAAATATGCCGGCGCGGTTCCGGGCACAGATGCGGACAAGGAACATCCAGGAAAAAAACAACCGGCAGGAAACAAAAGGAGCACAGCAAAATCCGGAGAGAAGACCTTCCATGCCTTTGAGATCATCGACGAGGAAGGAAGAGCAGCGGCGCAGGAAGTCCTCGGCGCTTTCATGCAGGCCCACCTCGCGGAATAAAAAAGCCAGTAGAGCCCCCGTGTTGATGCTTTCAGAAGAACTGGATAAAATAAAAACAGAGCCGGCAGAGCATGACGGCGTAGCCTTCGAGGATCTTCCGGACGACTGGAAGTGCCCGCGCTGCAGGAAGCCGAAGGACAAATTCAACAGGGCATAAACGTAAAAAAAAGAAAACGGCTGCCGCACATAAAAACGCGGCATGCAAAAGCATTCTGGAGGGAACATCCGCAGCGTCGGTACTTGGAGGAATGGAACATTCCGACTTAGTACCGTTGCGCGAGGACAGAGCGAGAGCGTTTCCCGGAAGAATGCTTCAGCATGCGCGTCTAATGCGCGGCACCCGTTTTCTTTTACGGAAAGAGCGCCCTCCTTCCAGTCTGCCAGATGTGCAGACCGGCGGGAGGGCGCCTTTTTATTCTTCAGTGAAAAGCGGAGTGGAATAGTAGCGGTCGCCGCTGTCGGGCAGGAGGGCGACGATGGTCTTTCCTTTGTTTTCCGGGCGTTTTGCCAGGGTGATCGCAGCGTGCAGGGACGCACCGGAGGAGATGCCGGTCAGGATACCTTCCTTTCGGGTGAGCAGCTTTGATGTGGCAAAGGCGTCCTCATTGGCGACGGGGATGATCTCGTCGTAGACAGCGGTGTTCAGGACGTCCGGCACGAAACCGGCGCCGATGCCCTGGATCTTGTGCGGGCCGCCATGGCCTTCGGAAAGGACCGGAGAGCCGGCGGGCTCGACGGCCACGACCTTTACGGACGGATCCTGTGCCTTCAGATACTCACCGACGCCGGTTACTGTTCCGCCGGTGCCGACGCCTGCGACGAAGATATCCACCTTGCCCTCGGTGTCGCGCCAGATCTCCGGGCCGGTTGCTGCCCGGTGAGCTGCCGGATTGGCCGGGTTTACGAACTGTCCCGGGATGAAGCTGCCTTCGATCTCGCCGGCGAGTTCCTCAGCCTTTGCGATGGCGCCCTTCATGCCCTTTGCGCCTTCTGTCAGAACCAGTTCGGCGCCGTAGGCCTTGAGGATGTTTCTGCGCTCGACGCTCATGGTCTCGGGCATCGTCAGGATGATGCGGTAGCCCTTGGCAGCAGCGATAGCTGCGAGGCCGATGCCTGTATTGCCGCTGGTGGGCTCGATGATGACGGAGCCTTCCTTCAGAAGCCCCTTCTGCTCAGCATCCTCGATCATCGCCTTTGCGATGCGGTCCTTTACGCTGCCGGCCGGGTTGAAGTATTCCAACTTGACCAGCACGGTCGCTTCAAGACCGAGGTCTTTTTCCAGATTGATGACCTCTACGAGAGGGGTATTGCCGATGAGTTCCAGTGTGCCCTTATAGATCTTAGACATTTGTTTTTCTCCTTTCATAATCATCGAGCGCCTTCTGTATCGCCTCCTCCGCCAGCACGGAGCAGTGCATCTTGTAATCCGGCAGTCCGCCGAGAGCCTCGGAGACGGCCTTGTTTGTCAGCTTCATTGCTTCGCTGACCGGCTGTCCCTTGATCAGCTCTGTCGCCATAGAGCTTGATGCGATGGCCGAGCCGCAGCCGAAGGTCTCAAACTTCACGTCCGTTATGATGTCTCCATCGATCTTCAGATACATTTTCATGATATCGCCGCATTTGGCGTTGCCGACCTCACCGACGCCGTCGGCATCCTCGATCACGCCGACATTCCGCGGATTGCGGAAATGGTCCATTACTTTTTCGCTGTAGAGTGCCATATGTATATCCTCCTGTGTATGGTCTTATGCGTGTATGATCCCTGGCTTCTGCTCAAGGCAGGATGTATTCCCGCGTTCCGTTTTGCAGATCCCGCCATACCGGAGAGAAGCTGCGCAGGTACGTGACGACCTCCTGTACGGACTGCACGATGTAGTCGATGTCCTCATCTGTGATGTCTTCTCCGATCGTCAGGCGGAGAGAGCCGTGGGCAACGTCGTGGATCCGGCCGATGGCCAGCAGTACATGGCTGGGGTCCAGGGAGCCCGAGGTACAGGCACTGCCCGAGGAGGCCTGAATGCCTTTGCCATCGAGAAGGAGCAGCAGAGATTCGCCTTCGATCCCTTCAAAACAGAAATTGACATTGCCTGGAAGCCGCCGCCGTGCGTCGCCATTTAGTGCGCAGTGCGGGATCTGGCGGAGTCCTTCGATCAGGCGGTCGCGCTTTTTGATCAGCTCTGCGGCTGTCTCGTCCATCTTTCCGGCAGATTCTGCCAGTGCCGCGGCCATGGCAGCGATCCCGGCGACATTCTCGGTACCCGCGCGCTTTCCGCGTTCCTGGGCGCCGCCCTCGATCAGGTTGGTGATCCGCACGCCCTTACGGACATACAGGAAGCCGACACCCTTTGGGCCGTGGAATTTGTGCGCGGAGGAGGAGAGCATATCGATATGTTCTGCCTTTACGTTGATCGGGATGTGGCCGACGGCCTGCACCGCATCGGTGTGAAAAAGTACGCCGTGGGTTTTACAGATTTCTCCGATCTCTGCAATGGGCTGAATGGTGCCGATCTCATTGTTGGCATACATGACTGTGACCAGACAGGTGTCCGGGCGGATCGCGGCCTCCAGCTCCTCCGGCCGCACGAGTCCGTCCTCATGAACGTCCAGAAGGGTAACTTCAAAGCCGTCCCGCTCCAGCCGCCGGAGGGCGTGCAGGATGGCGTGATGCTCAAAGGCGGTGGAAATGATGTGCCGCTTTCCTGCTTTTTTCCCCAGGGCTGCTGCGGTGAGCAGTGCCTGATTGTCGGCCTCCGAGCCGCCGGAGGTAAAGTAGATCTCCTTCGGGTCTGCCCCGATCACTCCGGCAACGGTCTTTCGTGCTTCTTCCAGCACTTCTTTAGCCTTCTGTCCAAGGGTGTATAGACTTGACGGGTTTCCGTAGGTCTCGTTCAGATGCCGGATCATGGTCTCAAGTGCTGTCTGGCTCATCTTAGTTGTAGCGGCATTGTCTGCATACAGCATGAGTAAACTCCTTTCATCTTGTCATTTTGTTCTGGAACGTATCACACGTTCCTGGCGCGTTCTGCACGGTGTGTGAGCACCTTTTGCTGTGCGCATCTGGGAGGCAGTCCTGTGTTTTTTCTGCCTGCTGGAGCTGATTATAATCCTATTAACCTACTGTGTCAATAGGTAAATAATGCGCAAACACCTTGCATTGCCTATTTACCCTGCAGTATAATAGGTAAAATAAAAAACAGGAGGCATACCGGTATGATTTCTACAAGAGGGCGCTACGCGATCCGGGTGATGATCGACCTTGCGGAGCAGGGGGACGAGAATTATGTGCCGCTGAAGGACATTGCCAGCCGGCAGGGAATTTCAAAAAAATATCTGGAGATCATTGTAAAGGATATGGTCGCCGGCGGCCTTTTGCGCGGTGCGAGCGGAAAGGGCGGCGGCTATCGGCTGAACCGAAAGCCGGAGGAATATAATGTGGGAGAGATCCTGGAGCTGATGGAGGGGTCCATGGCGCCTGTCGCCTGCCTGGCGGAAGGCGCGGCCGACTGCCCGCGCAAAGATCTCTGCCAGACGATCCCCATGTGGTCCGAATTTGACCGGATGGTCCATGATTTCTTCTGGTCGAAAAAGCTGAGCGACCTGATCGGAGACGCGGCGGAAGAGAAGGACGCGGCAGAAGAAAAAAATTAATAAATATTGATAAATAATATTTTTTCCGTTTCTGCAACATTCCGGGGAGCCAGGATGTATCATAGGTGAAGAGGTAAGAAACAAGACCTCAGGCGGCCGGGGAAAATATTCCGGCCGAAGGAAGAACCGATTCATACAGACAGATTACAGCAAGACCCAAATACAGAAACACATGGGAACGGAGGAAAATACAATGAAGAACAGAACACTTGCAATGGTACTTTCTGCAATGATGATCCTGAGCCTTGCAGCCTGCGGTCAGCCCGCAGCTGATACATCTTCCGCAAGCGCAGCCAGCGAGGCTGCAGCAGCGGTCAGCGAGGCAGAGGAAGACGCAAGTGAGGCGGAGGAAGCAGCGGCGGAGGAAGCCGTCAGCGAGGCAGAAGCGGCAGAGGAAGTCGCCAGCGAGACAGAGCAGGAGGCAGAAGAGATGGCAGAGACTCTTCCCGGCGGATGGCAGAAGCCCGAATCTCCGGTAATCACCGATGAGATCCGTGCCGTAGTGGAGAAGGCACTTGACGAACTGGTCGGCGCCAGCTACATCCCGGTCGCCTACATCGGCACCCAGCTGGTTTCTGGCAGGAACTACGCGATCCTCTGCAGAACAGCTCCGGTCGTTCCGGATGCGGTTGAGACTTACGCGATCGTGTATATCTACGAGGATCTGGACGGCAACGCAAAGCTGACAGATGTCAGAGACTTTGGTGTTGAGACCAACATCAACGAGCTGGCCGGCGGCTGGAGACAGGCCGAGGATCCGACCGTAACGGAAGATCTTGCAGCTATCTTTGCAGCAGCAACCGAGGAGCTTCTCGGTGTGGATTACACCCCGGCAGCCCTTCTTGGCACCCAGGTCGTCAACGGAACCAACTACTGCTTCCTGTGCGAGGCAGCGGTGGTCGCACCTGGCGCAGCAGCAGAATACAAGCTGGTCTACGTCAACCAGGATTCGGCCGGCAACGTCACCCTGGGCGAGGTCGTTGACCTGGTCCCGGCGGAGGAAGCCTGAGCGGGCGACCTGCCCGGACAGGATGAGGGAATAAGATAAAAGCACAAAGGCTTAAAGATATAAAGGCACAAAGACATAAGAAACGCGCGCGTTCCAGGACAATCCGAAGAACGCGCGCGTTTTTCTAATCGTATGCTAATCAGATGGCGAGGCTGACCTTTGTCAGGCATGCCGGATCAGCGGAGGGACCTGCGAGGAAGTCGTAGGATGTGTGCTCCAGAATCCAGGAATTCGTGGCCTCATCGTAGTATTTCAGCTCGTCCAGCGGGATGCGGATCTCTGCAGTCTTTTCCTCACCGGCAGCGAGGGACAGTCTGGCGAAGCCCTTCAGCTCGCGGACGTGGCGCTCGATGCCGGATTCCGGTACGGAGACATAAACCTGTACGATCTCATCGCCGGAGCGGCTGCCGGTATTCTTTACCGGAACCGTGACAAGGACGGCATCCTCCTCGCACACAGCGGCAGGCTGGCCGTAGGTGTAGGTCGTGTAGCTGAGGCCGAAGCCAAAGGGATAGGCCGGTACATTGCCGTCGCGGTCCAGCTTGCGGTAGCCGTGGTCAAAACCATAGGTGATGGCATTGGCAGTGAAGAAATCCACCTCGGGCAGCTGTGCCTCATCCGCCGGGATGACGAAGGGAAGCTTGCCGGAGGGATTCACGTCGCCGCGAAGGACAGAAGCCAGAGCGCGTCCGCCCTCCATGCCGGAGTACCAGCTGTAGAGGATCGCTGCGGCGCTGTCCTCCCATTCCTTTGTGAGAATCATGGAGCCGCTGACCAGGGCAACGATGGTACGGCTGTTCAGCTCGCCGGCGCAGCGGATCGCATCGATCTCTGCCTGGCGCAGGGAGAGGCTCTTGCGGTCTCCGCCCACAGGCTTTCCGTCATCGGAGGTATAGGATCCGCCATCGCTTTTCGCGCTGCCAAGGATGGCGCCGATAAGCGGGTTTCCATTGTTTTTGAAGCCCTGCGCCATCAGCGCGATGGTGTCGATGTCGCTGTCGGGCATGACATACTCGCCCTCGTCATTGTAATCGTTGCCGGCGACTACCAGGACGGCGTCGGCATCGGGTGCGAGACGGCGGATCAGATCGGTCTCCCACTCATTCACATGAAGGATCTTTACCTGGCTGCCGAATTTTTCCTTCAGGCCGTCCATCACGGTAATGACACTTGGCGGATAGACATTGCTGCTGCCATGGTCGCCGGTGTTGGCCTGGGCAGCGAGATGGCCGATGACCAGCAGGCTCTTTACATCGTCTGCCAGAGGAAGGGCCTGCTCTTTATTCTTGATCAGGACCATGGACTCCTCTGCCGCGCGGCGGGCCAGGGCCACATGCTCCGGGCAGGCGACCAGATCCTTGGTGTAGCTGATCGGATCCGGGGTATTCTCAAAGGTCAGCTGGGTCCGGAGAACGCGGAGAACTGCCTGGTCGATGGTTTCCTCGGAGAGCTTTCCTTCCTTTACAGCTTTTGTCAGCTCCAGTCCGAAATGGACGGGGATAGGCATCTCCATATCCATGCCGGCCTGGATGGCTTTTGTGCCGTCACGGAGGGCAAAGATGAAGTCGGTGATGGTGAAGCCGTGAAGCCACACACGTCTGAAGACGCGTGCTTCCTAATGCCGCCGCTTCC
>DFFG01000060.1:0-6601 GCA_002368795.1 Eubacterium sp. UBA3782
TATATAAGTTTGAACTGAAGAAACTGTTTCTCACAAAAGTCAATATGATCGCAGTGGCAGGTGCGTTTATCATGCTTGTGTTCCTTACAGTTTCTTCTATCTCTGAAGCTGCTCCGGTATCACGGGCGGCTGCAGGGGAATTAAACGACAGGGCGATCGACGGACAGATTATAGAAGAACTGAAACCGGCCATCCGATATGAAAATGGCGAAAACCTGTTGAAAATCAGCAGCGAATATGAAAAGTATGTGCCGATTATCGACGTTCTCGATGTGATGATAACAGCGATCGATGAAGACATCGATCTTACAAAAATTTCGGGAACCATGCTTTATGATCTCAGAGAAAAAGAACTGTCCCAGCGGATGGAAAGACAGGGGCTGACTGAGGAAGATAAAGTCTTTTGGTACAGCCAGGAGGCACAGATACAGAAACCTTTTGTTTATCACTATCATAGAGGACCTGCAAATCTGCTCAGGGCTTTTCAAGCCTTGGGGTTTTTTGCCCTGCTTTTATCAGCGATCGGACTGTCCGGAACCTTTGCAAGAGAAAATGCGGACGGTATGAACCAGCTTCTGCTCTGCAGCCGATACGGGAAAAAAGAATTATATGTGGTCAAGCTTGCGGCGGGGTTCACATGGATTCTGACTGTGGCATTACTCATATTCCTGTCCGTCATGGTTCCTTATTTCACCGTTTATGGTACAGAGGGAATGGAAGAAATGCTGCAGCTGGTAAAACCGCTGTCCATGCTGCCTTACAGCATAGGCCATATGCTGGCTGTCTATATGGGAATCTTTTTGCTGGCTGCCCTTCTGTTTGCCGCCGTGACGATGCTGCTTTCTGTGGTCACACAGAATCAGCTGGCTACAATCTGCGGGTTAATGGGATATCTACTGATTGATTTGTTTGTGGATTTTCCTGACCGATGCAGATTTCTTCAAAAAATATGGGCGCTCAGACCGAATGCCATCCTGATGAATTCAGGATTCTCCAATTATCGGTTGATCCATCTGGCGGGCAGACTCTTTTTGAATTACCAGGCTGCGCCTGTAATTTATATCGTGATAGTAACAGTGTCTTTGATGATCGGGCGTCGGAAATATTGCAGATTACAGGTTGGAAAGTGAAGAAACCATATAACATCGCAGTACACGATCGATAAAAACTTATAGTCGGAGTGTTCCATTCAAAGCGTGAAGCGCGCAGCCGTATGAAGTACGATCGTAAGGGTTTGGGATCATCCCAACAAGACGTATAGGCGAAATTTGGGGAAATGGACGCCTATACATTGCTTGCCAGGTAGCAGAGAGGTCCATTTCTGCCCTGCTTGCCCAGTTAGACCGAATAAGCCTGCGCGATTTCTTTTCAGTAAAAAAGGAGAAGAACAGGGACGGGGATCTTCGTCATCCTGTTCTTCTTTGCTTTTGTCAGTCTTTCTTTTTCGGTTTTCTGCCACGCTTCTGTTTAGGCTTTATAGGAGTGTCCGCATCTGCTGAAATACCGCTGTTGCTGATAGTATCTTCGTTCTTGAGGTTGGAAAGCGGATGAGTACATTCCCAGTCCTCATACATTTCCTCAGACCATTCGCCGCTTTCGTATTTTTTCCTGGCATCGAGCCAGGTATTCAGCAGTTTTTGTAATAAAGGATTACCGGTGCCATATTGTTTTGGATCGATGATCAGAGCAGCCTGCCCGTCGAGCTCGACTGGCTTGAGACCGTGGGCATATTCCAGGCGAAAAAAACACTGCATGACTCCGGCATTAGTCGCAAGGTTTGGCTCAGCCAGAGCATAGTAATTGATATGAAGAGCATTGGAAATGTCATCCAGAGTGTCAAAACTCGGAATACGGTTGCCCAACTCATAATTGCGGATCGCCGGTTCAGTGATGCCGCAGGCTTCCGCTAAAGCCTTCTGCGTCATGTTGCTCCTTTTTCGGTAGTAGCGGATTCTCTCTCCGATAGAACTCTCATAACTGTCAAACATGTCTCTATCCTCCGTTCATTTCTGTTCTGAGAGAAGCATACCATAGACAGTTCAAGAATGAAATACAAATTCTTCGCAACTCTTCAAATCTAATTGACAGTACAGAAATGAACTGCTATATTATAAAACAGTTCAGAAATGAATCGGATGATAAAAAATGGAAATCAGGGTCGACCATGAGTTTGAAACGAATATACCGCCGCTCACTGATGAAGAATTCCGGAATCTTGAACAGAGCATTTTGGCGGCCGGAGAAATTATTTCGCCAATCATTATCTGGAACGGAACAGTTGTGGACGGTCATAACCGGTATCACATCCTAAAAAACATCCGGAGATTAAATATTCCGTGAAAGAAATGGATTTTTCGGACCGGGGAGAAGCTTTGAACTGGATCTGCAGGAATCAGCTTAGCAGAAGGAATCTTACACCAATGCAGAAGAAGTATCTGATAGGTCTTCAGTATAAGGCTCAGAAGATGTCCCATGGTGGTGACAGGAGGAAGGCTTCGGAGTCAAATGATAAAAATAATCATTTGAAACAGGAGACCACGAGACAAAGGTTGGCGAAGGAACATGGTGTGAGTGAAGCGTATGTTCAGCATTGTGCTGATTATGCAGACGGGGTTACAGTTGCGGACAGCATTCAGCCAGGTCTTGGGAAGAGGTTGACTACCGGGGAGATAAAACTGACGCAGGGCTGTGTTGAGCGGATTTCTAAATTACCGGAGAAAGAGCGTGGCCCCTATATTGAAAATGCTATGGCAGGTATTCCTGCTACGGGCAGGAAACGCAAAAGCGCTGTTTCTAAGAAATCGAAGCGAAAAATAAAACCTCTCATAAATGATGAGACAGCAATTGCCCTGCAGACGGCGCTGGAGGACTTTACAGTCACGTGGGAGGATATCTTCGAATCAGAAGAAAAGTGGGTAGAAGAGCATCAGGCACTATGCGTCTATCTGATTGGTTCCTGTGTGAAGTCTTTAGGAATGTTTAAAACGATGTATTTTGCTGATTTCTTCGAGGACGACGACTGATCCGCAGCCAATGCCGGAACTTTACATACCGGAAAGGAGGGAACACCGGATGAAAGAAGTTCCGATTTGGGAAAAGAGCAATTTGACACTGGAGGAGGCTGCGGCCTATTCCGGCATTGGTATCGGGAAGATCAGGGAGATCACAAATAATGAGAAATGCCGATTCGTTCTTTGGGTCGGGAATAAGCGCCTGATCAAACGGCGCCTGTTCGATCAGTATATCGAGAGCTGCTACTCTGTCTGACTTTTGTAAAAAGATGGTGGATGAAAGGGCTCCGGTATGCTATAAAAACGGTATGTCGATCGGAGCCCTGCTGCTGTCAGAAAGGAGATCAACAGGTGGCAGGGACACGAAGAAAAGATAATAAGGGAAGAGTGCTGCGCAGCGGTGAGAGTCAGAGAAAGGACCGCACGTATGATTACCGCTATACGGATGCCTTCGGAAAACGGCGGTCGGTCTACGCCGGTACTCTTCAGGAACTGAGAGAGAAAGAAGCTGAGATCGAGGCCTCCAAGGCTGCGCATCTTGACTATGCTTCCGGCAGCTGCAGTGTTCTGGAACTGGTGGAACGGTACACAGGGCTGAAGCAGGGCGTTCGTTACAATACGAAGGTAGGATATGCTTTTGTCACCAATATCCTGAAAAGGGATGAATTCGGGACGAGGCGGATCCGCGATGTCCGGGTATCAGATGCCCAGCTTTGGTTTACACGGCTCCAGCGGGAAGGAAAAGGCTACAGCACCATCACATCCATCAAGGGAGTTCTCAAACCGGCGTTCCAGATGGCCTGCAACGAGGATATCCTGCCGAAGAATCCATTTCAGTTTAATACCAGTGATGTGGTCATCAATGATTCGCAGCACAGGGATGCCATGACCCGGGAAGAGCAGGAGATCTGGATGACCTTCATCCGGGAGGACCGGACCTATCGGAAATATTACGATGAGTTTGTGGTGCTGCTGGGTTTGGGTATGCGGGTCAGCGAATTCTGCGGACTCACCATGAGCGATCTGGATTTCAAAAGACGAAGGATCCGGGTCGACCACCAGCTGGTACGGGAACGAAACGGCAGGTATTATGTGGAGAAGACCAAGACAAGAAGCGGGATCCGCTATCTTCCTATGACCGACGAGGTCTATGAGAGCCTGCAGACGATCATAAGGAACCGGCCGGAGCTGGCAAAGGAACCGGAGGTCGATGGCTATTCCGGGTTTCTCCTGATTGATAAGAAGCAGCAGCCGAAGGTGGCGCTTCATATCGAGAATGAGATGCGGTGGGCTATGAAGAAGTTCAAAAAGCTGCATCCCGACATTGAGCTTCCGCATATCACGCGTCATGTATTCCGGCACACGTTCTGCACGAACATGGCAAATGCCGGTATGGATGTGAAGAACCTGCAGTACCTGATGGGACATTCGGACGTCGGGGTCACACTGAACATTTACACCCATTCCAGTTATGACCACGCGGCAGATCAGCTTCTGAAACTGGTCAGAAAGGCTCCGGAAAGTACGCCGGTTACTACGCCAAATTGGCGTAAAATGGCGTAGAGATACGGGAAGATATGTCGGGAGCATTTGAAACGGATGTCGAAAAATGGCTTAAAATCAAGGCTTTTGAAGGGATATGAAGAGATGATAAAAATACTGTTTATCTGCCATGGCAATATTTGCAGAAGTCCGATGGCGGAATTTGTGATGAAGGATATGGTCAGAAAAGCTGGCGTTTCTGATCAGTTTTATATCGAGTCTGCGGCTACCAGCACAGAGGAGATCTGGAACGGAAAGGGCAATCCGGTCTATCCTCCGGCCAGGAGAAAGCTGGCAGAGCATGGAATCTCCTGCAGCGGGAAGACTGCCAGACAGACGACCAAAGTAGATTACAGGTGCTTTGATCTTATTATTGGGATGGATAGTGCCAACATCCGGAATATGATGAGGATTTACGGTGGAGATCCGGAGGGGAAGATTTCGCTGCTGATGGATCACACGAACCGGCCTGGAAATGTGGCAGATCCCTGGTATACCGGGGATTTCGATGCTACGTGGAGAGATGTACAGGAAGGCTGCCATGCGCTCCTGCAGGAATTGCTTGCAGATTCGCCGGGGTAAAGTGCGGAGAATGGCCGGATGCGGAAAAGGACTGGCGGGCGGCGTGTGTGTATGGTAAAGTGTCTCCATAAAGGAGGATGACAGCTTATGGAATATGATGCAGCGGTGATCAGATGTTTTCTTGAGCAGCAGGACAGACTTTTTCCCGAACCGGTAGCGGATTCGGAGGAAGAAGCAGAATACTTCCTTGAGGATGTCTGTGCAGTGGTCGTGAATTCCAAAAAGGAAATCGAAGAGTATTTTGAAGAGGAAGGGATCGATACGGAGGGAGAAGACGTGCTGAACATTGCAGAGGTCTTTGACGTAGGCGATGGACGATTCCTGATCGTAGAAGGCTGACCGGATAAAAGGGCAGCCAAAGCAGTAAAAGCAGTAAAGAGCAGTAAAGGTAGTAAAAAAGTGAAATATTGTATTATCGGTGCTGGCGGCACCGGCGGAAGTATCGGCGCATACATGACAGAGGCGGGAAAGGATGTTGTCCTGATCGCCAGAGGTGAACATCTGCAGCAGATGCAGAAAAATGGTCTCAGACTGGAGCTGACGACAGATGAGCAGGATCGGAATATTCCGGTAAAGGCCTGCGACATGGAACACTATGATGAGCAGCCGGATGTGATCTTTGTCTGTGTTAAGGGATATTCGCTGGAGAGTACGATTCCGTTTATTCGCCGGGTGGCAAAGCCGGAGACTGTCGTCATTCCGATCCTGAACATCTATGGGACCGGAGGAAAGATGCAGGAGGAGCTACCGGAACTTCTGGTGACAGACGGCTGCATTTATGTGGCGGCAGAGATCAGAAAACCTGGTGTTATCCTAAAGAAGGGTGACATTCTCCGCGTGGTTTACGGTCCCCGCACGAAGGCGGAATACCGGCCGGTGCTCGAGGAGGTGCGGAAAGACCTCTGTGAGAGCCGGATCGAGGGCATTCTCTCCGACAACATTCAGAGAGATGCGCTGGCGAAATTTGCCTATGTATCTCCGGCAGCGGCCTGTGGACTGTATTATGATGCCTGTGCGGACCGTATGCAGGAGAACGGAGAGGTTCGGGATACCTTTGCCCTGCTGATCCACGAGATCGATCGTCTGGCCTATGCCATGGGCATTCGCTTCACTTACGATCTTGTTCAGACCAACCTGGATATTCTGGATCATCTGTCCGGAGCGGCATCCACCTCCATGCAGAGGGATATCTGGGCAGGTAAAGATTCCGAAATCGATGGCCTGATCTACGAGGTCGTCCGCATGGGTGACCGGTATCAGGTTTCCATGCCGACTTATCGTAAGATCGCAGAAGCTGTCCGGGCAAGAGGACTTTGAGAGAATAACACAAAGAAGCAGATAAGAGCCTGCGGAGCGCGCCTAAAGGCAGCTTCCGCAGGCTCTTTTAGCGTGGTGTGTCCAAAAAGGTGGAGGTGCACGTACCGCGAGGCCCAAGCAGCAGGGAACGCACGCGTTTCTCGCGCTGA
>DFFG01000060.1:6698-18562 GCA_002368795.1 Eubacterium sp. UBA3782
CAAGGAACGCACGCGTTTCTCGCGCGCGGTATTGCACCGCGCACGGATATGCGGTTGACAAGCGGGTTTTGTTTCCGTATAACGATGAAAGTGGAAAATAAAAAGAAAGCGCAGGCAGATCAGAGACATGGAGAGACAGCAGATGAACAGGGATACAGACAGAGCAGATTTTTGGAGGAGCACTCCCATTGTGATCCTGATGGCGGGGATCGCCACATTTCTTTGGGGAAGCGCCTTTCCCTGCATCAAGATCGGTTACCGACTGTTTTCAATCGAATCAGGCGATACCGGCGGCCAGATGCTGTTTGCCGGCGTTCGGTTTGCCATTGCCGGGCTGATGGTCATCGCCATTGCCTGCTTGCTGAAGAGGCAGTTTGTCTATCCCGCACTTCGGGATCTGCCGGCTGTTTTTTTGCTTTCCATCCTGCAGACCAGCGGCCACTATTTCTTTTTCTATGTCGGCATGGCGCATGCATCGGGCGTCAGCTCTTCGATTATCAACGGATCATCCACATTCTTTTCCATCCTTATTGCGGCATGGATCTTCCGCACGGAGAAGCTAAGCAGCCGAAAAATCATCGGCTGCCTGATCGGCTTTGCGGGCGTTATCCTGATCCAGCTGCCCGGTGCCTCTCTGGATACGGGTTTCCGGCTTCTGGGCGAGGGCTTTATCCTGGCTTCCGCGCTCATGTCGGCCTTTTCTTCTTCCTATATCAAAAAACTTTCCCTTGGCGGTGATCCCATGGTTTACTGCGGCTATCAGTTTCTGTTGGGCGGGATCGTTCTGGCGCTGGCCGGACGGATCATGGGCGGAAGACTCGTCCTGGCTGAGGCAGAGGGCGGGCGGCTTGCCGGGATCCTTCTGCTCCTGTATATGGCGTTTATCTCGGCCATGGCCTATACCCTGTGGAGCATGCTGCTCAAATACAATCCTGTCAGCCGCATTACCGTTTTCGGGTTTTTAAATTCCATGTTTGGAGTGCTTTTGTCTGCCATCTTCCTGCACGAGGCAAACCAGGCCTTCAGCCTGTATGGACTGGCCGCACTTTTCCTGGTAAGTGCCGGTATCATTCTCGTCAATTCTGCCGGAAAGTCTGCGGATCCTTTTCACAGAATCAACACAATTGAACGGTAGAATCATTTCAGAAATAGGTGGATTGGCTGTATACAGACAGCCGGTCGTTGACGCCCGCCGGCATCGCGGGCAGGAATATACAGATGAGAGAGGTCGCAGAGCATGGCAGATCAGTACAATGAAAATGTAGAGAATACCGGCTTTTCCCATGAGCCGGACGAGCAGGCATATGGAACCGGCGGTTCCGTCAATGGGGCTGATGATGCTGCTAACGTGAGCGGAAGCTATACGGATATCCGGAATACAGAGGTGCCGGAAGATGGAATGGGCGCTGCACCGGCAGACAGCCAGAGCCGCTCTTTCGAGCCGGACGATGCGCCGACCGGGATGAATAATACAGCTGTCAGCAGTTCTGCAGACAACAGGATGGAGAGCAGTACCTACAGCTGGGTCAGCCCGAAGCTGAACAGAGGCGCAGGCCAGGAGACGGGACACAATCCCTGGAGCAGCCAGAACGGCACCAGCTTCTGGGAGACCAAGGAAACAGGTACGGGCAGCGGACAGACTTACGGCGGCAGCACGGGATATTACGGAAGTTCCACGGAGAGCGCCGGCAGCAATGGCACTTCCACTGGTTCGGGTACCTATAACCGCTATACTTCGGCAGGGACGACAGAGTGCACCTCGAGTGCATATGCATATGAGCGGCATGAGCCGGACTGGGCAGGTGCTGCAAAAGCAGAGAAAGGCAGCAGGAAAAAGACCAGGAGCACGGGACGCAAATGGGCATCCCTGGTAGCCATGGCTGTTGTTTTCGGTCTGATCGCGGGCTCCGTGACCTATGGAGTCAATTATGCGGCAAACCGGATCCATCCCATTCAGGTACAGAAGACCGATACAGCCGGCGGCAGCAGCCAGGGCAGGATCAATGTTGCTGAGACCGGACGGGGTTCGGGCAATGCAGCCACCGGCGAGCTTTCCACACAGGGATCCTCTGCCGGAACAGCTGCGGAAAATGCCGGCAGCACCGCACAGAATACCGGAGGTTCTATGACCGTGGCTGACGTCGCTGCAGAGGCAATGCCCTCGCTGGTAACGATCTCGACCATGTCTGTGCAGGAGATGCAGAGCTTCTTTGGCGGAAGACGCCAGTATGAGGTGCAGGGTGCGGGTACAGGCGTCATCATCGGCCAGAATGACAAGGAGCTCCTCATTGCCACCAACAACCACGTAGTGCAGGGAGCAAAAGAGGTGTCCATCGGCTTTATTGATGAATCTGTTATTTCCGCCACCATCAAGGGAGAGGATGCAGATACAGACCTGGCCATCGTCGCCGTGAGCCTGAAGGATATTTCAGAGGAGACCATGAACGCGATTAAGATCGCTGTTGTCGGTGATTCGGATGCACTGGTCCTGGGCGAGCAGGTGGTCGCCATCGGCAACTCCCTGGGCTATGGTCAGTCTGTCACCAGCGGCTATATCAGCGCCTTCGACCGTACGCTGGTCCTTTCCGATGGTTATACGACCTTCACTTCTGAGGGCCTGATCCAGACGGATGCGGCGATCAATTCCGGAAACAGCGGCGGCGCGCTTCTGAATATGAGAGGCGAGCTGATCGGTATCAACGAGGCAAAGAGCTCCGGCAATACCGGGGCGGCTTCTGTCGACAATATGGGCTTTGCCATTCCCATGTCCAAGGCAACACCGATCCTCGAGGATCTGATGACGCTGGCCAGCCGGGAAGTTTATTCCGAGGACGAGCAGGGATACCTGGGCGTTACTTGTGCAGATGTCACTACAGAATATTCCCAGCTGTACAATATGCCGGTGGGCGTATGCTTTACCACCGTCATCGAGGGCGGTCCGGCAGAGGCGGCAGGCATCCTCAAGGGTGATGTCCTCACGAAGGTTGGGGATCGTTCCATCTCGACATATGAAGAGCTGGCAAAGGAGCTGACCTATCACCGTGCAGGAGAAACGGTCGAGGTGACCGTTTACCGTGCCCACAACGGAGAGTATATCGAGCAGACCTTCACCGTCACTCTGGGAACGAAGGATGTCATTGCTGATGTCAACTCCACTCCTGAGCCGACACAGGAAGAGGAATCCGGGCAGAACGGACCGGAAGATATGGAAGAGCAGCAGGAAGAGGACTCCCAGTTTGGACAGGGCGGATTCTTCCCTGGAAGACCATAAATAAATGAGGTAGCTATGGCTGAGGATTTCAGAGATAACAACGATACGGAAAAAGAGAAGAAAAAGGACGAGTTCTGCATGATGTGCCGCCGCTCCTCCTCTTATACCGGCCCGCTGATCACCCTTCCCGGCGGAATGCGAATCTGCCATGACTGTATGCAGAGAAGTGTGGAATTCATGAAGAGCATGGATCTCTCCAGGATGATGCAGAATATGGATCTTTCGGAGATGATGCGCAATATCAATCTTTCCGGTTCGGATCTTTCGGAACTGGCAAAGCTGATGCCTGAGCTGATGGGCTATATGTACGGGCAGCCATCCCAGGATAACAGCAGCACCGGCGCGTCGGAGACGACCGGCAGCACGGCCGGCGAGACAGAAACAAAAAAACAGACGGACAAACTGCCGGATGCCGGCACTGAAGTGATCGGCACGGACGGCAGTGTGACCAGGATCCCGTCAGCGGGAGAAGAGGATGCCCCGGGTGAGGAACAGCAAGGCGGGGATGAGCCTGGAACCGGGACGCCGGAGCCGGATGCGGAACCCGAAGCCGAGCCCCTGCCGGAGGGACAGCCGGACAAGGGCGGAAAGAGCGGCGCGGGCAGCCTGTATGACCTGCTCTCCGGACTGCCCAATATCATGATCGACCTGTCAGGGATGGGCCTTGGCCAGCAGAGACGTGCAAGAAAAGAGAAAAAGGCAAAGGAAGAAAGCGCAGAGCCCAAAAAACAGATGACGATGAAGGACGTTCCGCCGCCCCATGTCATCAAGGCGCGGCTGGATGAGTACGTCATCGGCCAGGAGCATGCCAAAAAGGCCATGGCAGTCGGCGTCTATAACCATTACAAGCGGATCCTTTCTCCGGCAGGTCAGGACGATGACGTTCAGATCGAAAAGTCCAACATGCTGATGATCGGACCCACAGGTTCCGGAAAGACCTACCTGGTTCAGACGCTGGCCAGACTGCTGGATGTGCCGCTTGCCCTGACTGATGCTACGAGCCTTACGGAAGCCGGCTATATCGGCGATGATATCGAGAGCGTAGTCTCAAAGCTTTTGGCAGCGGCAGACAACGATGTGGAGCGGGCCGAGCACGGTATTATCTTCATCGATGAGATCGATAAGATCGCCAAAAAGCAGAATACCCATTCCAGAGACGTCAGCGGCGAGGCCGTGCAGCAGGGCTTGCTAAAGCTCCTGGAGGGAAGTGAGATCGAGGTTCCGGTCGGAGCGACCAGCAAAAACGCCATGGTGCCGCTGGAGACGGTCAACACACGCAACATCCTCTTTATCTGCGGCGGTGCCTTCCCGGATCTGGAAAATGTGATCCGGGAAAGACTGACGAAGAAGTCCTCCATGGGCTTCCAGGCGGATCTGAAGGATGCCTATAGAGAGGATCGGGACATCCTCCAGAAGGTGACAACAGAGGATCTGCGCACCTTTGGCATGATCCCGGAGTTCCTGGGACGACTGCCGGTGGTCTTTGCCCTACAGGCACTGACCGAGGATATGCTGGTGGACATCCTGAAGGAGCCCAAAAACGCGATCCTGCGGCAGTACGAAAAGCTTCTTGCCATGGACGAGGTCAAGCTGAGCTTTGAGGATGATGCCCTGCACACCATTGCCCGGAAGGCTCTGGAGAGGGATACCGGTGCCCGGGCGCTGCGGGCGGTCATCGAGGAATTTATGCTGGATATCATGTTCGAGATCCCGAAGGACAGCAACATCGGTGAGGTGGTCATTACCAGGGAATACATCGAGCATACCGGCGGACCGCGGATCATCCTGCGGGGGCAGGAGAATCCGAGGATCGAGGCGGAAAACTGAACACAAACAGCACGTCCGGATGGAAAAAATCAGATTCTTTTGCCGGATGTATGGACTTTGTTCCTTCTTTTCGGTAAAATAGATGTGCAGCGGCTTGAAGGGACCGCGCAAATGCTGCACGTACCGCAGATGATGCCAAGGATTGCATGCGGGCAGTGCAGACGGAAGTACAGGAGGTCAGCAAAAGGGACAAACGATCGTGCAGGAAATATACAAAACGCCGAAATTGTTCATGTGTGGGGAGAATGAAAGCAGCATCAATTGAGGAATAAGGGGAATTCTGGTATAATATAGTCAAAAGAGATGGACTATACTATAGGTAAGAAGGAGGCCTTTATGAAAGCTAAAATGAAAAAAATGACAGCCGTGTTCATGATCGTTCTCACGTTCATGCTCACAGCAATGCCCGCATCTGCAGGAGAGATCAACTTTTCGGTATACACCGTATCCGGCACGACCTATTATCTGGCCCTTCGCAATGAGGCGGCTTACAAGGCAAGCAACGAGATCGCAAAGCTGAAAAACGGCGAGATCGTGATCGCAGCCAGCACACAGACCTATAATACAGACTACTGGTACGTATATTCCCAGAATGCGCATAAGTGGGGTTATGTCAACAAGAACTACCTGGCAAAATCCAGCGGATATGTCGCAAACTATTACGTTACCGGCACGACCTATTATCTGGCCCTGCGCAATAACACCGCCTATGACGCAGCCAATGAGATCGGCAAGTTGACCAATGGACAGAAGGTTCAGGTTCTGAATTCCTCCCTGTCCAACAATGCGTACTGGTATGTTTACGCTCCGACACTTGACAAGTACGGCTATGTCAACAAGAACTATCTGACCGCGAACTCCGGCTCTGTCGCACCGGATTCCTCCAAGACCAGCGGAACGAAGAAGACCGTCACCGGCACGACCTACTATCTGGCCCTGCGCAGTGACGCAAGCTACCGCTTCGAGAACGAGATCGGCAAGCTGAAAAATGGCGAGACCGTCTACGTGCAGAAGACCGGCTATGGCGCCTATGTATACGTTTACGCACCCACACTTGACAAGTACGGCTACGTAAACGCAAATTATCTTAAGTAAGCAGAATCCTGCACATCCAGACAGATGTACAAAGGCCGCAGATTTCGGATCTGCGGCCTTTTCCCTTTGGAAGAAAAATGTGTATATCCACGTGCCGCGCGGAAAGGGCCGGTTCCTGCGGCATAACGCGCAAAATGCATGTGCGGGTTCTTATGTTCTGTTTCATCAGGCTGTTTCATCAGGCGGCAAAAAGTCTTTTGCAATTCCAGTAAACATGGTATAATATCTCTGTTGTATATTTTGCTCATGAAACAGAGGGAGGTAAACAGTACAATGAAATCTTTTATGAAAGAGTTTAAGGAGTTCATATCCCGCGGCAATGTAATGGATATGGCTGTCGGTATCATCATCGGCGGAGCATTCACCGCCATCGTAACCTCACTGGTCAACGATATTCTGATGCCTCTTATCGCAGGCATCTTCGGCGGACTGGATTTTTCATCCTGGGTTCTGAAGATTGGTGAGTCCTCGATCAACATCGGCACATTTGTAGCAGCAATCGTGAACTTCCTGATCGTTGCATTCGTGATCTTCTCGATCATCAAGGCAATGAACAAGGCAGCTTCCATCGCCAAGAAGCCGGAAGAGGAAGCTCCTGCAGCACCGACCACAAAGATCTGCCCCTACTGCAAGTCGGAGATCAACATTGAGGCGGTACGCTGCCCGGCCTGCACGTCTTTACTTGAGACAGAGCAGTAAAAGATTTATATTCCAGCAAAAAGAGACAGGCGTCATGCCTGTCTTTTTTAATCAGATGCTTCCCGGCAGTCACAGTCTTCTTTGGAGAGCCGGCTTGAGTTTGCGGCCGGTCTGACTTATAATGTGGATGATTATAATGCCATTAGACTGGCCATGTATGATGGTGGCGCAGAAGGAAAGGAGATACAGATGAAAGCGATATTGTGCGCAGACGAAAACTGGGCGATCGGTTATAAAAACAAGGTGCTGATCAGTATTCCTTCAGACCTGCGCTTTTTCCGTGAGACGACGACAGACCATGTGGTGGTCATGGGAAGAAAGACCTTTGACAGCATCGGCAGGAGACCCCTTGATAACCGGACAAACATTGTTCTTACCCGGAATCCGGATTTTTCGGCGCCGGGAGTGGTGGTCGTGCATGGAAAGGAAGAGCTGATCCGGGAACTGAAAAAATATGACAGTGACGATATCTATGTGATCGGCGGATCTGCCATTTACCGGCTGCTTCTTCCGTATTGTGATACGGTTTATGTTACCATGGTCGATTATGCGTATCAGGCGGACACCTGGTTTACCAATCTGGACCTGATGCCGGAGTGGGAACTGACAGAGGAAAGCGAAGAACAGACCTGCTTCGATATCACGTTTACCTTCCGGACATACCGCAGACGCTATCATGCCTCTCTGCCTGAATAAATAAGCAGTGATACCTACAGAAGATAAGAGGATTTTGAGATGAGCAGAATGAAGACAAAAGAAGTTCATATCGGGAACCGGGTAATCGGCGGCGGCAATCCCGTTCTGATCCAGTCTATGACCAATACGAAAACGGAGGATGTGGATGCGACGGTAGCGCAGATCCGCAAGCTGACCGCTGCGGGCTGCGACATCATTCGCTGCGCCGTGCCGACGATGGAGGCGGCAGAGGCACTTTCCTCCATCAAAAAGCAGATCACGATCCCGCTGGTGGCGGATATTCACTTTGATTACCGGCTGGCCATCGCGGCCATGGAAAACGGTGCGGACAAGGTCCGGATCAACCCTGGCAACATCGGCAGCACGGAACGGGTGCGGGCTGTGGTGGATGCCGCCAGAGAGAGAGGGATCCCTCTTAGGGTCGGCGTTAACAGCGGTTCGCTGGAGCAGGATTTTCTGGAGAAATATGGCGGGGTGACGGCGGAGGGCCTGGTCGAGAGTGCGCTCCGGCAGGCAGCTATCATCGAGGATATGGGCTATGATAATCTGGTCATCAGCATCAAGTCTTCGGATGTGCTGATGTGTGCACGGGCCCACGAGCTGATCGCAGACAAGACCGAGCATCCCCTGCATGTGGGGATCACCGAGGCCGGGACCCTGTATTCCGGCAACCTGAAGTCTGCACTTGGTCTTGGCATCATCCTTTACCGAGGAATCGGCGATACCATCCGGGTGTCACTGACCGGAGATCCGCTGGAGGAGATCCGCAGCGCGAAATTCATCCTTCGCACGATGGGACTTCGCGAGGGCGGGATCGAGGTGGTTTCCTGTCCGACCTGCGGCAGGACCCAGATCGATCTGATCGGCCTGGCCAACCAGGTGGAGCAGATGGTACAGGATATTCCGCTGAACATCAAGGTCGCCGTTATGGGCTGCGTTGTAAACGGCCCGGGAGAGGCGAGGGAAGCAGATATCGGCATAGCCGGCGGAAAGGGCGTCGGCCTGCTGATCAAGAAGGGCGAAGTCGTCCGCAAGGTTCCTGAGGAGGAGCTGCTGGGCGTACTCAGAGATGAACTCCTGCATTGGCAGGGATAATGAACGAGAGGGTATATGGATCATTTATCACCGGAAAAATCGATTTTTGAGGTATTTCCAAATCTGGAGCTTTCCGGAGAGATCGAAGATTATCTCTCCTATGCGAAGATCGCCAGAATCGCTTTTGACCGCAGGAACAATCTCCTGCGGATCTACCTGACGAGCTCTCAGTGGATCCAGAAGAAATACATCTGCAGGCTGGAAAAAGAAATCAAAAACCAGCTTTTTTCGGATGCCGGTTTTTCCGTGCGGGTGATCGAACGGTTTACCCTGTCCAAACAGTACACGCCCGAGCGGATGATGGAGGTCTACCGCCCGAGCATCCTGTATGAACTAAAAATCAGAAATATCTTCCTGTTTTATCTTTTCCGCACAGCGAAGATCGAATTTCCGAAGGAAGATATCCTGCGGCTGTCGATCGAGGATTCTGCCATCGGAATGGAGAAGGGCAAGGAGCTTGCCCATATCGTGGAAAGGATCATGGGGGAGCGGTGCGGCCTGCCGGTACAGGTGGAGCTGGATTATTTCCCGCTGCAGGATTTTGAAGACCTGAAGAGGGGCGAGCTGCAGATGGCAGCAGAAGCCCGCAACATTTTTGCCAGGTCCAGACATGGCCTGGCCCGCGAGGATGGCGGGGGAGAAGCGCGTGCAGAAGCTTCCGGGCAGAATGCCGGAGGAGAGGCAAAGGCAGAAACTTCCGGAAAGGTACCAGAGGGCGCTGCAAAGGGCGGTCAGGGTACCGGAGCCGGCGGCAAGTTCCGGAATGGAAGGAAGGGCGGACGTTCCGGCGGAGGCTTTTCCGATAAACTCAGACTCTCGGATGATCCGGATATTCTCTATGGAAGAGACTTTGACGGGGATTCCGTGTCCATCGCCTCTCTGGATCAGACCTCGGGTGAATCCGTCATCCGGGGCGAGATCATTGCCCTGGAGGTGCGTGAACTGCGCAATGAAAAGGCACTTGTCACCTTTGCGGTGACAGATGATACCGATACGATCCGGGCAAAGATCTTTATCCTGCAGACGCAGGCGGCAGAGCTGACCGGCCTTTTGAAAAAGGGCAGCTTCATCCGGATGAAGGGCCGGGTGGCGGAGGATGACTGGGAGCATGAGCTGATGGTCTCCGGCATCGTCGGGATCAAGAAGACCAGCGATTTCCGCACGGCCAGATACGACAACAGCCCGGTCAAGCGGGTAGAACTTCACTGCCATACAAAGATGAGCGACATGGATGGCGTGACCGATGCGGCACGTCTGGTCAAACGGGCCTGGGCCTGGGGCCAGAGTGCCATTGCCATCACCGATCACGGCGTGGTGCAGGCCTTCCCGGAGGCAAATCATGCCATGGAGGATATCGATGCGGCTTACCGGAAGAAATATCAGGCAGAGCATCCGGATGCCACAAAGGACGAGCTGAAGAAGGTTTCCGCTCCTTTCAAGGTCATCTACGGCATGGAGGCCTACCTCGTGGATGATATGAAGGGAATCGCCGACAACAGCAAGGGACAGAGCCTGGATCAGCCCTATGTCGTCTTTGATATTGAGACGACAGGTCTTTCCAATCTGACCTGCCGGATCATCGAGATCGGTGCTGTGCGGGTGGAAAACGGCGAGATCACAGACCGGTTCTCGACGTTTGTCAATCCGGAGATCCCCATTCCGTTCCGTATCCAGCAGCTGACCAGCATCAGCGACAATATGGTCGAGGATGCGCCGACGATCACACAGGTCCTGCCGGATTTCCTGCGGTTCTGCGAAGGGGCTGTTATGGTCGCCCACAATGCGGATTTCGACATGGGCTTTATCAAGAAGGCCTGCGCGGACCAGGGCATTGAACGGGAATTCACCTATGTTGATACGGTCGCCATGGCGCAGCTTCTGCTGCCGAACCTGTCCAGATTCAAGCTGGATACGGTTGCCAAGGCCGTTAATGTGTCCCTGGAGCATCACCACCGGGCGGTGGATGACGCCGGCTGTACGGCGGAGATCTTCGTGCGCTTTGTGAAGATGCTGAAGGACATGGATATCTATAATCTGGATCAGCTGAACGAAAAGGGCAGCATGACGCCCCATGCGGTCAGAAAGCTGAAATCAAACCATGCCATCATACTGGCCGCAAATGAGACCGGGCGGGTGAATCTGTACCGTTTGGTGTCTGAATCACATTTGAATTACTTTAACCGGCAGGCGAAGCTGCCAAAGAGCTTTCTGGAAAAGCACCGGGAGGGCCTGATCGTTGGCTCGGCCTGCGTGGCGGGAGAGCTCTACCAGGCACTGCTCCGCGGTGCGCCGGATTCCGAGATCGCCAGGATCGTAAAGTTCTATGATTACCTGGAGATCCAGCCCCTGGGCAACAATGAATTCCTGATCGGCGATGACAAAGAGGACGCCGTATCCGATATGGAGGATGTCCGCAATTTCAACCGCCGGATCGTAAAGCTTGGCGAGCAGTTCAACAAGCCCGTCGTCGCGACCTGCGATGTGCATTTCATGGATCCGGAGGATGAGATCTACCGTCGGATCATCATGAAGGGAAAGAAGTTTGCGGATGCCGATGACCAGGCGCCGCTGTACCTTCGGACCACAGAGGAGATGCTGGCTGAATTTGCCTATCTGGGTGAGGAAAAAGCCCGGGAGGTCGTCATCGACAACACCCGCCGGATCAGTGACATGGTCGAGAAGATCAGCCCTATCCGGGCGGGCAAGTATCCTCCGGTCATTCCGGATTCCGACAAGACGCTGCGGGAGATCTGCTATCGCAGGGCTCATGAGCTGTACGGGCCTGAGCTTCCCGAGATCGTGGAGGCACGGCTGGAGAGAGAGCTGAACTCCATCATTTCCAACGGCTACGCGGTCATGTATATCATCGCGCAGAAGCTGGTGTGGAAATGCAACGAGGACGGCTATCTGGTCGGTTCCAGAGGTTCTGTCGGCTCGTCCTTTGTGGCAACGATGGCCGGTATTACGGAGGTCAATCCTCTGGCGCCACATTACCTCTGTCCGGAATGCTACTATGTGGATTTTGATTCCGAAGAAGTCACAAAATACAAGGATCTGGGCATGTCCGGCTGCGATATGCCGGATGCTGTCTGCCCCCGCTGCGGAGCGCCTCTGCAGAAGATGGGCTTTAATATCCCCTTTGAGACCTTCCTGGGCTTCAAGGGAAACAAGGAGCCGGATA
>DFFG01000060.1:18632-64075 GCA_002368795.1 Eubacterium sp. UBA3782
CTGAACTTCTCCGGTGAATACCAGAGTAAGGCGCACAAATATACGGAGGTTATCTTTGGCGCCGGCCAGACCTTCCGTGCCGGCACCATCGGCACCCTGGCAGACAAGACGGCCTTTGGTTATGTGAAGAATTATTACGAGGAAAAGGGGATCCACAAGCGAAACTGTGAGATCGACCGGATCGTCAGCGGCTGTGTCGGCATCCGAAGGACCACCGGCCAGCACCCGGGCGGCATCATTGTTCTGCCCTTTGGCGAGGATATCAATGCCTTCACGCCGGTGCAGCATCCGGCCGATGATCCGGAATCGGATATCATCAGCACCCATTTTGATTATCACTCCATCGATGCCAACCTGCTGAAGCTGGATATCCTGGGACATGATGATCCGACCATGATCCGTATGCTGGAGGACCTGACTGGGATCCCGGCGACGACGATCCCCATGGATGAGCCGGGCGTCATGAGCCTGTTCAAGAGCCCGGAAGCCCTTGGCATCAAGCCGGAGGATATCCGGGGAACACCGCTTGGGTGCCTTGGCGTGCCCGAATTTGGTACGGATTTCGCGATGCAGATGCTGCTGGACACAAAACCTCAAAGGTTCTCGGATCTGTCCCGTATTGCGGGTCTGGCCCATGGCACGGATGTATGGCTGGGCAACGCCCAGACGCTGATCCAGGAGGGCAAGGCGACCATCTCCACTGCCATCTGCACCAGAGACGATATCATGGTCTACCTGATCAGCATGGGCCTGGAGAGCGAGCTTTCCTTTACCATCATGGAGTCCGTTCGTAAGGGCAAGGGCCTAAAGCCCGAATGGGAGCAGGAGATGATCGCGCACAACGTGCCCGACTGGTACATCTGGTCCTGCAAAAAGATCAAATACATGTTCCCGAAGGCCCATGCCGTGGCCTACGTCATGATGGCCTACCGGATCGCCTGGTACAAGATCTACCAGCCGCTGGCCTACTATGCAGCATTCTTCTCCATTCGTGCTTCTGCCTTTTCCTACGAGAAAATGTGCATGGGCAAGGAGCATCTGGAGCATCTGATGGATGACTATGACCGGAGAAAGGATGAGCTGACCAAGCAGGAGCAGGATCAGGTCAAGGACATGCGCCTGGTCCAGGAGATGTACGCCCGGGGCTTTACCTTTGCCCCGATCGACCTCTATACCGCGCAGGCCCACCGCTTCCAGATCGTGGACGGAAAGCTGATGCCATCGCTGGATTCCATCGAGGGACTGGGAGAAAAAGCGGCAGACAGTGTCGTCCTTGCCGCCAGAGACGGAAAGTTCCTGTCAAAGGACGATTTCCGGCAGCGGGCAAAGGTTGGAAAGACCATCTCCGATACGCTGGATCGGCTGGGCATCCTGGGAGACCTGCCGGAAACCAACCAGATCTCGCTGTTCGATTTTGCAATGTAGGCGGGTGAATGGCCGCTTTACCCGGGAGCGGATCAGGAGTAGAATACAGATATAGACAGATAATATAAGCAGTTTCCGGAAAATGGGGACCTTTGGGGGAGCAGATCCCCCAAAATGCACCTGATAAAAAACGGAGGAGCGCTATGAGCGAGGAACTGGATAAACGATACCTGGAAAGACTGTCCGAACTTTTTCCGACCATCGCCGCCGCATCGACGGAGATCATCAACCTGCAGTCGATCCTGAATCTGCCCAAGGGCACAGAACACTTTATCACAGATATTCATGGGGAATACGAATCCTTTATCCATGTGCTGAAGAACGGCTCGGGATCGGTCAAAAAGAAGATCGATGAGGTCTTCGGACGGACGCTGAGCAACGGAGACAAGGATGCCCTTGCCACGCTGATCTACTATCCAAGGGAGAAGATGGCCCTGATCAAGAAGACCGAGGAGGATATGGATGACTGGTACAAGATCACTCTGTACCGGCTGATCGAGGTCTGCAAGCAGTCCGCGTCCAAGTATACCCGGTCAAAGATGCGCAAGGCACTCCCGTCGGATTTTGCCTTTGTCATCGAAGAGCTGATCACCGAAAAGCCGGAGGTCCTGGATAAAGAGGCCTACTATAACTCCATCATCGATACCATTATCGAGATCCAAAAGGCCGAGGATTTCATCATCGCCATGAGCCATCTGATCCAGCGGATGGTCGTGGACCGCCTGCATATCCTGGGCGACATCTATGACCGCGGACCGGGTCCGGACCGAATCATGGACAGGCTGATGACCTATCATTCTCTGGATATCATGTGGGGCAACCATGACATTGTGTGGATGGGCGCCGCGGCAGGCTCCCTGCAGTGCATCGCCACCGTTCTGCGCATCAGCGCCAGGTATGGCAACCTGGACATCCTGGAGGACGGCTACGGCATCAACATGCTGCCCCTGGCGACACTGGCCATGAAATATTATGGAACTGAGAGCAGTGAATGCTTCCGGATCAAGGGCGATCACGGTTACGGCGAGCATGGGCTGGATAAGGCCGAGGATGACCTGAACATGAAGATGCACAAGGCCATCTCCATCATCCAGTTCAAGCTGGAGGGCCAGCTGATCCGCAAGCGTCCCGAATTCCAGATGGAGAACCGCCTGCTGCTGGACAAGATCGATTATGAGAAAGGGACGATCCTCCTGGATGGGAAGGAATATCCCCTGAAGGATTCCTTCTTCCCGACCATCGATCCCTTGGATCCCTATGCGCTGACCGAGGATGAGCAGGCTGTCATGGAGCGGCTGCAGAGCGCATTTATGAACTGTGAAAAGCTCCACACCCATATGATGTTCCTGCTGACCAAGGGAAACCTTTTCCGCGTGTATAACAACAACCTGCTCTACCATGGCTGCCTGCCGCTGGACGAGAACGGTGAGTTCATGGATGTGGATGTCTATGGAGAGAAGTTTTCCGGCAAGGCCCTCTATGAGGAGCTGGAGAAATATGTCCGTAAGGCCTTCTTTGCTGTGAGCGAGACCGAGCGGGAGAAGGGCCGGGATATCATGTGGTGGATCTGGAGCAGCCCGAAATCCCCGCTGTTCGGCAAGGACAAGATGGCGACCTTCGAGCGGTACTTCCTCGAGGATCCGGAGACACATGTGGAGAACAAAAACCCGTACTATCATCTGCTTGACGATGAAAAGGTCATGAACCACGTCCTGGCCGAGTTCGGTCTGGGCGAGGACGCCCATATCGTCAACGGCCATGTACCGGTCATGCAGAGCTCCGGTGAAAATCCGGCCAAGTGCGGCGGAAAGGTCCTGATCATCGACGGCGGCTTTTCCAGGGCTTACCAGGCAAAGACCGGCATTGCCGGATACACGCTGATCTACAACTCTTATGGCATGCAGCTGGTCGCTCACAAGCCCTTCACCTCCACGGAGGATGCGATCCGCAAGGAGACCGACATCCATTCCGATAAGATCATGATCATGAATGCGCCGTATCGTTTGCACGTTCGCGATACGGATGACGGAAGACGGCTGATGGAACGGATCGGCGAGCTCAAGCAGCTGCTGGAGGCATACCGAAGCGGCCAGATCATCGAGAAGCTGGTAAACAGAACGCCGATCTGATCCTGACACGGAAACGACAGAGCATTTAAAAATTGAGATAAAAATACCCCCGGACACGGGAGCATGCCGCAGGATATCTGCGGTGGGCGCCTCCGTAACCGGGGGTGTTTTCATAAATGATTACTCTGCACTTTCAAGCCGGCTTTCCAGCAGGGCAAGCAGGCGGTTGTTGTCCTCCGGGGACATGAAGCAGAAGCGGATGTACTTGCTGGAGAGGAAGGGGAAGGTCGAGCAGTTCCGGATCATCATGCCGCTGCGGATACACAGGTCGAACAGCTCGTCGGCATCGGTCTTTTCGGTGAGGATGCGCACAAGGATGAAGTTGGCCTTGGGCTCATAGACCTTAACGTTTTTCCAGGTTTTCAGGATATTGTATACCCTGGCCCGCTCGCTTTTTATCAGCTCTCGCGTCTCCTGGATATAGGCGGTGTCACGGAACATCAGACGACCGGCGATCTCAGCCAGGGAGCTGATCGTCCACGGATTTTGCAGGGTATGGATCTGGCGGATCAGGTCTGCATTTCCGGTAATGGCATAGCCAAGCCGCAGACCGGGTGCCGCAAAGAACTTAGAGGTGCCCCGGAGCACGGCCAGGTTGGTGTAGTCGTTGGTCAGGGGCACGGAGGAGATCTTTTCCTCCGGGTCCGTGAATTCCACGTAGGTCTCGTCGACCATCACAAAGATCCCGTGCTCCAGGCAGGCGTCCAGGATCGTCCGCATCTCGCGGCGGCTGATGGCGGTCGAGGTCGGGTTGTTGGGGTTGCAGAGCACCAGAAGGTCCAGGTTGTCGTTCAGATGGGCGCAGAAGTCTGCAATGTCCATCTGGAAATCCTTTTCCTCTTTCAGACGGTAGTAGATCGTGCTTCCGCCCTTCAGGGAGACCTCCCTTTCATATTCGGAATAGGAGGGGCCGAGGATGAGGGCCTTCTTCGGGCTGCAGGTCTGGATGATCAGAGAGATCAGCTCGGTGGATCCGTTGCCGACGATCACGTTGTCGGGACGGGTGCCGGCATAGTCCGCGATCACCTGGCGAAGCTGGCGGTAGTCCCGGTCGGGGTAGGTCTGGATCGCGTCGATGTGCTCGCTGATGGATGCCTTCAGATTTCCGGAGACGCCAAGCGGATTGATGTTTGCCGAAAAGCTGGTGATATCCTCCTTCCGGATATGATAGATCTCTTCGATCAGCTCCAGATCACTTCCATGAAAGTGATCCTTGTGCCGCAGTGCGCCCTTTGCCATTGTCAGTGCCTCCTTTATATACCGGAAGGAAATCATTCCCTTGAGTTCCGGATTGAAACTGTATACAAGATGTTGTATACTTTTATCTGTATAAGGGTAATTCTGCCCTTCTCAGATGTCAGGATCTGAGCCTAAGTGTAATTCCTGCATCAGATTTCGTCAAGTGAAGGTGGACGCATTGAGCAAACAAGAAGAAGCATCAACTGCCGGATTTGTATTTGAATTGCCGGCCCTGGAGGCTGAACCGGCGGAATTCCGGTTTACGATTCCAGAGGGCGACAGGCAAAAGGCCATGCTGCGCCTGCGCGCGGCCGATGGCAGCCGGATCCAGGGCCGGGTGACTGCGGACAGTCACCGGATCGTACTGGCCGGGCAGGCTTTTTCCGGTTACAACAATGAGATCCTCTTTGGTGTGGATACCAAGGGACTTCGTGCCGGTGATACGGTCGAGGGTGTGCTTCTTGTCAGCTGTGGTCTTGCAGAGCGGGAGATTCCTGTGCATGCCGAGATAACAGGGGCAGGGGAGAGCGATTATCACCCGGATGTACGGACACTGGACGATTTTTCCAGACTCTGCCAGAAAAGCCTGCGCGAAGGCTTTCTTACCTTTACCGGACCGGATTTCCCGGGCATCCTGAACGGCAACAACCGCCAGTATATGGCCCTGTACCGGGGCATGTCCACAAATCCGGTTACCTATCAGCACCTGGAGGAGTTCCTGGTGACCACCGGCAAAAAGGAGCCCCTGGAGTTTTCCCTGGACCGGCAGGAAAAGGCGGTGTATCACCTGGATGTTCCCCAGAAGGATACCCTGTATATCTACAAGAATACCTGGGGCTATGTCCGGCTGGAGATCGAGACGGAGGGCGCCTTCCTCACAACAGAAAAAACGGTACTGACCGGAGAAGATTTCATCGGAAAGGTCTGCGGCCTGGAATATATCGTTGATCCGGAACACCTCTCCGAGGGCAGAAGCTGCGGCAAGATCCGCATCCGCAGCGTGCATCAGGTGCTGGAGTATACCGTAGAGGCCTCCCGCGGCGGGCGGTCTCCGATCCGTCCGGCAGCTGTCAGGAGCCGGCGCATCGCCTGGCTGATGCGGGATTTCCTGGATCTTCAGCTTCACCGGATCGATTACCGTTCATGGCAGGAATCTGCCTCGATGACCGTGCAGGATATGCTTGAAGAGGATCCGCAGGATAGCCTCGCGCTGCTGTACAAAGCCTATCTGGAGTATTCCAGGGAGGAAAATGGGGCGGCCATAGAGACCCTGTGGCCCATCAAGGACGGACAGATTGAACTGACCTCTCTTGAGGAGAGAGGCTTTTACCTTACCGTGGCCAAGGCGGTCGGCCTGCTCCCGGAGGAGCGCATGGATATCCGCCATACCCTGCGGAAATATTACCGTCAGCAAAAGAGCAGCTGCCTGCTGCTGCGTCTCCTTCACCAGGAGCAGGAGCCCCTGCGTCCGGCCGAGGCCATGCAGGAATATGAGCGCTGCTTTGAGAGCGGCTGTACCAGTCCGTTCCTCTATCTCGAAGCCTGGAATCTTCTGAAAAGCGAGGAGGCGCTGCTTCGCCGGCTGTCTCCGTTTATGATCCAGGTCCTCGCTTTTGCCCAGAAACGTGGGCTGATCACCCAGGGCCTGCTGCAGCGGGCGGCGTTCCTGAGCGGAAACCAGAAATTCTACAGTGCGCCGATCTACCGGCTCCTGGCCAGAGGGTACGAGACATTTCCCAATGACGATATCCTGGAGGCGGTCTGCAAGCTGATCATCAAAGGCAGCCCGGCCAGGCCCGAATATTTTGTCTGGTACCAGAGAGCCGTGGACCGGGAGCTTCGGATCACCAGACTGTATGAGTATTATATGGAGACCTACAGCGCGCCTGCCGAAGAGCGGCTGCCGCTGGCGGTCCTGATGTATTTCGCGACCAACAATACGCTGGGCGAAAAAAAGAAAGCCCTGCTTTATGCAAGCATCGTCCTCCACAAGGAGGAGGATGAGACCAGCTACCTGAACTATACCCGCAACATGCGCGCCTTTGCCCTGGAAGCCCTGAAGGCCGGGCGGATCGATGAGAATTATGCGGTCCTGTACCAGGAATACTTTGGACGGCCCGACAGCCTGGAGACGGCAGAGTACCTGACAAAGGTGATGTTTGCGGTAAAGGTCACCACCTCGGATCCGACGATCCGCAGAGTTGCGGCAAGCCATGCGGCCCTGAAGCAGGAGCCTCTGGCCGTCTTTGTGGACGGCACGGCTTACCCTTGCGTCTATTCCGAGGATGCCTGCATTATACTTGAGGATGAAAAACGCCGGCGCTATGCCAGCACCATTCCCTTCCAGGTAAAACCGCTGATGAAGGTCAGGGAGATCGCGTCGGCCTGTGAGCGCCTGGGTGTGGATGATGCGGGACTGTCGCTTTACCTCTGCCATGAAAAGGCCTTCCGGATGGAGATCACCAGCCGGAGCGCGGCACTTTTTTACAGGGCAGTCAGAAACGATGCATTTACCGATGCCTACCGTGCCACCCTGCGAAGGAAGCTCGTTGATTATGTGCGCAGTCATGCCGGAGAGATCCGGCTTCCGGAGGAGATCGAACCGCAGGAGCTGGAAGCCTTTGCCGAGGCTGACAAGGCAGGGACGGTGGCGATCCTCGTCACGAACGGACGTTACCGGGAAGCCTTCTTTGTCCTCTCGGAATATGGATATGAGGCGGTACCGCCGGAGCAGCTGGCGGGAATTGCCGGTCAGCTGCTCCGCACAAGAGCCGATGTGGATCAGGAAGAACTGCTCTGCCTTGCAGCCTGCGCGTTTCATGAGAACCAGTTTGATGAGGATACGCTGGGCTTTTTGAAGGATAATTACCAGGGCTCTGTGCGGAACCTGTGCAGGCTGTGGAAAAAACTTCAGGGCACTTCGATGGAGACCGTCAGCCTGGAGGAGCGGATCCTCCGGCAGTGCATCGAGACCCACCAGTTCCCGGATCGGGAGACCGACATCCTGAAGAGCTGTATCCGGCAGGGCGGCAGCGAGAAGATCATTCAGGACTTCCTCGTTTATCTGTCCGAATATTATTTCCTGGGCGGCAGACAGACCTCCGGCGCCATTTTCCGGATCATGGGTCAGGAGATATCGGAGGGCAGGCTGGACCAGACCGTGTGCGCGCTTGCGCTGTTGAAATATTACTCCGAGGCAGGAACCGTCAGCGAAGAGCAGGAGGAGCTTGGCAAGAAGCTGATCCGGCAGATGGATGAGATGGGGCTGCGGTTCGAGTTTTACTCGGCGCTTCCGGACCGGATCGCAAGGACCATCCAGATCGAGGACAAGGTCTTTATTCAGGAACAACTCCGGCCGGACAGCAGGGTGATGCTGCACTATCAGCTCTCCGAGCTTGGCGGAGATGTGGGAGAATGGCAGAGCGAACCGATGGAGAATGTCTACCGGGGGATATTTGTGCGGGAGTTCCTCCTCTTTTACGGAGAAGTTCTCACGTATTATCTGACCGTGACCGACAAGGAAGGCACAAGAAATACCGATACCTACCAGATCTCGCTGGTGGATATGGATACATCCGGGAATACACGATACAAGCTGCTGAACCGGATGCTGGAAGCAAGAGACCAGGAGGACGATGAACTCCTGGAGGAGACGATGGACCGGTACCTGATGCAGGATGCATTTTCAACACGGCTGCTGCATCTGATCACAGAGTGAAGGGAGAACAACAGATGAGCTCACATGAATTGACCGTGGGGATCGATCTCAACAAAACACAGCCCCAGCTCTGTTATTATCTGAAGGATACCGACAGCACTGTCGCCGCCTCGATGCGGATCGGAAATGAAGATGTCTCCTGCAGAGATATCCTGGAGGAGCTCGAGCTGATCGGCATGAACACGGACGATGAGGAGGACTCCGCCCGGATCGATGAGCTGGAAAAGCAGATGGCGGAGATCTTCCGCAGAGCCTTTGCGACGATGGGGATCAATGAGCCGGCAAAGCAGATCGCCGGCATGGTCATCACCGTTCCCGAGCTGACAAGGCCCCTGGCCTCCATGATCCATTCGATCTATGACCGGCTTGGGATCGACCGGAACAGGACCTCCATGCAGGATTACAAGGAAAGCTTCTACTATCACACGCTTTACCAGAAAAAGGAGCTCTGGAACCGAAATGTCGGCTTCTTCCATTTCCAGGGCAGGCAGATATCCTTTACCTCCCTGTCGATGAACAGTGCGACCCGGCCCATCACCTTTACGGCCACAGAGGGCATCACCATCACCCTCAAGGAGGACCGGAAACAGTGGGACGAGCAGTTCTACAGTATGATCAGCGCTTCTCTCCGGCAGAACATGTACACCTCGATCTTTCTGATGGGGGATACCTTTGACCGGAGCTGGGCGGGCAGATCCGTCGGGCTTCTTTGCAAGGGCGGAAGAAAGGTCTATGTCGTGGACAACCTGTTTGCCAGAGGCGCCTGCTATGCGGCAAGAGAAAAGGTCTATACGCCAAGGCTTCGCAGCTATATGTACATGGGCGATGACCTGGTGCGCAGCAGCATCGGCATGCGCATGGTGATCCAGGGCAAAGAGACCTACTATCCGCTGATCACGGCCGGCGTCAACTGGTACGAGGCGGAGAAAGTCTGTGAGTGCATCCTGGACGGCGGGCAGGAGCTGGAGTTCGTCCTCAGCCCGATGGATTCGGGAAGGGAATTCGTCTCGCGCATGCCGCTTCCGGGACTTCCCCAGAGACCGCCAAAGATGACAAGGCTTCAGTTGCATCTGGCATTTGAATCCGCCAGGACCTGCGTCATTCAGGTCCAGGATCTGGGATTTGGCGATATGTACCCGTCCGGAGGACAGATCTGGCGGGAAGTCATGGAGGGTTGAGAAAAATGAGCAAAACGATCCTGTGTCAGGTGCCCCGTGCAGAGCACCCCTATTATGTTCAGGACATCGATCTCAATCTGTATTCCATTGAGGAGCTGTGCTGCTACATCGACCAGAACCTGGCCCTTGTGGATCTGCGCTTCTTCGGGGAGAGCCTCCAGGCATGGCTTCGGGAGGAGCTGGGCCTTGGCGGACTGGCTGACCGGCTCCGGGATGCCGACGACGAGGACGGCCTGAAGGGCCGGATCATGGCAGTGAACGCCGAGATCAGCTGGCTGGATCCTACCGAGGAAAACACGATCCGGCGGGAGCTGGACAAGATCCAGCATCTTCCCCTGGCGATCCGGATGCGGAGAAAGGGAGATGCCCTGGTTCGCTACCAGAAATACGCCCGGGCCATCGAATGCTACCGGCAGGTCCTTGGCATGCTGAAGGACACAAGCCTTGGCGAGCAGTTTGCCGGCATCATCTACCACAACATGGGTGTGGTCTATTCCCGCCTGTTCCAGATGGACGAGGCCTGCGAATGCATGAAAAATGCCTACGAGCGCCTGCATTCCATGGAAACATTGAAAAACTACCTCTACTGTATCTGGATGAGCAGCGGCGAGGAAGCCTTCGAGGCAAAAGCGGACGAGCTGCAGGTGGATGAGCAGACCCGCCAGGAGATGCGTCTGCAGATCGCCGGGCTGCAGCAGGAACAGGCGCCGGAGGACGTGGACAAGGCTCTGGACAGCTGGGTGAGAGATTACCACCGGCAGACGGGAATGTGAGAAAACGTTCCTGAAGAAGGATGGTTTTCGCGGATTACAGGCAAAACATGCCCCTGGAAGACATTAAAGCAAACATTCTGCAGGCCCGAAAGGGGCGAAGCCGTTTGCGTAATGCCTGCCAGGGGCATGTTTATTGCAGGGAATGAATCATCTTAATACACGCCTAATATGCATAAATGATACATTATGCGTATAATTATGCAAATAACCCTTGACTATTCATCCGTTTGTGCGTATATTAATCATTAATTCATCACTGTAAACCGATGAAGCGGAGATCAAACGGATGGGGCACTCAAAGAGAGTCCGGGCAGGTGAGAGCCGGGCAGAACGCTGATCCGCAAATGGACCGCAGAGGGCATGGGGAAAGGTTTTCGGGCTGAGTATTCCATGACGAGTGTCCCGCGTTAAGGGACAGAGATATGTTTGTATCTCCTGAGCGTGTGGCAGCACAAAACAAGGTGGCACCACGGGTATTGAATAACTTTAGTTTTACCCGCCCTTGACAGACGAGAAATGACGTCTGTCAGGGGCTTTTTTGTTGTTTCCCATATGTGGTCTGCAGTTCCATCCGGAAAGCATTCTGACACCGGAAGGAAAAACCATACTGAGCAATTTTTTGGAGGTAATACAATGATCAAGGAAGCAATCGAAAAAATCGTCATGAAGGAAGACCTGACCTACGATGAGTCCGTACAGGTCATGAATGAGATCATGAACGGCGAGACGACGCCGACCCAGAATGCGGCTTTTCTGGCCGCCCTCTCCACCAAGAGCACAAAGGCGGAGACCATCGATGAGATCTCTGGGTGCGCAGAGGCTATGCGCAGCCACGCCATCCCGGTTTCCCATCCGGGTATGGAGACACTGGAGATCGTCGGAACAGGCGGAGACCGGTCCCGGACTTTCAATATCTCCACCACAGCTGCCATGGTCATTGCTGCTGCAGGCATCAAGGTGAGCAAGCACGGAAACCGTGCGGCTTCCTCCGATTCGGGAACGGCGGACTGCCAGGAGGCGCTCGGCGTAAACATCTATCAGGATCCGGAAAAGGCGCTTGATCTGCTGAAAAAGGTGGGCATCTGCTTCTTCTTTGCCCAGAAGTATCACACGTCCATGAAGTATGTCGGCGCGATCCGGCGTGAGCTGGGCTTCCGCACCGTCTTCAATATCCTGGGCCCGCTGACCAACCCGACAAAGCCGGAATACTATGTGCTCGGCGTCTACGATGAATATCTGGTAGAGCCGCTGGCCAAGGTTCTGGACAAGATCGGCGCAAAGCGCGCACTGGTGGTCTACGGAAAGGACAAGCTGGACGAGATCTCAGCCAGCGCACCCACCACGGTATGCGAGCTGCGGGATGGCTTCTACCGCACATCCACGATCTGCCCGGAGGATTTCGGTCTGGTCAGGGGCACAAAGGATGAACTCCTTGGCGGAACGCCGGAGGAGAATGCCGCAACCACGAGGGATATCCTGGCCGGGAAGATCAGAGGAACCCGCCGGAATGCGGTCGTGCTGAATGCCGGCGCCGGCATCTACATCGGCGGAAAGGCAGCTTCCCTTGCCGAGGGCATCGCCATGGCGGAAGAGCTGATCGATAACGGCGCCGCAGCCAAGGTCCTGGAGCAGTATATTCAGGAATCCAATAACGGATAACGCAGTCAGGAAAGTCAGGACGGCCTCTGCTTTACAGACAGCGGGAGATGGTTTTGACTGGACAGGATGCAGGAAACATAAAGGAGCAGGATACCAATGACGATTCTGGATAAGCTTGCTGCCGCGGCAATGCGCCGCATCGAGGAGCAGAAAAAGGAGATCCCCCCGGAGAAGATGCGCCGTCTGGCAGAAGAGCTGCCATCTAATACCGGCTTTCCCTTTGCAGCTGCGCTGGCTGCACCCGGCATGTCGTTTATCTGCGAGGCCAAAAAAGCCTCTCCCTCAAAAGGGCTGATCGATATGGAGTTTCCCTATCTCAAGATCGCACAGGAATATGAGGCGGCAGGGGCAGCCGCCATCTCCTGTCTGACGGAGCCGGAATGGTTTCTGGGACAGGATGCCTACCTTTCCGAGATCGCAAGGACCGTGCATATCCCGGTCCTCAGGAAGGACTTTACGGTGGATCCCTATATGATCTGGCAGGCAAAGGTGCTTGGCGCCTCGGCTGTGCTGCTGATCTGCGCGATCCTGGAGGAGAGGCAGCTGGCGGAATACATCCTTCTGGCGAGGAGCCTTGGGCTGTCGGCGCTGGTGGAGACCCATGACGCAGAGGAGATCCGGATGGCGGTCTCGGCCGGTGCGGATATCATCGGCGTCAACAACAGAGATCTGAAGGATTTTACGGTGGACATCAGAAACTCCGTAAGGCTCCGCGAGTTGGTGCCGCCGGAGGTGCTGTACGTCTCGGAGAGCGGGATAAAGACGCCGGAGGATGTGGCGGTGCTGTACAAAAACGGCACAGACGCCGTCCTTATCGGCGAGACATTGATGCGCAGCGCCGACAAGAAGGCAGGTCTTGACCTGCTCCGCAGGGACTGCCATCCGGGGGAGCGGTTATGAGCACCGGGACGAAGATCAAGATCTGCGGCCTTCGGACAGAGGCGGATATTGCGGCAGTCAACCGGTACCGGCCGGATATGTGCGGATTTATCTGCACGCCGCTGTTTTGGCGGTTTGTTCCAAGGGAGGAGATCCGCCGGATCACAAAGGCGCTGGATCCCGGCATACAAAAGGTTGGCGTGTTTGTTGACCAGGACGTGGAGGAAGCGGCCTCCTATCTGATGGATGGGACCGTCGATATCCTCCAGCTTCATGGACAGGAGGATGATGCCTACATCCGCCGTCTTCGGGAGCTTCTTGGCAGGAAGGCAGAGGGCAGATGCCGGATCATCAAGGCCTTTCGGATCCGGAGCAGGGAGGATATCCTTGCAGCAAAAGTATCTGCGGCCGACCTGGTGCTGCTGGACAATGGAACCGGCACCGGAGAGCACTTTGACTGGAGCCTGATCCGGGATATTGGAAGAGATTTTCTGCTGGCCGGCGGGCTGAACAGTGAGAATCTGGCGGATGCTGCAGAGCGTTTCCGGCCGTACGCCGTGGACGTCAGCAGCGGAGTGGAGACAGATGGAAAAAAGGACCCGGAGAAGATCCGCGCCTGCATCGAGGCTGTGCGGAACACGGGGAAACTGAAAGTGGAGGAATAAACGATGTCAAAAGGAAGATTCGGTGAATTCGGCGGACAGTATGTTCCGGAGACACTGATGAATGAGCTGATCCGGCTGGAGGAGGCATATGAGCATTTCCGCAGGGATCCGGTGTTTTGTGCAGAGCTTGAGGATCTGCTGAAAAACTATGCCGGCCGGCCGTCGCTCCTGTACTATGCCGGCAGAATGACCGAGGATCTGGGCGGGGCAAAGATCTACCTGAAGCGGGAGGATCTGAACCACACCGGAGCGCACAAGATCAACAACTGTCTGGGACAGGTCCTGCTGGCAAAAAAGATGGGTAAGAAGCGGGTCATCGCCGAGACCGGTGCCGGGCAGCACGGCGTGGCTACGGCGACCGCCGCCGCACTCCTTGGCATGGAGTGCGAGGTCTTTATGGGGGCGAAGGACTGCGAACGGCAGCGGCTGAATGTATACCGGATGGAGCTGCTGGGGACAAGGGTGCACCCGATCACCTCGGGCACCCAGGTGCTCAAGGATGCCGTCAATGAGGCCATGCGGGAGTGGGCCGGCCGGTGTGAGGACACCCACTATGTGCTGGGCTCTGTCATGGGGCCCCATCCCTTCCCGACCATTGTCAGGGATTTTCAGGCAGTGATCTCTCAGGAAGCCAGGGCCCAGATCCTGGAAAAAGAGGGGAGACTTCCGGATGCGGTTCTTGCCTGCGTCGGCGGAGGAAGCAATGCCATCGGCATGTTTTACAATTTTATCGGTGATGAGGGCGTCCGTCTGATCGGATGTGAGGCGGCAGGCAGAGGGATCGATACGCCAGAGCATGCCGCAACCATCGCGAAGGGGAGCCTGGGCGTGTTCCACGGCATGAAATCCCTGTTCTGCCAAAATGAATACGGACAGATCGATGAGGTCTACTCGATCTCCGCGGGTCTGGATTATCCGGGCATCGGACCGGAGCATGCATGGCTGAACGACATCGGCCGGGCCAGCTACGTGCCGGTCACGGACGATGAGGCGGTCGATGCATTTGAGTACCTGGCAAAGACGGAGGGCATCATCTGTGCCATCGAGAGCGCCCATGCGGTGGCATATGCCAGAAAGCTGGCGCCCCAGATGAGAAAAGACCAGATCATGATCATCTGCCTGTCCGGAAGAGGGGACAAGGATGTGGCAGCGATCGCCAGATACAGAGGGGTGGATATCGATGAGTAAACGAATCGCAGATGCATTTAAAAATGGAAAAGCCTTCATCCCCTTTATTACAGCCGGGGATCCGAGCATAGAAAAAACAAAGGAATTTATTCTGGAGATGGAAAAGGCCGGGGCGGATCTGATCGAGATCGGCATCCCCTTCTCCGATCCGATCGCCGAGGGCATCGTGATCCAGGAGGCGGATATCCGCTCGCTTTCGGCCGGGACGACCACAGACGATATCTTTGCCATGGTGGACGAGCTGCGGGAGCAGACCGACATGCCTCTGGTCTTTATGACCTATCTGAACCCGGTCTTTCATTATGGCTATGAGCGGTTTTTCTCCAACTGTGAGAAGGTAGGGATCAGCGGGATCATCATCCCGGATATGCCCTTCGAGGAAAAGGGCGAGTGCGCGGCGATCGCGAAAGCCCACGGGGTAGACGTGATCTCCATGATCGCGCCCACCTCCGAGCAGCGGATCCGCGAGATCGCATCCGATGCAGAGGGCTTCCTCTATATCGTATCCTCCATGGGTGTCACCGGTATCCGTTCCGAGATCCGCACAGACCTGCAGGGGATCCTGGCGGCAGTCCGGGAGGCCTCGGATGTGCCCTGCGCCATCGGCTTTGGCATCAATACGCCGGAGCAGGCAGCCAGGATGGCCGGGATCGCAGACGGAGTAATCGTCGGCAGCGCAATCGTCCGGATCGCAGCAGAGTATGGACCGGAAGCCGGGCCGCACATTGCCGACTATGTGCGGAGGATGAAGGACGCCGTGCGGCAGGCGTAAACAGAGCCGAATCTTCCCATCGATCATTCTTAAGAAAGATAATTAGAAAGAACAGAAATGAACCTGCAGGGCTGTCATGCAGCCGGATCCTTTCGCCTTTTCAGGTGGAATGCCCGGCCCCATGGCAGCCCTCGTGCTTTACCAAATGGCGGAAGTGTGCTAAACTATGCCCGTCAAAGGACAAGTACGCCAGATGCGGCCCATCCTGCAAAGGCAGGAGAGGGGCCAGGCAGCTGACGTATGACCGGAAAGGAACGAAAGAATCATTATGCTGGATGTCTGTCTTTTGGGCACCGGAGGAATGATGCCGCTGCCAAAACGGCACCTTACCTCACTGCTGACCAGATACAATGGAAGCTCTCTGCTGATCGACTGCGGGGAAGGAACCCAGATCAGCATGCGGGAGCACGGCTGGAATTTCAAACCCGTTGATACGATCTGCTTTACCCATTATCATGCCGATCATGTCAGCGGATTTCCCGGGATTCTTCTGGCCATGGCAAATGCCGACCGGACCGAACCGCTGACCCTGATCGGCCCGAAGGGCCTGTCCAGGACAGTAAGCGGTCTACGGGTCATTGCGCCTGAGCTTCCCTTTGCCTTAAAGCTGGTGGAGATCACCGAGCCGGAGCAGGTATTCGAACTTAATGGATACCGGATCACCGCCTTCCGTGTCCAGCACAGCATGGTCTGCTATGGCTATACGATCGAGATCCTGCGGCCGGGCCGCTTTGATGTGGAGCGGGCAAAGGCAGCGGGCATTCCGTTGAAGCTGTGGAATCCGCTGCAGAAGGGACAGACCATCACCCTTGACGGGGTGACCTACACGCCGGATATGGTGCTCGGAGAAGACCGGAAGGGGCTGAAGGTGACCTACTGCACCGATTCCCGGCCGGTCCCTGTGATCGCCCGGCAGGCGGAAGGGGCGGACCTGTTTATCTGCGAAGGCATGTACGGCGAAGCGGACAAACAGCAGCAGGCAAAAGATAAAAAGCACATGATGATGACCGAGGCGGCGCAGCTTGCCGCGGCAGCACAGCCGGGGGCCATGTGGCTGACCCACTATTCCCCGTCGATGATGCATCCGGAATGGTACATGGACAAGGTAACGGAAATATTCCCCCGGGCCAGCCTTGGCACGGACGGAAGGACGGAGATCCTGAATTTTGAGGACTGACATGGACGATATACTGATACTGGGAATTGAGAGCAGCTGTGACGAGACAGCTGCTTCTGTCGTAAAAAACGGGCGGGAGGTCCTCTCCAACGTGATCTCCTCGCAGATCGACCTGCACACGCTGTACGGAGGCGTTGTGCCGGAGATCGCATCCCGCAAGCACATTGAAAAGATTAATCAGGTGATCACGATGGCCCTTCAGGAGGCAGGGGTCACCCTGGATGATCTGGATGCGATAGGTGTGACCTATGGGCCCGGTCTTGTGGGCGCCCTGCTGGTCGGCGTGGCCGAGGCAAAGGCGATCGCTTATGCCAAAAAGCTTCCCCTGATCGGTGTGCATCACATCGAGGGACATGTGTCGGCAAACTATATCGAGCACCCGGATCTGGAGCCGCCCTTCCTGTGCGAGATCATCTCGGGCGGGCATACCCATCTGGTGATCGTGAAGGATTACGGCGAGTTCGAGATCCTGGGGCGAACCAGGGATGACGCGGCCGGAGAGGCTTTCGACAAGGTGGCCAGAGCCATTGGCCTGGGATATCCGGGCGGCCCGAAGATCGACAAGGCGGCACGGGATGGAGATCCGGAGGCCATCAGCTTTCCGCGGACCCACATGGGTGTCTCAACACGGGCAAATGCGACCTACGCCAGGGGCGTGCACGACACAGAGGCCTATGATTTCAGCTTCAGCGGCCTGAAATCTGCCGTATTGAATTACCTGAACAAATGCCAGATGACCGGCCAGGAATGGAACCAGGCCGATGTCGCTGCCTCCTTCCAGCAGGCAGTCGTGGATATGCTGGTCGACAATGCCATGCGGGCGGCGAAAGATTATCATATGAAGAAGTTTGCCATCGCCGGCGGCGTAGCGGCAAATACCGCTCTGCGAAAGGCGATGAAGGAGGCCTGCGAGGCAAATCATCTGGAATTTTATTATCCATCGCCGATCCTGTGCACCGACAATGCGGCCATGATCGGAACGGCGGCTTACTATGAATATCTGCGGGGAGCCAGAAGCGGCTGGGATCTGAACGCGGTGCCGAATCTGAAGCTGGGGGAGCGCTGATGAAAAAAGAGAAATGCACGGCCATCATCGCTGCCGGCGGCAGCGGCAGACGCATGGGCGGTCCGGTCAGCAAGCAGTACATCGAGCTGAAAGGCAAACCGATCCTCGCCCACACGCTGCAGGTGTTCCAGGATGCGGAGATCATCGATGAGATCATCCTTGTGGTCGGGAAGGATTCGGTAGACATTGTAAAAAAGGATATCGTGGAGGCCTTTGGCATCACAAAGGCGAAGAAGGTGATCCCGGGAGGCAGTGAGCGGTACGCCTCCGTCTACCAGGGACTTCTGGCCTGCCCGGATGCGGACTATGTGTTTATCCAGGACGGGGTGCGGCCCTTTGTGACAGAGGATATCCTGAACCGGGGATACGAGACGGTACGCCGGTGCGGAAGCGCGGTCTGCGGCATGCCCTCAAAGGATACGGTCAAGATCGTCGATGCGGACGGCACCGTGGTCCAGACGCCGGACAGATCCCGGGTATGGCTGGTGCAGACGCCCCAGATCTTTTCCCTGCCCCTGATCCGGGATGCCTATGAGAAGCTGATGGCAGGCGATCCATCCGGGGTTACCGATGATGCCATGGTTTTGGAGATGGCCGGGGAAAAGGTCACCATGTTTGAGGGAAGCTACCGCAACATCAAGATCACCACACCGGAGGATCTGGCGGTCGCCGAGCGTTTCCTGGAGGATTCCTGAACGGACCCGCTGTCTTGCTGAAGCGGACATGATGCGTGAGCAGTGGTTCTTGTGGCCGTGTTTCCTTTTCTGACGTTCCTGACAGGGAGCAGACAGCGGCAGAGCGGCCCGGAAAAAAGAATTGAAATACGAAAAGTGGTATGTTATAGTAATTACTGTCGCCGGAGGGCGGCAGTAATTTCATATCTGCAGCAGTATCGAAGTGGTCATAACGAGGCGGTCTTGAAAACCGTTTGTCCGAAAGGGCGCGGGGGTTCGAATCCCTCCTGCTGCGCGCAAAGGATCATCTGCGGATGGTCCTTTTTGTTTTGTAAAAAATAGGTTTTACAGGAAAAAAGTATGCTTTTTAAACAGGCAAAACGCCTTGCCGGATGCACAAGCTCACGGAAAGACAGACCGCTTTGGGATTCCCATCGTCTTTCCTCGTTGTTTTTGCGGTGCGTTCCTTTTATAATGGAAAACAGGGCATCGCCCGGCAGAATACGTGCATAAGGCGGAGACAGACGATATATGTGGAAGAAGAGACTTGCCATTGCAGAGATCACGGTCATTGTGCTGCTGGCACTGACCATCGGGATCGTATATTTCAGAAAACAAAAGACGCAGGAGGGGGAAGCCTCTGCTGCAGCCTCTGCTGCGGTGTCGGCAGAGAGCACGTCCGAGCGTGAAGACACAGAGATGGAGGAACAAAAAACGGCTCCTTCCGTATCTGCAGGCAGCACGGCAGTGAGTGCGGTCGCCGAAACTCCGGCTGCAGCTTCTTCTGCTGCCGCATTATCCGGCAGTGCGGAAAATCCGGAGGAAGCCGATGACGGTTCCGGCAGTGCGGTATCGGCAGTAAGCCAGAGCTCCGAAGGGGAAGAGATGCCGGCAGCAGAGGCAGATGGCACCATGGGAGCTGAGGAGCAGAAGGCAGCGGAAGATCCCTATGCGGACAAGCCGGATATCGATATTAACAGCTGGGAGTTTATCCTGGCCAACTATGAAAATAACATCGAGGAATATGTGCCAGAGACAGCAGAGATCGAGGGAATCGAGCTGGATGCCCGTATCATCGATGCCATGACGGCTTTTGTGGCGGACTGCCGGGCAGCGGGGAACAGTGTGGTGCTGGCCTCCGGATACCGGGATTACTACACCCAGCAGTATCTGTTCCAGCTGGAATGCACGATGTACGATGAGGAGACGGCGGCAACGATCGTGGCAAGACCGGGAACCAGTGAGCATCAGACGGGACTGGCTGCGGATATCACCGACGACTACTACGAGTACAAGACCAGCGATCTGCAGTATACGGCCATGTATCAGTGGATGGCAGCGCATTGCCAGGAATATGGCTTTATCGTCCGTTTCCCGGAGGGGAAGGAGGATATCACGCGGATCATCTATGAGCCCTGGCATTTTCGTTATGTGGGCGTGGAGGCAGCCACGTATATTATGGAGCATGACCTTACGCTGGAGGAGTTTATCGAGCTCTACAAGTAGGGACAGCCGATGCAAAACAGCTGCAGTACTGCAGATGTGGGATAAGGAGAAGGCGGAATGAAAAAACGGATCCATGAAAAACTCCGCAGATGGACGGCGGCATGCCTGTGCGGTCTGCTGCTCTTTGCCGGCTCAGGAACTCTGGTGTCTGCATCGGAGGAGGCGGCAGAACCGGCAGAGCGCGAAGCTGCATATGAAGACTACCAAGACTACCGCGGCACGCGCGCAGTCAGTACGCCCATTGAGATCTTTGCCGAGGATGAGCCTGAGGAGAAGATCAAAAATTATACCGTCATGGTCTATATGGTCGGCTCCACGCTGGAGTACAATCCCTACATCGGCCTGATGGGAAATGGCACGCTGGACATACTGGAGATGCTGTATGCAGGCGTTGATTACTCCCGGGTGAATGTCCTGGTATTCACCGGCGGCACCAAGGGATGGCTTGCCGATATCCCCAACGATCGGAACTGTGTGCTGGATCTGTCCCGCTTCCAGGGAAACAGCTTTTCCGAGATGATCGCAGCTTCTACTCTTGAAAATGAAAATATGGGTGACCCGGGCACCATGGCCGGCTTCATCAATTTTTGCGAGGAATACTATCCGGCGGAGCATTATGGTCTGATCTGCTGGGATCACGGCGGCGGCCCGAATTACGGGTACGGAGAAGATACGCTCTTTGACGATGACGGGCTGGAGCTTCCCGAGCTGCAGCAAGCCATGGAGCTGACCTCCTTCCACGGCGGAAGAAGACTGGACTGGATCGGCTTTGACGCCTGCCTGATGGGCACGGTGGAGATCGCAAACATTCTTGCTCCTTACGCAGACTATATGTTGGCCTCCGAGGAATCCGAGGTTGCCGAGGGCTGGGATTACCAGTTCCTGTCCTTTATCGGCAGAAATGATCCGGCCGAGGAGATGCTGGAGACCATGGTCGATTACTGCGGCAGCAGCATGGCATCCGGGGATGAGGATTCCACGCTGTCCTGTCTAAAACTCGACAAGATCCCTGCCCTTGTGAAGGAGCTGGACCGGTTCTTTGCATTTGCCACGACAGGTCTGGTCGGCCAGCAGAATACGGCGATTGCCAATGCAAGGCGGAAAACCAAGGAATTTGGCATGGCCCGATCGATCTTTGATGTGGATTTTGAGCTGGTCGATATTGTCGACCTGGCGGACAACTTCCGTGGACTTTATGCGGTCAGCGCTTCGTCGCTGCGGAAGGCCGCCCAGGATGCCGTACTCTGCCAGTACAGCAATGTGGAGCGGGCAAACGGCATATGCATGTATTATCCCGCTGATGAGATCTTCCTGCATATTCTCTATCTGAGCGGTTACTATGACCGGGTCAATCCAAGCCAAAACTACCGGAGCTTTTTGCAGGCCACCAGCGATATCCTGCTGACAGGCGAAACCTCCGTGAAGGCTCCCTTTGCCGATCTCGAGGCTGCCCTGGCAGAAGCTGCCGCTGAAGAGGCAGCCAGTCAAAAGCCGGAAGATGGGGAGACCGGGGAAACAGAAGGCGCTGGTGAGCAGACGCAAGTGCAGCCGGAGACGGAGCCTGCATCTGAGGAAACAGCGGAAACAGAAAGCGATTCTGTCGAAGAAGGCGAGGAGCAGATCGCTCCTTCAGGAGAGCCGGAGGAGCAAGCCACTCCTTCAGGAGAACCGGAGGAGCAGATCGCTCCTTCAGGAGAGCCGGAGGAAGAGGCAGAAACGGTATCCGGAAGCAGCGAGGCGGAGGAAGAATCCACGGAGCCGCCCGCATCTCCTCTGGAGGAGTATGGCGATGAGGATATCCTCTTCCAGCTGACGCCGGAGCAGCAGAAGACATTTACGACAGCCACCTACACGGTGATGATGTATACCGGCGATCAGTCACTGACTCCTTATGTGCTGAACGTGCCGCTGATCCCGGACGAGGACGGGATGCTGCATGTGCCTTCCGATCCGGACATCGTCTGCCTGACGACGGACGAGAGCCCAAGACCCATCCCCTGGAGGGTCAGGCTCGGCGAGATCACAGCGGAGAGGACGACCTACAATATCGTTTCCACCGCCCTGGTCAGCGGACCGGAATTTGATGAGTTTTCAAAAATGATGTCGGTATCGGCCAGCCTTTCTACAGAGCCAGGCAGTAATACCGTGGTGATGCAGAACATGCAGCCAGGCTCCGATTCCGGACAGATCGCTGCTGCCAAGACATCGATCGATATGACCCGCTGGGAAGGAATCGTAGGAAGCATCAGCGGCTTTTTGCCTGCGTCAGGGAACGGTGATCGGCTTCTGCCCTGGGGCCAGTGGCCGTCGGATGGCAGTATCACGATGCGCACCGTACCGCTGGACGGTTCCTTTGGCTTCACGATGCGGAAGGCCTCTGAACTGCCGTATGACTTTGCGATGCAGATCGTAATGACCGATGTTTATGGTAATTATCTGACCTCAGATCTTCTGAAAACCGCAGAGAAACAGCCGGTCGAGACAGCTGCGACCAAGACAGAGAAGGGCGAGATTTCCTATCAGATCCTGGATGGGGAGGCTGTGGTGACCGGCTATACGGGAACCGATGAGATTCTGGAGATCCCGGAGACTGCCGGCGGCTGTCCGGTCACCGAGATCGGGCCCGGCGCTCTGCAGGGAAGCCGGATCCGCACGCTTATCCTGCCGGTAGGGCTCAGCAAGATCAGCGAGAAAGCGGCGGCCGACTGCCGTGAGCTTGCCAAAATCGAGCTGCCGTTCACCCTTGAGGAGATCGGCTATGGGGCATTCCGCAATGCAGTATCCCTCGAGGAAATCATACTTCCGGAGGAGCTGCGCCGTTTAGGCAAGGCTTCGTTTTCCGGATGCAGCGCTCTAAGGAGCATCCAGCTGCCGGGAAGCCTGGAAACCATCGGCACAGCAGCCTTTGCCGGCTGTACCTCTCTGGAAACGATCCAAACGGAGGAAACCTGTGCAGCCTGCCGGGCAGAAGGCGATGTTCTTCTATCGGCCGACGGCAAGATGGTCCTGGCCTGTGCGCCCTCCGGCAAGGATGAGATCACCATCCCGGACGGCGTGGAGAGGATCGGGTATGGCACCTTTGCCTATGCCAGAGAACTTTCCCATGTCGCCTTCCCGGAGAGTCTGCGAGCCATCGAAAACTACGCCTTCTTCGCCTGCTTCGGACTCGAGAGCCTGGAACTGCCGGAAAGCCTGGCGTCGATCGGTACAGCAGCTTTTGGAAAACGAATGGTCAGCTATTCCGTGGATGAGCAAAAGGCAAAGGCAGCCATCGATAGCGTCCGGATCGGCGCAGCCGTGGAATATATCGGGGCAGATGCTTTTTCAGGGATCGGCGCCAGCAGCATCCTGCCGGCAGAGGAAAACGTCAACTATTCTTCCAGAGACGGATTTCTGACAAACAAGAACGGAGATTTCATCCTGGAGGCTCCTGGCGGCCTTGGGGCTGTCATACGGATCCCGGAGGGAGTCACCGGACTGGCCGGAGAGCTGTTTAGGCATTATGGCAGCGAAGAGATCACGGACGTATACATGCCGGATTCTCTGAAAGACATACCCAACAACATCTTCAGCAGCGGCTGGGACGAAAACTTCAACAAGACCTACTATATGACGATCCATGGAAGTGCAGGATCCGCGGCAGAAGCCTTCGCCGAGACAAACGGGATTGCATTTTTGGCGGAATAGAGTGTATCATCAAAGACAGGAAATGATTTCGCATCGGCAGAGCACCAAAGGAGGGGAAGTATGCTTTCAGTAAAAATGCAGAACAAGATAAAGAGCATCGTGGAGAACCTGATCCAGTCAGAGCCCGGTTCATCAACAACCAAGGGTCTCGGCGACATCCGCGTCAAAACGATCAAAAGCGAGGCAGTCAGCGAGAACGGCAAAAACCTCTACACTATGATCGCCTACGATGAGGCAGAGGAAGAGCTGGATTTTGAGGACGAGATCGAAGAAGACGATCTGGAAAGCTCGCTCCGGGAACGCTTCGAGAGATACGCACCCGAGGAAGCAGAGTAAATAATATAATGATTTAAACGCCAAAAGTCCGAACCCACGCCATGCTTGCATGGCCGTGGGAGAAAGACTTTATGGCGTGCCCCAACATGAGGACGAAGTGGTGTTTAAACACCACGAAAGTCCGAATGCTGGGACGGATTGTGGGAGCACGGAGTGCGGAGCAATCCGTTTAAATCATTCCAGGTGCTTTTGGCGAGTTAATCATATAATATAAAAGGCATAGAAAAGCTGCCGCACGTAATACTTCGTGCATAAGCATTCTTTCGGGAAGCGCTCTCGCTCGGTTCTCGCGCATCGGTTCTAAGTCGGAATCTTGTATAAGATTCCTCCAAGAACCGGCTGAGGTCTGTTCCCTCCAGAATGTTTATGCACGATGTTTTTAACGTGCGGCAGCTTTTTATGCGGCCTTTTAACCTGCAAAAAGAGTGCGTACTATTTGTTTTGTGCCTTGGCTTTTTCGGCAAGCTTGAAGCTCATCGGGTAGATAGCAAGAAGGGCAAAGATGATCAGGGCGTATCTGCCGCAGCGTACCAGGCAGGACAGAAAGCTTCCGGAGTCCAGGAACTCAGCGGAGAAGGGCGCTTTCAGCACCACGTTAAGGCCGAAGTAAAGGAGAGCGCCGCCCAGGATCCTAAGAAAGATATGCAGCGGATTTCTGGTTCCGGAAAACTGGACGTATTTCTCTTCAAAGGGAATCGACAGTATAAAGCCGAACATCATGCCCATGGAGGTGAAATAGTCGGAGGTCCGGCAGTAAAACATTCCGGGGACGGTAAGCAGCAGGAGCACGCCAAAGAAGGCTGCGCGGTTTGGCAGCAGTTTCCGTAGGGCCGGGATCAGAAAGACGGCGGCTGCACCCAGGAGCCAGCCGGCAAGAACGTCCGTGACATAGTGCGCGCCGACCGCTACCCGGGAAAATCCGACCAGGAACGGGAGCAGAAAGGCAAGGACAGTGGTCACGGGTTTTTTTATTTCCCGGCCGATGGTGCCAAAGTTGGCAGCGGAGCAGGCGGAATGTCCGCTGGGGAAGGAGTAACCCTGGGCAAATACATCGTAGATATCGGCATCCGGTTCCACGACCCGGTAGATGTTGATGGCATCGTGGTCAAAATACGGCCGGCGCCGGCAGAATACATTCTTGACCATCGGGCACCAGATCGTAGCGAGAATAACACTCAGGCCGATCCGCCGGCCTGCCTCCTTGTCCAGACACCAGTAGAACAGGCCAAGAATAGCGACCATCAGCATTGTTTCGCCAAAAAGGGAAAACTGAGAGACGATCGACATCATGGCAGGAGAGAGGTGAGCCTGCAGCCAGATCTGCAGCGCAGTCTCCCAGGTAAAGAAAAAGGTATTTCCACTCATAAGATAATTGCTCCTTTGTCAGCATTAACTATAACTATAGCACAGCATAGAGGAATCTGCATATTCATAATGCCAGGCGCACAGAAAATTCATAAATACCGCGCAGGTGCGTACAGGGAAGCGTTCCTGATGCGGCAGCAGAAGGGCGTAGATGTATAATTCAATTGACAGACTTTTGCGAGAAGAATATGATTTTACTATGGGCGTAGTCTGCCCATATCACAACGTTTTTCGGAGGAGCTATGGGCCGTTTTGAATCGCAGAACGGACTGGTCCAGTTCGTGTTTGCCAATGAGGATGCATATTATCTGGATAGTCTGCTGCGCCTGAACCTGAAGGATTATCTTTGCCATGAACTGTACAGGCAGGGGTATGCCAGGGTCATTTTTGTCGAAGGGATCGCGCCGGACATTGCAGTGCGCGTATTCGACAGGGATTCATGGCAGTACGTCTGCGAGCAGTCGAAGTCTGCGTTTGGCGGGTTGTTTTCGGCAGAGAAGCCCTACGAAGCATCGGCCGGCGGCTTTGTCATGAATCTCAGCGAGGAAAGACTCCTGCGGCTGCTGAAAAATCCGCAGGAGTGTGCCTTCGTCTTTCATACAGATAATTTTGCCCGCTTGTTCCGGGGCAAAAATTATCAGCTGGAGAATCTGATCCGTCAGAATCCTCACAGGAAAAATCTGTTTCTGATCGAGGCTCCCGTCACATCTGACACAACGACCGCTCTTTTGGCGGCACAGGACCGGATCTTTCAGGCTTCCGCCGACGGAGGACCGCTGTTTCCGGAGCTGAAAAGCGCTTTTGCGGATGATTCCGTGGTGGATGAGAGCTGCTATATCCGTCTGAAAAAACTGATGGGCGACCGCTGTGTGTTCCTCAACGATTTTTCCGTACAGAATATTGAAAATGTGATCTTCTGGGTCTTCTGGATGCGGCGTTCGGATGGAAGACTGTATTCTTCGGAGGAGATCCGCAATGCGGCACGGTTTATCCAGGCCTGGTACCGCTCGCCGAAATTGCGCAGCAGATACCCGATGGCGCTGTCCGACAATGAGAAACGATATTTTTATATTCTTGCCGGCGATATTGAGAACCGCTGGGCTTCGATCCGGGAATATACGGCGGCCTGGATCGAGGAGGGATGCCCGGACCAGAAGCTGCCTGAGCTGTATGTCCTCTCGGAGAATCCCTTTGTCAGCCAGCTGAAGGCGATCCGGTTTCCCGACCAGTATCAGAAGCAGCAGGCTTCCTGCGTCGAGGACTGGCGGCAGCTGGTGCGTGAATACGGCAAGCCGCGGAACCGCCGGCCGGATCAGGAGGTAAAGGGGCCGGTCACCCATGCGATCGAACGGATGGGCAAGGCCGTCGAACAGAACGACCAGGAGACCTTTCAGCGTACCAGAGCGTGCCTGATGTTTGCGCTGGAGAAGGGCTTTGTCTACGACAAGGCGGATGCCCACACCTGGGAGTGCTACGAAAAGATCGGCGAGCTTTCCGGTACCTGCTTTGCTCTCCGCAGCCAGATCCGGGCAGATGAACAGAATATCCGGCGCTGGAAAAAGGAAGAGGAAGAACTTGAATACCGGATCAACAACGGCATGATCCGGGATGATTTTGAGCGCAGACATGCGATGAATGAGGCGATGCTCCTGAACGACCGGGTCGACAAGCGTGAGCGGATCGCCGTGAAAAATACAGAAGCCTACAATGCCTTCCGCAATTCGATCCAGAATCTGGAGAATTTCCTGAAGGCGACCTGGGTATCGGATGACCGCACGATCAAAGACACGCTGCAGCGCTCGGCGGATATGCTGGAGCACTATCAGCAGCAGACAAAGAGCGAGACTGTTCAGATGGAGGAGAGCAGCGCGGATCTGGAGAAACTCCTTGACCGGATCACTGGAACCTCTCTGGAAAAAGAATATGAAAAGTCCGTAAATATGCGGAAGGCTTCGCATGAGAGAGAGCGGGCATTCCAGGAGAGCGTTGCGCCAGTCCTCGAGGAAGCAAAAGAGGCCTGGATGGACGAATCCGCATCTGCGGCAGCTGCCGCAGAGCTCTATACAGATATAAAGGAATCCGAGGCATCGGAGCCGGTTCCTGATGCTGCCGGGGCAGAAGATACAGAGCAGGAAGCTCTTGCGCCGGAAGATGGCGCGGTGTCTGATTTTAGCGAAGAGGTTCCTTTGCAGGAGGATCTCTTTCGGGAGGATCTGTTTGCCGAGGAGGCGCTTCTGGAAACAAACAAGAAGGAAGAGCGGATCCCCCTTCCGGAGGATGTGCGGGACCTGACCGACATCATCTTCTGAATACAAACGATAGTGGAGTGAGAGACTATGAATCTCGGAATCGATTTCGGAAGTACATATACCACTCTTTCCCGATATGTGGATGACACGGACCAGCTGCAGGACATCGTCCTCCATGAGGGGGTGCCCTATATCCCTTCCGTGGCAGCTGAGAAGGAAGGAAAATTCCAGTTCGGCTCAGAGGCCAAGGCAAAAACGGGAAAGAAGGGATATACCACCTATAAAGCCTTCAAGATGCTTCTTCCTGAGGTAAACGAGGAAAGACTGCAGGCCAGGGGCTATTCCAAAGAGCACACACCCACGGATATTGCGGACCAGTTTCTCGATTACTGCATGCGGGAGGCTCTGGTGCGCTGCGGGGAGAGCAGGATCGGAAAGCTTGTGGTCGGCGTGCCGGAGGTATGGAATGACCGGCCGGAGACCGTGGACGGAAGAAATATCCTGCGGAACATCTGCGCGGAAAAGCCTTATGTGGATGAGGTGCAGATCGTCAGTGAGCCCGCAGCAGCCAGTGCGTTTTTTGCCAGCAACTTCCGGCGGAATACCGGGCGGAATTTCCACGGGCATATCCTGCTGATCGATTATGGCGGGGGCACACTGGATATCACACTGACCAATGTGACCGCGCGGGACGAGGACAATGTGGAGATCGCCATTGACTGCCGGACAGGAGCCGGAGAGAACACCGACCGGGAGGTCGGCAAGGCGGGCATCCTCTATATGGAGTCTGTGATGGAGGAGGCGATCCTGCGCTGCGAGGGTCCCGACGCGGAAGTGATCCGGGACGGCAAGTTCTTTAAAGCGGTCGATCAGCTGGAGAGGGAGCTGCAGACCAGCCGCAGCACCATCGCTGATATTTTTAACGAGATCGGGATCGATGACATCGAAGCCCTGGAGGAAGAGGAATTTACCACGATCGAATATCTGGGCGAGGATATTCCGGTCACCTTCGGCCTTCTGGCTGATGTGTACCGCCGGGTGATCGCTCCTGTATTTTCAGCCCAGCTGGACAAGATGATCGAGTATATGGACCGGGAGGGCATCGCCTACGACGATGCCGATCAGGAGGTCTTCAAGATCGCTCTTGTCGGCGGTTTTGGCAATTATTATCTGGTGGATGCCCAGGTGAGGGAACGCTTCCATTTTTCCTCCATGGATATGCGCCAGAAGGATATCATCCGGGCCGCCATGGACAGGGAAAAGGCCGTCTCCATGGGTGCCGCGCTGATCGCCTCAGGCGTCATCGCCATCCACAATACGGCGCCCTATTCCATCGGATTTCCAAAACGCAGGGATGATAGTGGAAAAGCAGATTATGCATTCCGCCTGCGGGAGGATATCGTATACGGTCAGGTCTATTATCCGCACTACGAGAAGGATGCCGACAGACCCATCGTCTACTTTGTCGGCGGTGTTCCCGAGACCTTTGTGGTCAACACCGGGATGACAGACGAGACCGCGGTGACCGTCCGGCTGAAAAAGGAATTTGCAGCGCGGCTGCAGGAGCTGGTCCGCTGCGCGGATGAGCGGTACCAGACGGCGCTTATCGGCTTTTCTCTGGATTCCTCGGGCGTGCTGAGCCTTCATGTGCAAGCCTATGACCCGGTCAGAAAGACCGCGGAAGGCGAGGATCACGAGATCGTGCTGGATTCCGTCAAAAATCTGTTTGATTTTGCATCGGCTGACAGCTAAGAAAGGAGCCTGCATATATGAAACTGGATCTTACCTCCCGCAATCTTCGGCGGCTTTGCGGCCAGTCTGAGCTTACGGCAGAGGATGCATTGAAGTTTATCCGGGATTTCTGTACAGATTTCAAGGATGAGACAGGTGCGGGGCTGGACCGGAGCCGCTGCAAGGATCCGGAGGAGCTTTACCGCAATCTCCCCTGGCTTGGACGTCTGGCTGTCTCCATCGGCAGGACAAACGAGGACATGATCACTGCCCAGGACCGCAGGACAAGGCTTGCGGACATCGCGGCCAAAACAGATGACCTGTGCCGGCAGACCGAGAACGCCCGTCAGGACTACGAGGTGGTCCGGGGAGAGCTTGACCGGCAGAAGGCACGCGAAGAAGAGCTGCAGGCTGTCCTGGATGAAAAGAAGGCGCTCGAGGATGAGCTGACCGGGCTGCGCGCCCGGATCCGGCGCATCGAGAGCATTGACCTGGAAGAGCTGAAGGAACAGCGCGAAGAGCTGCTGCGCCGGAAGGCGGAGGCGGAGGCAGAGAATGCCGAGCTTGACCGGCAGAACAGGGAGATCGGCGCCGCGATAGCCGAGGCAGAGAAGGCAGCGGAGGAGAGCCGGACCGCTTACAACGAAAAGGTTGGCGAGCGCGACCGGCTGGATCAGAAGCGCGGCAGGCAGAAGGCGGATAACGACCAGCTGCAGAAGGAGATCGACCAGATCGAGTCAGATATTGATCAGGAAAAAGATCTAGCCGGGCAGCTGTACATAAAAAAGAAGGATGCGCTTCTTCACAAGGAGGAGCTGGAAAAGGCCATCAACAATGCGGACGTCGAGTGCAGAAACCTGCAGGATCAGGTGGATGTGCTGGGACGGGTGCTGGCACAGAACGATTTTACCGAGCGCAAGGAGCAGCTCAAGCTCCTTTTGGAGGAAAAGCAGCAGGAGGCAAAGGCCGTCGAGCAGGAAAAGGCCTCCCTGAATGCACTAAAGGATCAGCTGGAGCTGGCGAAGGCCGAGCGCAGGGCGGCTGTGGACGAGCAGCAGCAGATCAAGGAACAGATCCAGCACGAGATGGACGTGATGTCCGCAAGGCTGGATGAGCTGACAAAGGCAAATGCGGATTCCGAGCAGCAGAAAAAGAAGCTGCAGTCCACGATCGATGAGTACGAGGCAAGGGTCAGTGTAGCTGAGAACTGGATGCGTTCGCTGGAGGCAGAGCAGTACCGCAGCGAGGCAAAGAAACTGGAGAAATATCTCGACAGCCTGAATTCCGTCAGGCGCCGGATCGAGGTGGAATGGAACAGCCGATGGGCGAAAAGCCGGGAGCTGCAGACCTCCGAGGAGCTTCAGCCTTCCCGGATCCTTAGGGAGGACATGAGCGGGATACGGAGCCGGCTGCATGCCTACCAGGAAGAACTGACCCGGGTGATCCGGCTTCTCGGGAGCAGGGAGGTGCGCAGTTGAGCAGATGTCTTGTATGCGAGAGGCCGCTGCTGCAGGGCGCGGCGGAATGCAGCTGCTGCGGATTTCCCGTTCTGGAGATCCTGGGCGACACGGAAGCAAATGACGGGCGCCTTTTGGAGCTGGCGGCTGCTTACCGGGAAGAGATCACAAAAGATACGGCGGTCAGGATAACCGCCTATGGATGGACAAGAAGAGGAAACGTTCCCTCCCGTGAGCGGACGGACGATGTGACGGTCTGTACCTTGGGAGAGCTAAAGCGAGGAGAGACAAGGTGGCTGGACCGGCGGTTTATCCGGACCCGGCGGACTGCGGAGATCCTGCAGATCATCCTTCAGAGGGGGACAGCCATGGTTCCTCGGGATATTCTGATGGAGATGCCACTGGAATGCCAGACCATGAAGCTCGGGATCGGCAAGGACATGTACAGCCGGATCCTCCTGTATCTGGCGCCGGAGGAGCAAACGGGCTTTTGCGGAAACCAGATCGTCCTGGACCTTTTTCCGGAGGAGGAAAAAAAGGACAGCGCAAGTCTCCTGCGTATCCGGGATCAGATCAATGCCGCTTCGGCGGGACTGGACCGGCTGTCTGCCTCTTCTGACGAAAAAAAGGAGCTATCCCGCCTGTTTGGCGAGCTGGTCCGCAAGGCGGATGCAGCAGCCAGGAGGCAGCAAGGAAGCAAAGAAGAGCTGGGAGCTGTCAGTGAGCTGACCAGCATACTGGCACAGGTCATGAAAACCGGCGGAAAGCCGGCTGCGGCAAAGCTGTGTGTCCAGTCGGCCGCATGGGGTCTTGAGTTTTTATCCCCGACGTCCGCTGCCGGGCAGGATGCCGGCGGCAGTGCGGGTGGCCGGAAGCGGAGAGCAGAGATCCTGGAGCGGTACGTACGGATCTGCAGGGCTTCGCTCAGAAATGAGCAGTGCCGGCAGGCACTTGAGAAGATCGGCGGAAGCGGCCGGAACGCAGAGGCAGTCCGAAAGCTGGAGCGTATCGATCAGGAGCTTTCCGGACTCTGGGAAAGGGTCCGCGCATGTGCTGCGGATTCCGGGGAAAAGGATATTACAGTGAAGATGTACACCGACAGCCTGGGATGGCTGTAAGGCAGCCGGAGGCGTACGCAGCGGGGCAGACCAGATCTGCGCCGGAATAAATAATTGGCTGTCCTGCCGCCGGCAAAGGCGGGATGGGGACAGAGAAACAAGTGGAAACAGGAGGAGAGATCATGGAGCTGTTTGAAAAGATTGCGAATTTCCTGAAGAAAAAACCCTCAAAGGCCGAGCTGGAGCGGATCTCCAAGCAGAAGGCTGACAAAGACAGGGCGAGGATGGAGGATATCCGCTCAAGGATCACCGCCGCGGGCGCAGGGGTCAGCAAGCTGAAGCTGGATCCGGACGACGAGGCAGAGATCCGGCGGTACTTTGCCCAGGTCGCCCAGTGCGCCGACAATGTCGGTGTCCAGGGCTTTGACGTGGAGAAGATCGACCGGTACATCTCCGGCATCGTTAATGTGCTGGAGCGTGCCGTCCGGGAAAATGGCAGCAAGGAGACATTGCTTCGGTGCTTCCAGGGTATCGTATACGGCCTGATCAATGCGCACAGCGATATCGCAGAGACAGCCGACGAGCTGGATATCGTCCGCCGGAGAGAGGAGATGACGGATCGTTATCTCAGGATCGCCCAGTTCTCTCTTGAGATCGACAAGCAGCGGGCGGAGGTCAGCCGCCTGCAGGAAAAACAGAAGCTGATCAATGAGCAGTATGAAGCTGCCTTTGCGGAGCTGCAGAAGCTGATCGACGAGAACGCATCGGTTTGGTACCGGCTGCAGGAACTAATCCCCTCCGAGCGGGATCAGCTGGATGGGACAGCCAAGGTCATGCATGCCTCTGAGCAGAGGACCATCAACCTGAATCATACGGACCGCAACCTTTCGCTGATGATCGGCCACAGGACGACCCAGATCGTTGCGCTGGAGAATACGGCAAACCAGATCTCCATGCAGCTGCAGAGCTGGGAGAGCAACATTGACGAGAAGACGATGGCCGACGTGATCGAGCTCTCGGAGGCCTTCAAGCGGGATATCGTTGCCGGACAGAAGCAGATCGATGACCTCAACAGAAATGCCGAGAAGGCAAACAAGATCCTGGATGAGGCGCTGCTGAGCAATTCCGTGATCGAGGATATGATCGTGACCCAGCACAAGTATGAGGAGATGCTGGCGGATAAGCAGAGAAAGGAGCAGGAGGACATCGCCGGACGGACCAGGCTTTTGAAGGAGCGTCTGGAGAAGGAAAAGGAGATGAACCGGCTGCTTAACGAGCAGGAGGAGCTGCTCAAGGCGGAGGAGCAGGAAGAAATGAGCATGAACGAAGCGGACATGCTGGTCTACTGACACCTTGAAAGGAGAGAATATCATGGCATTTTTCAGCAAAAAAAGAAAACCGACCCGCGAGGAGATCATCCTTGACACCAAGGTGCAGCTGGAGCTTTTGAAGGATAAATATGAGAAAATGATGATCGTGCAGCGGCAGATCCTGCGCAAGGATCCCACGCCGCATGAGAAGGAGGTCGCGGAAAACAAGATCCGTTCCGGGATCTGTGCCTATACCCTGGCCAATGAGGCCTCCCAGCAGCTCGATGACATTGCTTCCGAGCTTGACCTGAACCAGTCCCTGAAGGTCCTCAGCAAACAGCTGAAGACAGTCAACAAGCTTGGCGGAAAGGCAAAGAAGGGAAGCGGTGTGCTGCACAAGATCGACAAGCAGACCGAAAAGCTGTTTGACCGGGAGAAAAAGACAAATCCTGCCGACATGTTTGACGACAAGACGCTCGCGGCTGTCGATGAATGGCTTGGCTCCCGCTGGGAGGATGTTTCCCAGCGGTACATTGCCGACGGCAGCATCAAGAATGTCATGCGGGAGAGCAGACGCATCGTGGAATCCGATCCGATGCCGTATTTTGCCGACTACAACGAGGCTTTCGGAGGCAGCGGCGGAGCAGAAAACTATGAGGATATCGAAAGTGACCTGCGCGGTCTGATGGACAGCGACATTTTCAGCTGATGAGGTGAGAAAAATGACATTGGATTATATCGAGACCATGCGCAGAAAGGAAAACCTGTGCAAGGCATATGTGCAGAAGGCCGATGACGAGTACAGCCGCAAGGGTATGCACACCAAGGAGGAGGGCCGGTACATCCAGGAGGCCGTTAAGCTTCAGTACGAGATGGCTCAGATCAGCGACGGTGCCGAGCGGGATTTCCATATCCGGCGGCAGAAGGAGCTCAACACCCGGCTGAACGAGATCGTCATGACGGTCAGCCCGGAGGTCTATCAGCGGCTGATGGCAAAGCGCCAGAAGGATGATGACAGCAAAAACGTCAATCACTCAAATACGGCCGGAGCCGCAAAGGCAAAGGACAGCCAGGATGAGATCAGCGAGGAGACCATCGGCAAGTGGTTCCGTGAGAGCCCGAAGCATTCCTTTGAGGATGTGGCGGGCATGGGCGCCCTGAAGGAGCAGCTCAAGGAGTGCGCCGTCGACACCCACCTTTCCGAGATCCGGAAATACCTGGATATGAAGCAGCTCCACTCCTTCTTCTTCATCGGACCTCCCGGCTGCGGCAAGACCTTCATCATCGAGGCTTTTGCCCACGAGCTGATGCAGAAGGATTACAAGTACCTGTCTGTGGACGCTTCGGCGATCCTCAGCCGTTACGTCGGCGACGCGGAAAAGACCATTACCCGCCTGTTTGAGGAGGCGGAAAAAGCGGCGCCCTGCATCCTGTTTCTGGATGAGGTGGATGGTGTCTGCAAGAACCGGTCGCTCCCGGATCTTCCGGTGTGGGCGTCCAACATGACGACGGCATTTCTGACCGCCTACAACCGGATCAACTCCTCCGACAAGCCGATTATCTTTATCGGGGCAACCAACTATCCCAGTCAGGTGGACAACGCCATGCTCGACCGTGTGCAGATCATCCGGGTGCCGTTCCCGGACAGAGACGCCCGTGCCGCAGCCTTCCACCGGGCCTTCGACAAGATCTTTGTCATCGAAGAGGGCTTTGGGGCCGAGGAGATGGCCGCACGGACAAATACCTACAATTATCGTGACATCGACCGCCTCTGCGAACTGATCAAAAAGGCGGTGCTTAAGGAGGTCATGGAAAAATACGGAAATGAGGCGGAGGCTGTCCGCGCGCTGCAAAGCGGCGAGTACAAGCTGACTGACGAGCTGTTTTCCACCGTCCAGGCCGGCTATGTTCCCTCGCCCAAGGAGGAGATCATCCGTGAGCTGGATGATTTTGAAAAGGCGCAGGAAGACCGCCAGAATGCGGTTGGATAACGAAGACGGCAGGGTAGGATGGAATGAGCAGGTATGAGATAAAGACCGCCAGCTTCACTCTGGAGGACGCGGACAGGATCGCCGGCCGGGAATACTGGAAGATCATGCTGTATGCCAGCCTGGCCAATGAGGATATGGACACGCTGCTGATGCTGGAGCGGTGCAGCGCGCTCTGCCTTGCAGGCCCTCCCGGCACAGGCAAGCACACGCTGGCTGAGGGCTTTGCCGGAACGGCGCTTGCCCAGGGCTGGCATGTGTTCCGGGCGGATGGAAGAACGCTGAAAACAAAAGGCGAAAACTCTTTGGAGCAGCATATCCATGAGCTGTTTGTGGAGACGATGGGGCAGAAATCCGTCCTGATCCTGGATAAGATCGACAGCGGGATCTGGGAATCGGTGCTGCGGGAATTCGACGCATTTCCAAAGACACTGCCTTTCGTCCTCCTGATTCTGGAGGAGAACCCAAAGGCGCAGGCATTCTGCCGGGGAGGACAGGTCATGCTCTGTCCTGTCGGCCTTCCCTCGCGGAAGGAGCGGGAAGCCTTCTTTGAGCTGAAGAAAAACGGCATTATGCGCAGGGCAGATGAGAAGGGAAACCGCATTCCCGGTTATGACTGGCAGGCAGAGGTCACCGAAGGTTTTGATTATAACCAGCTGACGGACGCCGTACGGCAGACAAGGCTGATCATGAAATTTCATGCGCTGAAAGGCTTTGGCGGCGACCGGGCGAGGGTCATCGCCGGTTACCGGAAGGAAGAATTTGGCCTGACAGAGGACATTTTTCTGCAGGCTGTCGGACAGGTAAAGCTGCGGATGCAAAAGGCGGATGATGACAGGATCCCGCCGATCCAGGTGGTTGTAAACGGGCAGCCTGGCACAGCGGCCATGCCGCAGCAGGAGAGACAGCCGGAGAGCGAAGAAATCTGGAATGAGGAGAGCAGAAGCGGCGGGACCTATACGATGGAGGATTCCATCCGTGATGTTCATTCCAGGCTGGTCATTCCGCCGGATCCCGGGACGTAAAGCTGGAGGAACAAGATGAAGCTGACATGTGAGATTTGCGGGGGCACCCTGGAGGTGCAGGCAGGCGGCCATCTGGTCATCTGCCTGGACTGTGGGCTGACCTACTCAAAAAAACGGCTGCAGGAGCTGATCGCCCAGAGCAGGGCGGAGGGCGCCCCGGAGAACAGGCCGGAATACGGGCAGCCGGATACGGATACAAGGGAAGATAGGATAGAAGCTGAGGATGAGGCATACAGATACAGCGCTCCAGAAGAAGGCGAAGTGTTCTGTTCCTTTTTTCCGGATCTCGGACCGGCAGACATTGGTCTGCCGGAGCCGGGCGGCATAGATCCAATCTCTTTGACAGAGCTGGAAGCCTGGCTGAAGCTTCCTGTCCATCTGCCAAAGCCTGAAGGCGATAAGCGCTGGCGGCGGGCAGACTATGGCAGGGCCAGATATGCAGATCCAGAGCCGGAGACGGATCGCTGGGCTGCCGGAGACGTGCAGGAGGATAGCAAAGATGCATCCTCTGTGGACCCGGCAAGTTTCTGGAAGATGGCCGGGGATCTGGGACCGGCAGGCGCCAGCCGGATACGAAAAGAGTTCGTCGGACCGGACAGCATGCGGTCCGGAACGGCGTGGGCTGAGGAAGAGCCACATAGAAGATAAAAAATAGTGATGGCAGGAAGTATGGAAAATATGTCTTTAGTTGCGATCATCGTTGCTGCGGTTATTGTACTGATCATCGTGATCATGGCCGTAAACTCCGGTAAGAAGAAAAAGAAGAGTGAAGCCGCATCGGGTTTTCGGAGCAGTGTTTCCGCCGGAATGACCGGTTCTGCCGGAACATCCGGACCCAGGATCCATCCCGGCACAGGAGGTACGGCAGGACCGGCAGCATCCGCCGGATCCGGGTCTGGTCCGGGTCCCTCCTCTTCCCCCTTACACAGAGGAGGAAAAATGCCTGGCCCGAACGACCAGATCCTTGGACGGGAGATCAGTCCGGTCTATGTATACCGGGATAACCGGCGCGTCTGGGTCTGTCCGGACTGCGAAGGAGAAAACAGCGAAGATGAAATGATATGCTGCATCTGCGGCCGAAGGAGATAAGGATATGTTCTGTAAAAAATGTGGAATGCGGATCAGACAGGGAGTGGACAGCTGTCCCCACTGCGGTGCGCCGGCGGAGCTGGCAGAGTATTGCGGCGGCTTCTGGGGGCTGACCGGATCGGCGGCCGGAGAGACGGCCGGAGCCCAGGCCGAAGAGATGCAGGATGCGGCGGAGAGCCCGGCATTTGGCGGCGGACAGGAGGAGCCTTCTGCCGGCCGTATGGGCGGTTTCCGACAAATTGCCGCTTCGGAAAATGACCAGGAGAGCTATAGGGAGGAGGAGATCTCCTCCAGAGAAAAGCGCAGAAGACAGCGGGATCAGCAGAAGATCCGGCTGCTTAGCATCACGGCCGGCGCCGCAGCGATCATTGCCATAGCGGCTATGGGCGGATGTATATCCAACCAGCGGCAGATCAAAGTCCAGGATGGGGGGCTTGCCGGAACAAATATAGAGCTGTCTGAACAGAACACTGCGCTTGTGCAGGAGAAAAATGAGCTTGAGCAGCAGGTCAAAATGCTGAAGACACAGCTTGATCAGGCAAAGGCCAGCGAGGCAGAGGAAAGTGCGAGTATCCTTCACTCTGAGGCGAAGACGGAATCGGAGAATGAACCAGAGGACGCGGCCGCTGCTGCGGACAAAGAAGCTCTTGAAAAGGAGCTGGAGGAGCTGAAGAGCGGGGAGGTCTTGATCGGAACGATCCTGTACAATCCGGATCCGTACGATCAGTGGACCGATTATGCCCGGGATGAGAACGGAGATCCGGTCGTCTTTTATTCCTATTATGGCGGAATCCTGACAGAAGAGCGGTTCTACGATATCAGTTATGAATCGGAAGGAACGTATGACGCGGATGGAAATCCAATCAGCGTGTACACAGCAGACGGAAGCATCCTGTTTGAAAATCCGGAGACGGCTGAAGCGGAGAATGCGGAAGGAACATCCGGAGATATCCCGGAGTCAGGTGATGGTGCTCCGGATCAGGAGGGCATGACAGACACCGGCATGAATGAAAGCCAGATGGCGGAGGGCTCTGGAGATGGAGGGCTTATTGTGGATGATGGAACTGCTTCAGCCTCATCTGCAAATTCTTCCACGACAGAAGGCGGGCTGAATAATAATCCGATGGCCCCCAGCCACAACGGCAATCCAAATTACAACGGCGGTCTTATGCCGCGCAGCGGAAACGGCTACTGATGAACGATCCTTTCCGGCAGATGATAGCCTGCCGGGAGAGACGGATAAATGAGAGGGATAAAGAATGGCTTACAAACTGACCTTTGGTATCGATCTGGTCTTTTGCATCGACGCGACCGGCAGCATGGACCATATCCTGGACACCGTAAAAAATAATGCACTGAATCTGTACAAGGATTTTCAGGAGAGAATGACCCAGAAGTATAAGAGCCCGGTGGAGCTGCGGGTACGCCTTGTGGCCTTCCGCGATTACTATTACGACGGGGACAAGGCCATGATGGTGACAGATTTCTTCAAGCTGCCTTCCCAGGCCGCGGCCTTTGAGAAGGTCGTGCGCTATATCGAGGCAGCCGGCGGCGGCGACAATCCGGAGGACGGACTGGAGGCTGTGGCATATGCGATCAAATCCGACTGGAACCGGACAGCCATGAAAAAGCGGCATGTCATCGTCGTCTGGTCGGACGACGGCACCCACGAGCTGGGCTTTGGAAAGACCTCCTCCTATTACCCGTCAGGCATGCCAAAAGACTTCAATGAGCTGACCATGTGGTGGGGCAGCAAAAATGCGCCGGGTCTCATGGACGAGCATGCCAAGCGGCTGATTTTGTTTACCCCGAACAAAAAGCACTGGACGCTGATGCGGGATAACTGGAACAACGTGATCCACTATGAATCCCAGGCCAGCAACGGTCTGAAGGAATGGGACTACGATCAGATCCTGGATACGATCTCAAACAGTATTTAAAGGAAAGATTATGATTATCGCAAATCGCAAGACATTTCTGGAACAGTTTGACAACCTTCAGGTTGTCGCCGGCGATTCCAGGCCGGGCAGAGGCGAGGACAATTTTTACTGTGCTGCCAGGGAGGACTCTGCAGTGATCGCGGCTTTTGACGGCAGCGGCGGCATGGGAGCCCGCAGGTACGAGAACTATCAGGGGCATACGGGGGCGTACATTGCGTCCCGGATCCTCAGCGGCGCTGTGTGCGACTGGTATCAGGAGGAAGCCTTCCGGCAGTGCACCACAAAGCAGGAGATCGCGGACAGCCTCAGGACTTATATCGACCGGGGATACGCTGTCTGCCGGCAGCATGCAGGCACAGGAAAATCGCTGGTCTCCGGCACGATGGTGCGGGATTTTCCCAGTACCATGGCCATGGCGCTTGCCGTCGGTGCAGAGCAGGGGATCTCGATCTATGTGTTCTGGGCCGGGGATTCCCGCGTCTATGCGCTGGATGAGAACGGGATGCAGCAGCTGACCAGAGACGATGTGGACGATACCGATCCGCTGGACAATATCACCAGCGATGCGGCAATGACCAATGTGGTCTCCTCCGACGGCAGGTATGAGATCCACTCCCGCAAATTCACGCTGAAAAAACCGATGCTGCTGTTGGCGGAGACTGACGGCTGCTTCAAGTATTTCCAGACACCCATGGATTGTGAATACCTGTTTCTGAAAGCTATGGCGGCATCCGTGTCTCCCGAGAATTTTGAACAGAGACTGTATGAGCTGTATGATACCTATGCCGGAGATGATTATGCGCTTGGCATGATGAGCTTTGGTTATGGCTCTTTTGCCCAGATGCGGGGTGCCTTTTCGGCAAGGACTGCCTTTATGGAGGAGCAGTATATCCGGCCGCTGGAGGCTGACAGGAGCCCGGAAAATGTCCGCCGGCTCTGGGAGGACTATAGCGTTGCCTATGAACAGCACATCAGATAATCTGCAGCGGAGAGCGGTATGGCACAGATCATAAATGACTATTGGCTGGACGCCCCCTTTGACAATCAGAACGCGGGCTTTTCCAGGTGGACGACAGCAACAAAAAACGGAAGAGAATTTTTTATCAAGGAATTTTTTGACCCGGTATACCCGATGGATGCCTCCGTGGCTCCCGCGGTCCGGGAACACCGGATACGGGAATGCGAACAGTACGAGCAGGCCAAACGGAAATTCTACTCCGCACTGAACACCTTTTCCGATGGAAATCTGGTTCGGGTGGAGGAGTTTTTCCGCTGCGATGCCCATTATTATCTGGTGACAGAAAAGATCAGGGCAGACTACAAGACGGCAGACGCGATCGCACTGCTTCCGGAGAAGGACCGGCTGATGGTTTGCCTGACGGCGGCCCACGGCCTGATGCTTCTGCACCGGGCTGGGATCGTGCATGCAGATATTAAGGAGACCAATGTGCTGATCCGCAGGTCTCCGGGCGGGATCCCCGTGGCCAAGATCATCGACTTTGACAGCGGATACTTTGAGGCAGATGCGCCGGAATCCGGTGAAGAGCTTGGCGGCGATTTTGTCTATCTGTCGCCGGAAGCCTGCCGGTTTATGTGCGGGGAGGAAGTCCGGATGACCTGCAAGGCCGATGTCTTTTCCATGGGCCTCCTCTTTCATCAGTATCTGACCGGAGATCTGCCCTGGTATGACAGGGATCACTTCGAGTACGCCTATGAGGCGGTCCTCGAGGGCGGCATGCTGAAGCTGTCACCCCACCTGGATGAGATCGACCCCAGGCTGAAAAGCCTCATCCGGGGCATGCTGCTGCGTGATCCGGAGAGCCGGACATCATCTGAGTATGTGTACGAACAGCTCCGGGAGATCGTCTGTCCTCCTGTGGCGGAAGAACCCTGGGGGGATACGCCCTACGAGAGCGAGCCGGAGATGGAGGAGCCGGAGGCAGAGATACCGGACGAAAATTTTGACCCGGCAGCTTATTTCCATATGGGAGGTAATCTGTAAATATGAAACTGACCTGCGAGGTATGCGGCGGACCGATCATGATGATCAGCGGCGGAAAGCTTGCTGTCTGCAAGGATTGCGGAACAGAATACACCCTTGAGCGTATGAAGGAGATGGCAGCAGCTGCCAGGGCTGTTGAAGGGAGTCCTGCTTCTCCGGAGGAGGAAAAGTATCCGGAGGAGCAGCGGCCGGAAGCAGAGCGGCTGGAATCCTTCCCGGAAGGACAGAGACCGCTGGGAGATATTTCGGAGGATATGTACCCGGAAAACCAGAGACCGCTGGGAGATATCCCGGAGGACATGTATCCGGAAAACCAGAGGCCGCTCGGTGACATCCCGGAGGATATGTATCCGGAAAACCAGAAACCGCTTGGCGATATCCCGGAAGATATGTATCCGGAAAATCAGAGACCGCTTGGCGATATCCCGGAGGACATGTATCCGGAAGGCCAGAGACCGCTGGGGGATATCCAGGAGGATCTGTACCCGGAAGGCCAGAGACCGCTGGGAGATATCCAGGAGGATCTGTACCCGGAAGGCCAGAGTCCACTCGGGGATATCCCGGACACACAGGATCCGGAAGATCAGCAGCCAGGTCCGGAGGAACCGGAGAAACCATATCCGGAATATCCGTCAGAGGGCGGAGCGCGTCCTAAGATGCCGGTAGCATCTGGTCTGATGGAGGAAATGGAGGAACCACGCTCCCCCGGAAGCACAAAAGAAAACAAGGCTGCGCCGGCAAAGAAAAAAAGATCCGGCAAGGGCTGGGCTGCGGGTGCTGCGGTAGCCCTGCTGTGCGCGATCGGTGCATGGCAGAACGGGGAGGCACAGAAAGAGGCAGAAAAAAGCACGCTGCCGAAAATCACAGCCCCGGCGCTTGAAGATGTTTTCACCCCGGTATCCTCAAGTTCTCTGCAGGCAAAGCTGAATGATATGCCGCAGGAATCGGTACAAACCTACTCTGTTACTGTCAACGGAGGCGAAGGAAGCGGTACTTATGCGGTAGGAGACAGGGTGGAGATCCAGGCAGCAAGGCCTTCCGAGGATCAGAAATTTGCCCGATGGGAGACGGACAGTAAGAGCATTGATGTGAGCAGAATCTACGACACATTTACCATGCCGGCGGAAGATATAACTCTGACCGCTGTGTTTACCTATGATGTGCCTCCGGAAGAGCTGTACACCGATGATGAGATCCGCATCATGGCTGACAACGTCTGGAGCGTTCATCTGACTGAGGAAGGGTATGAGAAATACAACGACCTGTTCTTCTTCGAGAGCGCCGACCGCAGCCAGGCAGGTTTTGGCTATTATGCCAGCGGAGAGAAAGGCATTAGCTGGTCATGGAATGAATATCTCACATCCATAGAGAAGGCAGAGGATGAGCAGATCCTGGCAGCAGCGGAGGCGGCAGGCGTCGATCCGGATTCGGTGGAGCGGTATGTCTGGGAGGAGGGGTATGATACCCGTTATATTGCGCACCTGGACAACGGGAACCTGATCTTCATCGATAACAGCGGCACGGTCTGTGAACTGTCGCCAGATAATAAAGAAAACTATATCGCCTGGCGTGAAATCTTCAAAAAGTGGTATGAATTTGAACATGGCGCCTGATGCATACGTTCCGGGGATCATCCTGGTTCTGAGGGTATAGCCGGTAAAGATAACAGAGAGGATACGATATGCTGAAAAATCCTGAAAAAACAATGAACGAGCTGATCGACTGGATCCGCGGATATTTTGAGTACAATGGTCCATCCTGCACGGCCGTCATCGGGATCTCCGGAGGAAAGGACTCCAGTGTGGCCGCGGCTCTCTGCGCCAGAGCGCTGGGTCCGGAACGGGTTCTGGGAGTTCTGATGCCGAACGATGTTCAGAGCGATATTGACGATGCGAAGCTGCTTGTTGAATCTCTTGGGATCCCCTGTGTGATCCTGAACATCGGCGATGCGTATCGTGCGATGGAGGGTATGATCTCCGGCAATACCGAGCTGCTCCGGATCACCGGGCAGACGTCGATCAGCCGGGATGCCGCCATCAATCTGCCGCCAAGGCTGCGGATGGCAACTCTCTACGCGGCAGCACAGATGCTGAAAAACGGCGGACGTGTGGTCAATACCTGCAATCTCTCCGAGGACTATGTGGGTTATTCCACAAAGTATGGCGATGCGGCGGGGGATTTCAGTCCTCTTTCCGGACTGCTGGTGCATGAAGTGCTTCAGATCGGTGACCTTCTGGGACTGCCGGAAAAACTGGTCCACAAGACACCGTCCGATGGCCTGTCCGGCATGAGTGATGAGGACAAGCTCGGCTTTACCTATGCCGAACTGGATCACTATGTACTGACCGGTGAATGTGAAAATGAGGAATCGAAGCGCAGGATCGAACGCCTGCACCGCCTGAACCTGCACAAGCTGCGGCTGATTCCGAAGTACGTGCCGGAAGAGGATGCCGACCGCAGGGATATCGATGAGATCTGAGGCAGGAGGGCTTTTCGCTTTTCTGATATGGAAGCGCACGAGGCGGAAGTGTTTTCCGCCTCGTTTGACTGTGCCGGCATGGATGACTCAGGATCCCGCGCGGGATCCCTTTTCTGAAAACAGTTAAGTGAAAAAATAAAAAAATATCCCCCGCCCCGGCTTATCAGCCTCCACCGATTGTCTTATGATAGGTATCAGAGACATCGACAGGGAGGAATTTAGTGTGAAAGAAAGCAGAGGGCAACCAAAAAATGGCGCACTTAAACAAGCTATTAAGAAATAGCCCTTTAGCGACAAGATTGATTTATAAAGACTTGCTACGAGGCAAGCAGGGACTCGTCAAGGATTCCTTCAGCAATTAAAAGTTTCTTGGCCTGTTTGATAGCCTTTTCCTTCTGCTTTTCCTTGAGGGGTTCAGGCATATCAATCTTGTAAAGATCGGTGGGATTCCACGCCTCGCCTGTAGACAGCATTTGATAGGCGGCAGTAAGGATCATCCTGGCGATCGCAATGATGGCGCGTTTCTTACCACGGCGTTTCATGATGCGCTCATATTTGGCTTTATAGTAAGGAGACTTGTCGGATTTCACGGCTGCATGGGCAACTTGTACCAATGCAGGTTTGAGGTAGACACCGGCACGTGTAATCCGAACAGATTTCTTCTTGCCGGCTGACTCGTTATTACCTGGAGTCAGACCAGCCCAGCAGCATAAACGCTTGGAATTGGAAAACTGTGTCATATCGGTACCAATCTCTGAGATTATAGTGATTGCGCTATTGCGGTCAACTCCGGGAATGGTACACAGTAACTTGACAGCATTATCATAAGGTTCGACCAACGAATTGATCATTGAGTCTATATCGGAGATCGTAGACGTGATATAATCCATGTGTGCGTGGACGAGACGCATACGATATTTCTGGGGATCAGTCATCTGATAACCTTCGATGGATTCGATGACACTCTCGGACTTCTTCTTGAGCGAACGAAGTAGTCTGGAGGATATTTCTTCGTGGTTGATGGAATTGTCGGACTGTTCGAGAAGGTAGTCGATCACAGAGGTGGCTGATTTCCCGAAAATATCGGAAACAACTGAATCCAATGCGATATTACAGACAGTAAGCGCATTCTGAAATCGATTCTTCTCGCTGCTTCTGCAGGAAGTCAGTTTATACCGGTATCTTGTAAACTCCCTGAGGATACGGATAGGCTTACACGGTATATAGCTTCCCGGCACAAGTCCAAGTCTGAACAGATCCCCGATCCACTTGGAATCCTTGGTATCATCCTTGTTCCCTTTGACAGCTTTAACCCATTTGGGGTTGGCGATGGTGACGTTGATCTCGTCTTCCAAAAGGTTGAACACAGGTATCCAGTATTTACCGGTAGATTCCATGCAGATATCACGACAGGAATTGTCTAACAGCCATTTCTTGAACTCAAGAATGGAATTGTTGAAGGTGGAGAAGCGCTTCTTTTGATAGGAAGGCTGAACTCCGGAAGTGGTTTTGATGATCGTAGCGACGAGAAACGATTTGTGGACATCGACGCCACAGCAGGTCTGATAAACAACTTTCATGGGCAACGCTCCTTTCTTAAAAGTGAGAGAAGCCATTGACTGTTCCACCACACATTCAACAAGAGTTAAAACAATTCTTAGTGTACGGTCTGATAGAGC
>DFFG01000068.1:0-20956 GCA_002368795.1 Eubacterium sp. UBA3782
CGACGAGGCGCAGCAGCAGGAAGAAGCTGCAGATACGACCACGCAGGCAGACCGGGATCCGGCGATCGAGGCACTGGTGGAGGCAAAGCTGGCGGAGATGACGCTGGAGCAAAAGATCGCCCAGATGTTTGTGATCGTACCGGAAGCGCTGACCGGGTCAGGGACGGTGACGGCCATCGATGAGATGACCAGAGATGCGCTGTCGTATATGCCCGTTGGCGGTATCTGCTATATGCAGCCGAACCTGACCTCTGCCCTGCAGACGCAGGAAATGCTGCGTGCCTATGAGCAGTACAGCCAGGAGACGATTGGCCTGCCCATGCTTAGCTTTGTAGACGAGGAGGGCGGCGATATTACCCGCATCTCCGGGAACCCGGGCTTTCCGGAGATTCCGTGGATCCCTTCCATGCAGAGCATCGGAGCAGAGGGCAACGTAAATACGGCATATGAGACAGGGGCCCAGATCGGCACATATCTGGCGGAGCTTGGCTTCACCTGTGATTTTGCGCCGGTGGCGGATGTGCTGTCCAATCCCTACAACGAGATCGTGCAGACCCGTTCCTTTGGTTCGGATCCGCAGCTGGTCTCGGTGATGGCGATGGCGCTGGCAGACGGGCTGGAATCCAAAGGGATCCTGCCGGTCTACAAGCATTTCCCGGGACACGGAGCAACTGCCGGGGATACTCATGCCGGCTACGCATACACCGACAAGACCCTGGAGGAGCTGATGGACTGCGAGCTGATCCCCTTCCAGAATGCCATCACTCACGGGGCACAGTTTATCATGATCTCCCATATTTCACTGCCAAATGTGACAGGAGACGATCTCCCGGCGTCGCTTTCTCCTTATATAATGAAGGATCTTTTGAGGGGGCAGCTGGGGTTTGACGGGATCATCATTACCGACGCTATGAACATGGGCGCGATTGTCGACACCTACGGCTTTGCACCGGCAGCGGAGACTGCGATCGAGGCAGGCGCAGATATGGTGCTGCTTACCGGCTATCTGGAGGATACCAGGAGCACAGTCATGCAGGCCATCGCGGACGGGCGGATCCCGGAGGAGCAGATCGATGCTTCTGTTCGGCGGATCCTGCGGGTCAAATATGAGGTGCAGAGGGAGCGATACGGGATCCAGGAGCAGACCTCCCTCGAAGAAATGCAGACCGAAGGCTGAAGGATCCCCGAAGCTTTCCGGCAGCGGGAGGAAGAATGAGAGAAAAGATATATCTGACACTGGCAGTGCTCTGTGTCCTGTACGGGCTCATGGTCATGATGACAAACTCGGGAACCTGGTTTTTTGCCGTCTGGTTTGTGATGGCAGCAGGTTTCGGTTTCTTGTTCATCTGTGCCAGGGCAGGCGTATGGACAAAGCTGCCTTTTGTCTGCAAGGGTGTTTTTCTGGCGGTCGTCGCCGCAGGCATCCTGACGGTCGGCATTACCGGCTTTTGCATTGCCTCAGAGTACAGGGCGAAAGGCGAGAAAAACCTGGATGCGGTGATCGTCCTTGGGGCACAGGTCCGGGAATGGGGGCCGAGCATCGTCCTGCGGTATCGTCTGGACACGGCAGCGGCATACCTGAAGGAGAATCCGGATACGGTCTGCATCGTCACCGGCGCCCAGGGATACAATGAGCCGTGGACCGAGGCGAAGGGCATGGCGGACTATCTGATCGGATGCGGGATCGAAGAGGATCGAATCATCCTGGAGGAGAAGGCCACCAGCACGGTGGAAAATATTTTTTACAGCAAGGAATTCCTTGACCCGGAAAATGACCGGGTGGGGATCATCACCAACAATTTCCATATGTTCCGGGCACTCCACATCGCAAAGCGGCAGGGGATCCGGAACCTGTGCGGGATCGCATCGCCCTCCGGCCCCATCTACGTACCGAACAACGTGCTGCGGGAGATGATGGGGATCGTGAAGGACTTTGCGGCGGGAAACCTGGCCTGAAAAGGAACCCGCCAATACCTGGCTGCCGGCCTTCATGAAACGGAGCAGAAGCAGGTCAGGGACAGACCAGGGACAGAAATAAGGCAGACGAAGTGACAGACAGATCGAAACAGGAGGTATTACCATGGGCGCAGCGGCAGGATCGACAGCCATCGGCTACCTTTTCGGATGCTTTCTGACAGCAGTGATCGTGGCAAAGATCTTTGCGGGGAAGGATGTCAGCGAGATCGGCACGGGCAATCCGGGCATGGCAAATATTATGGCAAGAGTCGGCAAAAAAGCCGGCTTTCTTGTGCTGGCAGGGGATATTCTGAAAACCGTGCTGGCCATTCTTCTGGCATGGGCCATATTTGGCCGCATGCCTGGCGCACAGCCGGTCCTCTGGGCAGGCTTCGGCGCGATCCTGGGCCACAATTATCCCTTCTGGCGCGGCTTTAAAGGAGGCAAGGGCGTGACCGTCACCTGCACCTGGGTGATTCTGCTGATGCCGGTCTGGGGAACACTGTGTGCTGTCATCGGAGGGATCCTTACCCTGGCCACCGGCTATCTGCCTCTTGGCGGTGTCATTATTCCGCTGCTGTGTGTTCCCTTTGGCTTTTTGTTTTATGGCCCGCTGCATGGCTGCCTGCTGCTGATCGCGGCACTGATCATGGTAAGCCGCCACTGGCATGGTCTGATCCGGATGGCGCAGGGCATCGAAAAACGGGAATTTGGCAGAGGCAGGAAATAACGCACCTGCCCCCAGATGGCAGACGCGCACAGTGGGAGGTGCTAACGCACCGTGCGCGTTGCGGCAAGAACGCCGAGGCGTTCCTGAATCCATACGCTGTTTTGGCATTTATAACCTAAAATCATATAGAAAAACGGAGAGAGAAAACAGATGATTCTTCAGAAGATGCTGGATCGGATCGAGAAAAGCCCCACGAGCTTTCACGTGGTGGAAAACCTGCGGCAGGAGATGCTGGAGGCCGGATTTACGGAGCTTTACGAGAAGGGAGCTTGGACGATCGTTCCCGGCGGCCGTTATTTTGTCACCAGAAACGGCTCCTCGATGATCGCTTTTGTGATGCCGGAGGAGGAGCCGCAGGGCTTCATGATCATAGCGGCCCATCCGGATTCACCGGCGCTGCGGATCAAGGAATATCCCGAGATCGAGGTGCCTGGCTATTATGTCAAGCTCAATGTGGAAAAATACGGCGGTGCGCTTCTGTCGACCTGGTTTGACCGTCCGCTTTCCGTGGCAGGAAGAGTGGTGCTGCGGGAGGAACTGCCGGATGGCAGCGAGCAGCTGCGCACCTGTTTGGTCAACATCGATCGTGATCTGCTGATGCTGCCGTCTCTGGCGATCCATATGGACCGGGAGGCAAACAACGGCCATGCCTGGAGCGTCCAGAAGGATATGCTGCCGCTCTTTGGCGATGCCGCGGCAAAAGGAAACTTCCGGAAAACGATCGCCGAGGCCTGCGGGGCAGAGGAGAAGGATGTCCTTGGGGCGGATCTTTTCATTTACTGCCGAAACAAACCGGTGATCTGGGGCGCAGACGAAGAATTCTTTTCTGCGCCGAGACTGGATGATCAGGAATGTGTGTGGACCTCCTGGGAAGCCCTCAGTACCTGCAGGCCCCGCACTCATGTGGCTGTGCAGGCGGTACTGGACAACGAAGAAGTGGGAAGCGGCACAAAACAGGGAGCAGCATCCACCTTCCTGGCGGATGTGCTTCGGCGGATCGTTCTTGCCCGGGGCGGAAGCGAAGAGCAGTATTGCCGCCTGCTGGCAAGCAGCTTCATGGCGTCCGAAGACAATGCCCATGCATTCCATCCCAACCACGGGGAAAAGGCTGACCCGGTCAACCGGCCGGCCATGAATGGCGGTATCGTCATCAAGCACAGCGCAAATCAGAAGTATGCGACTGACGCCGTGGCCGAGGCAGTCTGCCGGATGATCGCCGGAAAGGCCGGCGTGCCCATCCAGGTATTTACCAATCATTCCGACCGTCCCGGCGGCTCTACCCTGGGCAACATCTCCAATACCCAGGTGTCCCTCGATACGGTGGATATCGGCCTTGCCCAGCTGGCGATGCACTCCGCCTTTGAGACAGCCGGAACGAAGGATCCGGAATATATGGTCCGCTTTGCGGAAAGCTTCTATACGAGCAGCTTCTGCAGGGAAGGAGACAGGATCGTCCTGTAGAGCGGTGAATCAGCTGTACTATCAACTATCTAATTGCTTTTTTTAATCCGAAGCGTGTCTCATGCTTCGGATTTTTAATGCCGTCAGCCGGACAGCATCCGTGGATGGAGCCTGGCTGTTTTCTTCTGCCGGGACAAGGCGCAGGGGGATAAGGAAAAAGAATAGCAGTATGTGAAAAAAAACACAAAGTCACCTTGACTTGGCAAAACCGTTGCCATATACTGAGAACGCAAACAAAGTTAGACAAATCAATCCAGAGAGAGGTGGTTGACATGCAGAATTATTTTGATCTTACCGGACGTGTTGCAATCGTTACCGGTGCTTCCACAGGACTTGGCGTACAGATGGCAAAGGCTTTGGCAAACCAGGGCTGCAACATCGTGTGCGTCGCCAGAAGACAGAACCTTGTCGAGGAGAATGCAAAGGCTATCGCCGAGGAGTTCGGTGTAAAGGCTGTAGGTATTCCCTGTGACATCACAGACACTGCAAAGGTAGAAGAGACCGTAAAGAAGGTCATGGAGATCTTCGGCCGCATCGATATCCTGATCAACAATGCCGGAACCGGCGCTGTTGCTCCGGCTGAGGATATCACAGACGATCAGTTCAACAACGAGCTGGCGATCGATCTTGGCGGAACCTTCAAATTTGCCCGTGCCGTTGCCAAGCAGGCCATGATTCCCGCAGGCTTCGGACGAATCATCAACATCGCTTCCATGTATGGTCTGGTCGGCAACAAGATCGCACCCGCTTCTCCCTATCATGCAGCAAAGGGCGGCGTCGTCAATCTGACCCGTGCACTGGCAGCAGAGTGGGGCGACAAGGGCATCACCGTCAATGCGATCTGCCCCGGCTACTTCTATTCTCCGCTGACCGTTGACACCCTCAACTCCGAGTTCTTCCAGAATTATGCAAAGACCATGATTCCGGAGGCACGCTACGGCAACGAGGGCGAGCTTGATTCCGCAGCCATCTTCCTGTCAGCTCCGGCATCCAGCTATGTCAACGGCGTCATCCTTCCGGTAGACGGCGGATACACCTGCATGTAATACCCGCAGTGCCAGAAGCCTGCGCTCACAGCGTGTGCACTTATGTGGAGAAATCCACAGCGGCTTTTGGCGGACAGGATAATCCAATCTCAATCTAAATAAAGTGTGCTGCAGCAAAGGCTGCCGTGCAAAACCATCTCGTGCATAACTATTCTTTCGGGAACCGCTCTCGCTTTGTCCTCGCGCAGCGGTACTAAGTCGGAATCTGAAAAAAAGATTCCTCCTAGTACCGGCGCTGCGGATATTCCCTTCAGAATGGTTATGCACGATTTTGGGTTTCGCGCGGCAGCCTTTTATGCTCGATTTGCATTCCGGGGCAGCCTCTTTTCTTTGTTCGATCTGCATTCCGGGGCAGCCTCTTTGGTTTGTTCGATCTGCATTCCGAGGCAGCCTCTTTTCCTGTCCGGTATACTTTTACGCGGCAGCTTCCGCACCTTCCCTAGATGCAGGTAGACAATTGCCGTTTTTTCCTCTAAACTGTTGTCGTGATCGAAAAACTACAGGCTGCCCGCGCTTTCTTCGCGGCAGCCAGAGAAAATGGAGCATAATGCATGGAAGATAAATATCTGTTTCTGGAGCAGCAGAATGTCGATCCGTATCTTGTGGAGGCCCTGAAGGGCTGGGCAGCAAAGTATCCCGTGGACGAGGAGGTGGAAAAGCGGGTATCCGCACCGCCGATTCCTTTCTATGGAAGAGAGATCCTGGAGGGGGCGATCGCGGCCCTGCTGCAGGGGGAAAATCTCCTGCTGACCGGCGCCAAGGCCACCGGCAAAAATGTCCTGGCGGAGAACCTGGCCTGGCTGTTTGGCCGTCCGGTCTACAATGTATCCTTCCATGTCAACACCAGCAGTGCAGAGCTGATCGGCACGGACACCTTCCTGAACAATGAGGTGCAGCTCCGGCGCGGGATTATCTACCGCTGTGCCCAGTACGGCGGCTTCGGCATTCTGGATGAGATCAATATGGCCAGAAATGACGCGGTATCTGTCCTGCATGCGACACTGGACTATCGCCGCAGCATCGATGTTCCGGGCTATGACTACATCGACCTTCACCCGGCGACCCGGTTTATCGGCACGATGAACTACGGCTATGCCGGCACCAAGGAGCTGAACGAGGCGCTGGTCTCCCGTTTCCTTGTCATCGATATGCCGGCCCAGACCGAGGATACGCTGAACTATATCCTTGAGAAGATGTTCCCCGATATGCGGGAAAAGGCCAGGGAGCAGTTTGCCGGCCTGTTTCTGGATATCCAGCTCAAGGCAGAAAACGGCGAGATCTCCACAAAGAGTCTGGATCTGCGCGGCATGGCAGCTGCCATCGGCACGGTCCGGCAGGGCCTTGGGCCGGCTGCAGCGGTCCGCATGGGCATTACCAACAAGTGCTTCGATATTTTTGAGAAGGAGATCGTCGAGGATGTGGTGAAGACCAGGATCCCCGCAGACTGGAAGAGAGAGGACGTGTTTGCGTGAGCAGGACACTGGCATATTTTTCCGAAGACTATGTCTACGAGCTTGAGATCCGGATGAAGAATCTCATGTGGACGATCAGCGGCGACTATTCTCTCGATGTGAAGCCGGATATCTCCACTTTTGAGAAGATGCCGGATACGGCGATCCTGGACGGAATCCGCCAGGGCGCGCTGGCAAAGTATTTTGACCGGGATGCGCTGGCGCTGTATCTGGTCAAAAAGATATACTGCCATGCCGACCAGACGTCACTCCTCGAGCTTGCCCAGCTGTGCATCGAGGAGGCGGTGGGCAGGCGCCTTGACGCGGAGAGAGAGGGGATCCGGAGCCTTCGCCGTGCGGCGTACAATGAGATCCTGGACCGGGAATTCCACAAGCTCACCGGCTTTCCCCTGGGCCGGTTCAAGATCGCCCTGATGCGGGAGGAGCTCTTTTCCCGCAATGCCGAGAGCCGGCAGATGACCGGGTGGCTGGAGCAGATCCATACCCTCAGGGAAGCCGCCGATACCATGGAGATCATCCGCATGATCGACAGCCTGTACAGCCAGATCGTCGATCCGGATTTTGAAAAAAACAACAATACCTTTGAGGAGGTCATGGCAATCACCCTCGAGGATCTGACCGAATTCACCTGGAAGGATTTCCTGGGCGAGGAGGCCCAGCAGTCGCTGGAGGTGTATCTGGATGAGATCACCGAGAGCATGGCCACCCTCCATATGCCGGAGGAGCCGGAGGATAGGAACGAGCAGGATCTGTCGAAGGTCCGGAATTCGGTGGTCGTGGTGGATCCGAAAGCCCTTGCCAGGATGTATTCCTACGTGGAGCACAGCTTTGGCAAGTCCTACATGAGCGAGACAGAGGCGAAGAACCGGAACCATCTGATGTGCCGCGGCGAGCATGCCCGCTGCAGCCTGTTTTATACCGAAGGGATCCTGAAGAACCCGGTCCTGATCAATGCTCAGTATGAGCTGGCCAGGAAGAACCTGCAGAAGACGATCGAGACTTACAAGTGCAGCCGGCAGGTGATCCGCACCAATGTGCGTATCCTGACGGAGGCGCTGCGAAAGGCCCTGGTCCTGCGGGATGAGGAGCAGTCCGTCATCGCCGACCACGGAAATATCGTACCCTCCATGCTCTGGAGGGTGGGCCGTTCTTCGGACGCCCGCATGTTCCGCCTGACCCGGCAGAACCGGACGATCGATTTTGTGGTGGATGTGCTGATCGATGCCAGCGGCTCCCAGCGCAAGCGGCAGTACGAGGTAGCCATGCAGTCCTACATCATCAGCGAGGCTCTCTCAAACCTGGAGATCCCCTTCCGCGTCATGAGCTTCTGTACCTTCTGGGATTACACGGTCCTGCGGAGGTTCCGCGACTATGGAGATGACCGGGAGGCAAACCGGAACATCTTTGAATTTACGACCCATTCCAACAACCGGGACGGGCTGGCGATCCGGGCCGTGGGGGCAGACCTGCTGCAGCGGGAGGAGGCCACCAAGGTCATGATCATCCTGAGCGACGGCAAGCCCAACGATGTCCTGGTCCAGAGGTCCGATACCAGAGGCCCCGCGCCCTACACCGGGCAGGCAGCGATCCGGGATACCGGAACCGAGGTGCGAAAGCTGCGGCAGAGCGGCGTCGCCGTGCTCGGCGTATTTGTCGGCGACGAGACCGAGCTGGACGCAGAGCGCAAGATCTTTGGCAAGGATTTCGCCTACATCCGGTCCATCAACAACTTCGCGAAGATCGTCGGCAAGTATCTGCTGCTGCAGATCGAAGAATAAAGAAGAAAAACCAGAATCCTTTTATGGGGCTGCGGCATTAAAAGACTTGCACTTTATGCCGCAGCCTCATTATATCTGTCCTGCCAGATGATGCATAAGTAAAAGAAAAATGGCGTAAAAACGAGTTAATATACAAATAATGCATGTATATGTGCATAGGACAGATATGAAAATGTGTCTGATTTTCTAAAAATTACGGCAACTTTGCCACTTTACCTTGTTAAAATCATGGAAATCGGGTATACTGTTTACCAAATATTAATATCTGAGAGGGGGACTAATCATGAATGACAAAAAACAGAGCCGTGGCGCACTGCTTGGTGCAGCGTTCCTCATGGCGACTTCAGCGATCGGGCCCGGTTTCCTGACCCAGACCGCAAACTTTACTTCCAGCCTGAAGGCAAGCTTTGGATTCGTTATCCTGGCTTCCGTGCTGATGGCTGCCTTTGCCCAGGTCAATATCTGGCGTGTCCTCTGCGTATCCGGTCTCCGTGGCCAGGATGTGGCAAACAAGATCCTTCCGGGCCTTGGCTATGTCGTTGCCGTTCTGATCGTAATCGGCGGTCTTGTATTTAATATCGGAAATGTCGGCGGCGGCGGACTTGGATTCAATACCCTTCTGGGCATCCCGACCCGTATCGGCTACGTGATTGCCGGCGTTCTTGCGATCCTCGTTTTTGTCGTAAAGAATGCGAAGACCATGATGGATAACGTGGCAAAGGCCCTCGGCGGCATCATGATCGTGGTTATTCTTGTGGTCATCTTCATCGTTCAGCCGCCGGTCGGCGATGCGCTGAAGAATACATTCCTTCCGTCGGAGGCTTTCTCCAATCTTTCCCCGGCGATCCTTACCCTGCTTGGCGGTACCGTCGGCGGTTATATCACCTTCGCCGGTGCCCACCGTCTGATCGACGCCGGCATTACCGGAGAGGAGAACCTCGGTGAGATCCGCAAGAGCTCGGTCATGGGTATCGTCATTGCGGCGGTCGTCCGTGTCCTGCTGTTCCTGGCCGTCCTCGGCGTCGTTGTCAAGGGCGTAGAGCTCGATTCCTCGAACCCCGCAGCGGATGCATTCCTGCAGGGTGCCGGACAGCTGGGCTACCGCTTTGCCGGTCTGGTCCTTCTGTGTGCGGCGATCACCTCCATCATCGGAGCTGCCTACACCTCGGTATCCTTCCTGAAGACCTTCAGCAAGAGCATCGAGGAGCATGAGAATCAGTGGGTTATCGGCTTTATCGCCGTTTCCACCATCATCATGGTCATCCTTCAGGCAAGCCCCGCAAGCCTGCTGATCATCGCCGGCGCCGTCAACGGCCTGATCCTTCCGATCAGTCTGGGCATCTGCCTGATCGGCTCGAAGAACAAGAAGATCGTCGGCGAGAACTACCAGCACCCGACATGGCTTCTTGTCATCGGCATCATCGTCTGTGTCATTGCGGCCTACATTGGTGTGACGACCTTCACATCCAATATTGTTAAGCTGTTCTAAAACATGAAATAATCCATATTGCAGAGACAGGCCGCGCATTCTTTAGAACCGTGGCCTGTTTCTGTCATCAGAGACTAATTCAGGAGAAAAAGCAGTATGCAGAACATCAAAATACTGACAGAGGGGGATTCGTCCCTCCTGATCGTGTTTGGCAATGAGATCAGTCCCGAGATCAATGCCAGGATATCTGCGGTGATCAAGCTGATGGATGCGCAGGAGATCGAGGGAATCGTCGATATCATCCCGGCATTCGCGTCGCTCTTGATCAACTACAATCCGCAGGTGATCTCTTATGATCATCTCCGCCAGCGCATGGAGAATCTGCTCAAGATCGAGGTCAAGGCGGATGAGACGGAGAAAAAGGTCTATGAGATCCCGGTATGCTACGGCGGTGAGTACGGGCCGGATATCCAGAATATTGCAGATCATGCAGGGCTGTCCGTGGAGGAGGTCATCCGCATCCATTCTTCGACGGATTACCTGATCTATATGCTGGGCTTTCTTCCGGGCTTCTGTTATCTGGGCGGCCTGGATCCCAGGATCCATACGCCCCGTCTGGCCAACCCCAGGATCCGGATCCGCCAGGGCAGCGTGGGCATCGGCGGTTCCCAGACCGGTATCTATCCCATGGATTCTCCGGGCGGCTGGCAGCTGATGGGCATGACGCCGGTGAAGACCTATGATCCGGAAAGAGAGGTTCCCATCTTGGTCAATGCCGGAGAGTACATCCGCTTTGTACCGGTGGATGAGGATGAATATATGCGTATAAAAGAGCTTGTGGACCGCGGCGAGTACCACGTCGTTATCCGGGAAGAAAGGGGGTAAGCGTATGGGAATCCGCGTATTAAAGCCTGGCATGCTGACGACCGTGCAGGATTTCGGCCGCTATGGCTACCAGAGCCAGGGATTTTCCGTCGCCGGCGTTATGGATCGCCGGTCCTTCCGGATCGCCAACCTGCTTCTGGACAATCCGGAAAACGAGGCTGTCCTGGAGATCACGCTGATCGGGCCGACGCTTCAGTTCACCTCGGAGACGATCATTGCCATCACCGGCGGTGATTTTACACCGACCATCAACGGAGAGCCGGCGCCGATGTATACGGCGATCTATATGAACCGGGGCGATGTCCTTAAATTCGGCAGCGCAAGGACCGGAAGCCGGTGCTACGTTGCATTCTCCAGCTACCTGGATGTGCCCGTGGTGATGGGCAGCCGCTGTACGAACCTGAAGAGCGGCATCGGCGGTTTTCGGGGCAGAAAGCTGATGGAGGATGACTATATCGGGTTCCGGATCAAGCGGCGGTACCTGCCGTTCTTCCTGTCCAGAAAACTTGAGCCGGACGATTATGACCAGGACGAGGCGGTGCTGCGTGTCGTCATGGGACCCCAGGATGACCGCATCAGCCATCAGGGCATCGAGACCTTCCTGAACAGTGAGTATACCGTGACCAGTGACTTTGACCGCATGGGCTGCCGTCTGGACGGGCCGTTTATCGCGCCAAAGGAGACCTCGGATATCATCTCCGACGGCATTGCCTACGGCGCCGTGCAGGTGCCCTCCCACGGAAAACCGATCGTGCTGCTGTCTGACCGGCAGACAACTGGCGGTTACGCCAAGATCGCCACAGTGATCACGGCGGATATCCCGAAGTTGGTGCAGAGAAAGACCGATCACCGGATCCGGTTTGAGGCCGTCTCTGTCCAGGAGGCGCAGCACATCTACCTGAAGGAGCTGCACGACATAGAGGAGTTGAGAAAGATCATCCACCAGCCGTGCAAAGAGGTCCTGGAATGCCGGCTGGTTGCCAAACGGATGCGGAAGCTGTTCGAATAAGCAATACGGAAAGAAAGAGGTTATAACCATGGATTTAGAGAAAATTGAAGGCCTGGTCAAAATACTGGAGAATTCTTCCCTGACCGAAATGACAGTAAAGGAAGGTGATTTCAAGATCACCATGAGCAAGCTGGATCATCCGCCTGTGGCGGCACCGGCACCGATGCCGATGATGGCCAGCCCCTTCGGGCCTGCACCCCAGGGCGCAGCGCCTGCGGCAGCGCCGGCAGCAGAGGCGGAAGCCGAGGAAGAGGAGGACCTTTACATCGTTTCTCCTATCGTCGGCACCTTCTATTCAGCGCCCGCTCCGGACGCGCCGGCATTTGTCCGTGTGGGTGATCATGTAAAGAACGGCGAAACGGTCTGCATCCTGGAGGCCATGAAACTGATGAATGAGATCCAGTGCGAGTTTGACTGTGAGATCGAGGCGGTGCTGGTCAGCAACGAGCAGAAGGTCCAGTACGGTCAGCCGCTGTTCCGCGTAAAGAAAATCTGAAACAGGAGGATGGAACTGTGCTGCAGAAAATATTAATTGCCAATCGCGGCGAGATCGCAGTTCGCATCATCCGTGCCTGCCGGAACATGGGGATCCGGAGCGTAGCCGTCTACTCCCGTGAGGATCAGGACAGCATGCATGTCCAGATGGCCGACCAGCGCATCTGCATCGGCGAAGGTCCCTCCCGCAACTCCTATCTGAACATGCAGAACATCATCACGGCTGCCGTGAATATGGGAGCAGACGCGATCCATCCCGGATACGGCTTCCTTTCGGAAAACAGCACATTTGCCAGGCTGTGTGCCGAGAACGGGCTGGTCTTTATCGGGCCGGATGCGGATACCATCGACCGGATGGGCAACAAATCCCAGGCCAGAAAGACCATGATGGAGGCCGGCGTGCCGGTCGTTCCAGGCACAAAGGATCCGGTCTACGATTCTGCCGTGGCAAAGGAAATGGCGGCGAAGATCGGATATCCGGTCATGATCAAGGCCTCCTCCGGAGGCGGCGGCAAGGGCATGCGCGCGGCGATGAGCGAAGATGAATTTGAGTTCCAGTTTGATATGGCCCAGAGAGAGTCGGCCAATGCCTTTGGCGATGACACGATGTACATCGAGCATCTGGTCGAAAATCCCCGGCACGTGGAAGTGCAGATCATGGCAGACAGCTTTGGAAATGTGGTTGCTCTGGGCGAGCGTGACTGCTCGGTGCAGAGAAACCATCAGAAGCTGATCGAGGAGTCGCCAAGTCCCGTGGTCAGTCCGGCCATGCGGGAAGCGATGTGTGAGGCAGCCGTCCTGGCTGCAAAGACCGTCGGCTACACCAATGCGGGCACGATCGAGTTTATCGTAAACCCGAAGGGCGAGTTTTTCTTCATGGAGATGAATACCAGGATCCAGGTCGAGCACGGGGTCACCGAGATGGTCACCGGCACGGATCTGGTCATGGAGCAGATCCGGGTCGCCTCCGGCCTGCCTCTGAGCTTTACCCAGGAGGATATCCGCGTGCAGGGCCATGCGATCGAGTGCCGGATCAACGCCGAGATCCCCGAGAAGAATTTCATGCCAAGCCCGGGGAAAATTACGGGCCTTCACCTGCCGGGAGGCAACGGTGTCCGTGTGGACTCCGGTCTGTACACCGGCTATACGATCCCGCCGGATTATGATTCCATGATCGCAAAGATCCTGGTTCATGCTTCCGACAGAGAGGCAGCCATCCGCAAGATGCACGCTGTCCTGGACGAGACCGTCATTCTGGGTGTGAACACGAATCTGGATTTCCAGTACCGCATCATGGAAAATGCCGCCTTCCGCGAGGGAAAGGCAGACACCGGCTTTATCGACCAGTTCCTGGGAAAATAAAGCAGACACCGGCTTTGCCGGCCAGGCTCCGGGAAAATAAAGCTGACAACGGTACTTAGGCCGGTCCCCTGAAAAAAGCATTCTATGTTTTAGCCGCCGGCTTTTCTGGAAAAATACGTAAGAGAGGACAGCAATGTATAAAGTAGATTTAAACAGCGATCTGGGTGAGAGCTTTGGCAATTACCGGATCGGCATGGATGAAGAGATCATCCCGATCATTTCTTCGGCAAATGTTGCCTGCGGCTATCATGCCTCGGACCCGGTCGTCATGGACCGGACACTGGAACTTGCCAAAAAGGCAGGGATCCAGGTAGGCGCCCATCCGGGCTTTCCGGATCTGATGGGCTTTGGCCGGCGCAACATGGCTGTGAGCAATGCAGAGGCCAGGGCGTATGTCCTGTACCAGCTGGGCGCTCTGGACGCCTTCTGCCGGGCAAAAGGAATGAAAATGCAGCATGTCAAACCCCACGGTGCGCTTTACAACATGGCGGCTAAGGATTATGGCCTGGCAGAAGCCATCTGCAGTGCAGTGAAAGACTATGATCCTGACCTGATCGTCATGGCACTCTATGGCGGAAAACTGGTGGAGGCTGCCAGAGATATGGGACTTCGCGTCGCCTGCGAATTTTTCGCTGACCGCGCCTACGAAGAGGACGGCTCCCTGGTCAACCGCAGGAAGAGCGGAGCCATGATCGAGGATGAGGAGGAAGCCATCGCCCGCACAGTGCGCATGATCAAGGAAGGAAAGGTCCGCACGATCACCGGAAAGGATATCGAGGTCGTCGGCAATTCCATCTGTGTGCATGGAGACGGTGCCCACGCCCTGGCTTTCTCGGCCAGGATCCGGGAGACCCTCATAAAGGAAGGCATTGCCATCTGCCCGCTGAAGGATATCGTATAAATCTTTGTGGAGAAAGACTTCCGAGATGTCGGCATGCGGAGCGGGCAGCCTGAAGACAGGGCTTGAAAATACAGGCCTGGAATGTTATCATCGTGGGCAGCGCGCCGCGAAGACGTTTGTATCCGCACGGCGCAGCGGCATACGCGAAAAAGGGCAGCGGCTTTAAAGCCGGACCGCGTAAGGCATCTGGCTTCACAGACGATGGCTTTGCGGTCCCAGACAGGGACAAAAGAAAGGAACCCCGGGCAATGACAAAGGAAGTAATCATCTCCATGACAGGCGTACACGACATCACAGGAGAGCTGGGCGATGACCTGGAGCCTGTGGAGACCACTTATTTCGGAAAATACTTCAAGAAAGACGGGGATCATTACCTCTTTTATGAGGAGGCTGCTGACGGAGAGAACCGGATCACCAACAGCCGGATCACCTTCAACGATACAGCAATGTACTTCCGCAAGAGGGGAAGTCTGAACAGCGATTTCTATCTGGAAAAGGGCAAGAAGACCCTGGCCACCTACAGCAATGCGCTGGGAGTTCTGGACATCGATGTGATGGCAGCCGGATTTTCCCTGACAGAAAAAGAAGATGCCATTGACTACCGCGTCAATTATGCGTTGAATGCCTTTGAAAACACCCAGATCGACTGCCAGGTCCAGATTAAGATCCGCCCGAGGCAGGCGTAAAGCAGTCTCTTGAAAACATTTGGAGAATACGCATAGAAGATAGCAGATGAAATATGCCCCGGAAGGCATTACGCAAAGGCTTTAAGCCCTGTCGGGCCTGCAGAATGTTTGCCTTAATGTCTTCCGGGGCATTTTTTCTTGGCTGATCGGGGTTGTCTGATAAGAAAAAAGAAAGCATGGCGCCGTTTGTCGGTTCCATGCTTTCTTTTTTTACGCTGGGTTCGGGGATCAGGCCTCGCCGCGTCCTTTTTTCAGGAGCTTGTCGAGCTTGCTTTCCTTCTTTTCTGCCTTCGGAAGAGGTCCGCGCAGGCCCCGGACGGAAGTGATGTACAGGCCGCTGATGGTGGCCTTGATCTCTTTCTTCAGAGGGATCTGGTCGTAAACGTCATTTTCCGTGATAAAGGTCATGATCCTGGGTCCGACCTTGGCTTTTACGACCGGGAACTTCCGGAGACGGAGAAGGCGGGGCGTCTGCTCGTATACCTGCTCCGGGAAGCCGGCATCCTTCAGCCGGATCTTTTTCTTGTCGATGACCAGCATCGAAACGACCTGCTTGGCAGCGTCGATCTGTGCCTGCTGTTCTGCCTGCTTCTTCTCGGCGCGCTTTCCGAGAAAATATAATACGGCGATTACCGCTGCCATGATGACAAGAACGATAATCAGCACCATCCACCATTTCATGAGACATTGTCCTCCCTGCTTCTCAAAAGTCTACCATATTCTACCATTGTCAGGAAAAAACCGCAATGATTTTCCGCTGTTTGACCGGATACTGCCTGTCTTCCTGCCAGAGGCGTTCCATCCGCCCGTTGGATGAGGTCTGTCCTTTGCCGGCTGCCCCGGGCGGGGGAGAAGGGGGATATGGTGATATGGACAAAAGAAGATGAACTACAAGTGCGATAAATGCTCTTTGGGAACAAAATGTATCTGACCTTGCACAAGCAGACCTTTTGCGGTATTATCATAAGAAGCGATTTTTAGCGGGCCAGCATATTCAGACCCGCATGTGGAGGATTTTCAGTGGCAGACAGCACACGCAGAAGTTCAAACAGCAATACGCCGGCAAGGAGACCGGGAAACGTGAACCGCACCACGGGAAGCACGAACCGCCAGACCACAAAGACCGGCTCCGGCACCAGGGATGCGGCTGCCCGCAGGCGGCGGTATGCCGATGAGACCCCTGAGCAGAGAAAGGCCAGGCTGGAGAGAAACAGAAAGCGAAGAGAGCAGAAGGAAAAACAGAGAAAGAAGGAGCAGAGGATTCGTTATGCAAAGATCGGCGCAGCCGTTCTGGCAGCGGTGATCCTCCTGATCGTCGGTATCAGCCTGATCCGGAAGGCACAAGGCGGCGGAACAAAGAGCATGTCCGGTGAGGAAGCCGCTGCTGTCGAGACGATGAAGGCGACGGAGGTACTGCACCTGTCCTTCCCGGTCCTGCATCTGGATCCGGATGCCAATGAGGAGGAAGCTGCTGCCGAGGAGCAGGAGATGCTCTATGATGCCTACACGGGCACCTGGTATTATCCGGAGGAGACCGAGGAGACAGAATCCGAGTCTGCCGAGACGACATCGGAAACCACGGAAAGTCCGCTTACCGTCACCGAATTCAATGAGATCCTCGAGGAGCTTTACAACAGAGATTATGTTCTGGTGGATATCGACAGTGTAGCGGTCACGACCTCTGACGGGCAGATCCAGGCTTCATCGGTGGACGTTCCGGTGGGGAAAAAGCCGCTGATCATTTCCCAGTACAACATCAGCTACGAGCCGGGCTTCAACGGCTACGCCGATTCGGTCATCGTGGATGCTTCGGGAAATATCATCTGCACGTATACAGATTCCATCGGCGATGTCAGGCGGGGAGCTGTGGATGTGATCCCGCTGGTCGAGAAGTTTATCGGCAGCCATCCGGACTTTTCCTATAACGGAGCCAGAGGCGTGCTGGGCGTGACCGGGTATAATGGGATCTTTGGACATGCGATGAAGACGGACGGCAGTGTCGTAAGCTCGCTGACGCCCGAGGCAATCGCAGCGGCAAAGGAAAACATGCCGGTGGAATATACGTTTGACGCATACGGCAATTATGTTGAGGCAGAGGAAGCGGAGGAAGACGCCGAGGAGGCACCTGTCGTCAAGGAACTGACCCAGGAGGATATCGAGGCAAACATCGATATCTGCAAGGATGTGGTGAGCGTACTGAAGACAAACGGCTGGAAGATCGCCTGCGGCACCTACGGCTACCTCAGCTATGCCAGCGATCTGGAGCGGGTCAAGGCAGACCAGGAGCAGTGGGACGCCGAGCTTGCCGGCATCATCGGGGAGACAGACATCCTGATGCTTCCCCTCAAGGGCGATCTGGATGCATGGAGCGGTTACAAGGCGACCAATGCAAAATACACCTACCTTAGGGATAAGGGCTACCGGTTCTTCTGCGTCGAGGAGGACGAGGCACCTCTCTTCCTGCAGATCACACCGGAGTATGTGCGGATGGGGATCCACGAGATCACATCATGGACAAAGTACAGAGAAGTAACCGGGAAAATATTCTGATCTTTCAAAAACAGGATCCCGGCGAATATCATATTCCAGAACACAGCTTAGACACAGATCAGTGATAGGATATGGATCGAGACGTTCCGTCAGGAGGTCCCGGTCCATTTCTGTAAGGTGACACAAGAATACGCGTAAGGAGACACAGAATGAAAAGAAAAATGGCAGCACTCCTGCTGTGTGCAGCATTGACCGCATCCCTTGCGGCATGCGGAGATACTACAGGCAAAGAAGCGGAGGCATCGGCATCCGCTTCCGTTTCCAGTGCGTCGGTGAGCGAAAGCAGCGAGGAAGCGGCAGATAGCTCTTCGGCAGAAGGGAGTGCGGATGAATTTTCCGCTGACCCGCTCCAGGAGGATCCCGAGAGCACCTACGCAAAGCTCCTGTCCGTTCCCGTGACGGAGGAGGAATACCATGTGGAGGACTGCATTACCCTGGGCGATTATAAGGGCATCAGGCTGACAAAGCAGATCCCGGAGGTCACAGACGAGATGGTCGAGGAGGAGCTGCGCTCCCTGGCGACCACAGAGGCGGTGGACAAGGTCGAGAAAGGTGACACGGTCAACATCGATTATGTTGGAACGATGGACGGCAAAGCCTTCGATGGAGGTACCGCCGAGGGACAAACTCTGGAGATCGGCTCCGGGCTGTTTATCGAAGGCTTTGAGGAGGGGCTGATCGGCGCAAAGACCGGGGATGTGGTCGAACTGAACCTGACATTCCCCGAGAACTATTACGAGGAGCTGGCCGGAAAGGACGTGCTGTTTACGGTCACGGTCAATTCCATCACCCGTCCGGCAAAGCAGGACGATGCCTGGGTGAAGGAATACACCAGCGGTTCGTTCGACACGGTGGAGGCTTACAAGGGGTCTCTTCGGGAAAGGCTGGAAAAGGAGCAGGAGGAGAATGCGGATTCTGTCCTGCGGCAGAATGTCTGGTCAGCTGTCCAGGATGCCTCGGAATACCATCAGCTGCCGGTTGGTTATTATAATGAAGGTGTGGAGGCTTATGAAGCAAATTATGCTGCTGCGGCTCAGCAGAACGGCTTCGAGGATGTCGACGCCTATATCGAGTCGCTGAAGGATTACGGCGTCACCAAAGAGACGTATGAGCAGCAGAAGGACCAGTATGCCAGATTCATGGCCGGGAGCACAGTGCTTCTGGATGCGCTGGCAGAGGCCGAAGGGCTCGATGAAGAGGATGAAGGCTACCAGGAGCACCTGAAGGAACTGGAGGAGATGTACGGGATGGATGAAGCCGGACTGGTCGAGATGTCCAGCGAACACAACGTCTACCTGTACTGCATGACACAGCTGGTTATCGACAGACTTCTGGCTGATGCGGAAGTCACGACCGAGACGATACCGGCACAGGGATAAGAGATATGGCAGATACACAGATGACCCCGGAGCTTTTCCGGGAAAAGCTGCAGACGATACTGGAGCAGGCAAATGCAAAGGGCGGCAGGATCCGCCGGGATGAGGTCGGCGCCTTCTTTTCCGGGGAAGGGCTGAGCGAGGAACAGCTTGGACTGGTCTATGATTTCCTGCTGTCAAAAAAGATCGTTGTGGAAGGCTATGAGCGGCAGGAAGAACAGATGGCAGATGCCGGGGAGGATGCGCCGCTCTGGAGCGAAGAGGAGCAGCGCTGGCTGGAGATCTATGAGGAGGATCTGGCTGCCGTCCGTCCGGAGCAGCCGGGCGAGCTGGAGCAGCTGCTTATAGCGGCCGCGGGCGGCGATGCCGCCGCAAAGCGGAGGCTGACAGAGCTGTTTCTCCCGGAGGTCAGTGCCGCGGCAAAGCGGCTGTACCGCCCGGGCGTGCTTCTGTCGGATGTGATCCAGGAGGCAAGCCTGGAACTGGTTCTGTTTGTGGAGCAGCTGTCCGGCCGCACGCTGGCAGATGCCGCAAAGGTCAGGAAGGAGCTGCACGCCGGGATCCGCCGGTCGGTGCAGGCCCTGCTCGAGGAGCAGAAGGATGTGCATACCCGGGATCGAAAGATGGTCTCAAAGGTCCAGGATTTCAAGGATGCCGTCACCGAGCTGAAGGAGGATCTGGGCAGGAAGGTCTATCTGGACGAGATCGCGGATTACCTGCATATTTCAGAGGAGGAAGCCGCCGACATCCTGAAGCTGGCAGGCGAGGATGTTCCGGAGGAGGAAGGATAAACATACGATGGGAAAGATCTATAACAGTACAGAAGAGCTTGTCGGCGGAACGCCCCTCGTGGAGCTGAAAAAAATAGAGGCAGCCCTCGGCCTTAAGGCCAGGCTTCTGGCAAAGCTGGAGTATTTCAATCCGGCAGGCAGCGTCAAGGACCGGGTGGCAAAGGCCATGATCGATGATGCCGAGGCCGCCGGAAAGATCGGACCGGGTGCGGTCATCGTCGAGCCGACCTCCGGAAACACCGGGATCGGCCTGGCCTTTATTGCGGCGGCCAGAGGCTACCGCCTGATCCTCACCATGCCAGAGACCATGAGCAAGGAGCGGCGGAATATCCTGAAAGCCTACGGCGCGGAGCTGGTTCTCACCGAGGGCACCAAAGGCATGGCAGGCGCCATCGAAAAGGCACATGAAATTGTGAATCATACGCCGAATTCCATTCTGGCGGGGCAGTTTGACAATCCGGTCAATCCGAAAGCCCACTATGAGACGACGGGTCCCGAGATATGGGCAGACACCGATGGAGATGTGGATTACTTCATCGCCGGCGTAGGCACAGGCGGGACACTGACCGGTACCGGCAGATATCTGAAGGAAAAAAATCCTGGCGTGCAGGTGATCGCCGTCGAGCCGGCCTCTTCGCCGGTCCTGTCCGGAGGAAGTGCCGGCGCCCACGCGATCCAGGGCATCGGGGGCGGCTTCGTTCCCGCCGTACTTGACACCGGGATCTACGATGAGATCATCACGGCAGATGATGAGATTCCCTTTGACATGGCCAGATTAGTGGCAAAGAAAGAGGGCGTTCTTGTGGGCATCTCTTCGGGAGCCGCTCTTTACGCTGCCATAAAGGTGGCCAGACGGCCGGAGGCAGAGGGAAAGACGATCGTCGTCCTGCTGCCGGATGGCGGCGACCGGTATTATTCCACGCCGCTGTTTCAGGGATAAAAAACCGGATTGACATAGCCGTAAAAAATGTAGTATACTACCTTCTGTTGACGAGCTGTGTCAATTCTGCAGGTGTAGTTCAATGGTAG
>DFFG01000068.1:21139-28926 GCA_002368795.1 Eubacterium sp. UBA3782
GGTTCGAATCCCGTCTCGCGCTCTTCGAGACCATCAGAAATGATGGTCTTTATTTATTTTATGTATTCCTTTCGGGAAGCGTTTTGTTTCCCGCTCCTTTTTGAGGATCTGCGGCTATGACGGAACTATTATCTGAGTCCAGTGAGGTCGTCTCCGGTCTGTCCCTTGTTCTGACGGCAGGAGGCATGATCCTGTATCTTATGCAGTGCTTTCTCGGCTACCGGTTTGTCCGGGGATGGATGGCGCTGGCCGGTTTTGCCGCCGGTTTCATCATCGGGCTTTTTGTGGGCATGGGCATGGACCATGAATCTGCTGTGTTTCCCTTTGGGGTCGGCCTCCTTTGCGGCATCATCCTTGCTTTTCTGTCCTACCGGATCTATCTGATGGGCATCTTTATCCTTTGCGGCATTCTGGCAGCGGCCTTTGTGCTGGACCTTCCGTGGCCGGAGGGCGGCACCTGGCAGCTGATCTCTCTTGGCGCGGCAGGGTTTTCGCTGCTCGCATCCGGTATCCTGGCGATCCGTTTTACAAGGACCTTTGTCATCCTGATCACCGGTGTTATGGGATCGGCAAATGCGGTCTCACAAGCCTCGCGTCTGTTTCCGTCGCTCCTGCGTGGCACCGGCAGGAACATGCTGGCCTTTCTGATTCTGGCATTGGCCGGTATTTTGATCCAGTTTCTTACGACGGACGACGAGTAGCATATCGGATCTACAGGGCGAGGGGATTCTGAAAAAACAAAAAGTTGTGTTTCCAGATCGGAAAAAAAGAGGTATACTATAAAGAAGAAAAAACAAGGGCAGGTTTTTAATTATGGATCGTACGGATTACAAAATCCTTCATATTCTTCAGAATAATGCAAGGGAAACGGCATCAAATATCAGCAAGGAGATCCATCTTTCCGTATCTGCCGTGATCGAGCGCATCCACAAGCTGGAGGAGAACCACACCATCAGCAAGTACACGATCATCGTAGATGACAGCAAGACGGGAAATACCATGTCCGCAATCATGGAGGTCGCACTGGACAAACCCAAGTATTACGATGCTTTTGCGGCGGCTATTCAGGAAATGGACCATGTGGTCTCCTGCTATTATGTTACCGGTGATTATGACCTGGTCCTGAAGATCGCCTGCAGCTCCTCGGATGAGCTGGAGAAGATCCACCGGGAGGTCATGAGCCTTGACGGCATCAAGGACACACGCACGCACGTCGTCCTCAAGACGGTAAAGAACAGCTATTCTGCGCTGAGCGATCCGGACAAGGATGCTCCGGCAAAGAAGAACACCATTCAGAAGTAAACAAAGGCCGGAAGCGGCAAAGAAATGACCCCGGGCGCGGATAGCTATCCGCGCCCGGACGTATGTAAGAGGAAAATATATGGACAGATATCTGAGAACCTATGCAGAGATATCGCTACATGCGATCGGACATAACATCGACGCGGCCAGAGCAAGGATCCCGGAGGGCTGCCGGCTGCTGGCGGTGGTGAAGGCTGACGCCTACGGCCACGGGGCCGTCAGGGTAGCCCGCTATCTGGAGGACCGGGTGGATTTCTTTGCCGTGGCAACGATCGAGGAAGCGGAGGAGCTGGTGGAAAACGGGATCACAAAACCGGTGATGATCCTGGGATATACTTCACCCAGACAGTTTGCCGACCTTGTCCGGCTGGGGATCCGGCCGGCCATCTACCATCTGGAGGATGCGAAAGCGCTAAGCCAGGAGGCCATCCGGCAGGGGAAGACCGCCAGACTCCACATTGCCGTGGATACGGGCATGACCCGCATAGGCTTCCAGGTCAGTGAGGAGTCGGCCGATACGATCAGCCGGATCTCCCGTATGCCGGGACTTGTGATCGAAGGCCTGTTCAGCCACCTTTCCTGCGCGGATATGACAGATAAGACCTTCTGCATGAACCAGTTTGACCGGTTTGCCGACATGGTCCGGATGCTGAAGGAGCGAGACACCAGGATCGAGATCTTCCACATCTGCAACAGCGCGGGGATCATGGAGTTTTCCGATCAGCGCTATGACATGGTCCGCTCTGGCATAACGACCTATGGCATTTATCCCTCTGAGGAGGTGCAAAAGGAAAACATGATTCTGGAGCCCGCCCTCGCCTGGCGCACCCACGTGGTGCATGTGAAGGAGGTCGGTCCGGGAAGAGGCGTCAGCTACGGCGCGACCTTTGTCACGGAGCGGCCGGTCACCAGAATTGCCACCCTTTCGGTTGGTTACGCAGACGGATACCCGAGAGCCCTCTCTTCAAAGGGGCGGGTACTGATCCATGGAAAGTCCGCGCCGATCCTTGGCCGTGTCTGCATGGACCAGATGATGGTGGACGTCACGGACATCCCAGGCGTAGAGACAGAGGACATCGCGACACTCGTGGGCAGGGACGGAAGCGAATACATTTCCATCGAGGAGATCGCGGATCCGGCCGGCCGGTTCAATTATGAGATGCTTTGCGACATTTCTCCAAGAGTCACCCGGATCTATGACACCGATCAGGAGTGAACCCTGCGGGAACAAAAGGACAAAAGGAAAACTGCTCTTTTTCGTAGCACTTTGCGGTGTTATCCATTATAATGGATACAAACCGGCGCTTGCCGCAGGCCTGCGGCAGCCATGAATGGTAAGGGAGGAAGATAGGATGAATTCACCTGCGGAAATCGCAAAAAACTATGTCAATATCGGTGTCGGGAAGATGAAGCTCCCGATCTCCAAGATGCTGGTCCTGGGTATCCTGGCCGGCATGTTTATCGCCTTTGGCGGCATCAGCAGCCAGGTCATTGCGGTCAGCATTGAGGCTCCGTCCGTGGCCAAATTTGCGGGAGCGGCTGTGTTCCCCGTCGGCCTTATGCTGGTCCTGTGTGCGGGCAGCGAGCTGTTTACCGGAAACTGCCTGCTGGTCATTCCTGTTCTGCAGAAAAAGGCTACCGTCGGCATGATGTTAAAGAGCTGGCTGTTTGTCTATATCGGCAACTTTATCGGCAGTATTCTGATCGCCCTGGCCGTTACCTATGGCCATGTGCTGAACCTCTTTGATTCCAAGCTTGCCCAGTCTGTTGTCAGTGCCGCATCCGGCAAGGTCAGCATGAGCTTTTCCGATGCACTGATCAAGGCCATCCTCTGCAACGTGCTGGTCTGCCTGGCGGTCTGGGTCTCCTTTGCGGCAAAAGAGCTGGCCGGCAAGATCCTGGGCCTGGCATTCCCGGTCCTGGCATTTGTCCTGTGCGGCTTTGAGCACTCCATTGCAAACATGTATTTTGTTCCCGCCGGAATCTTTGCTTCTGCTGAGTACGGCATTGCTGCCGAGGGACTTACCTGGGGCGCGTTCTTTATCAAAAACCTGCTGCCCGTCACCCTGGGCAACATCATCGGCGGCTCCTGCATCGTCGGTCTGGGATACTGGTTCTGCTACCTTCGCGGAACCGAGAGCTAAGCATTTTGTTTCCTTTTCGCAGCAGAGAAACAGAAGAGGACAAAACGCAAAAGACACATGCAGCAGCATGCAAAAGGAAAGCGCCGAATATTCCGGTTGCTTTTAAAAGGTGAATGACTTATAATTTATAGCGCAATTATGCCCGGAAGTGTGCCGAGGCCTCTGATTGCGCTATTTCCATGTCTTAAGCGGGCATTTTATCCGTTCCCGGTGAGGCAAAAGGTTCGCGGGATGCAGCCACGCATTTCCGCCGTTTTACAACAGAAAGGATCAAAGGTTCCGATATGGCCAACACCGACCGCTACAGCAGTCCGCTCTCCGAGCGCTATGCAAGCAGAGAGATGCAGTACATCTTTTCACAGGATTTCAAGTTCAGCACCTGGAGAAAGCTCTGGATCGCCCTGGCCGAGACAGAGATGGAGCTGGGCCTGCCGATCACCCAGGAGCAGGTCGACGAGATGAAGGAGCACATCTACGACATCAATTACGATGTTGCCGTTGCAAGGGAAAAGGTCGTCCGTCATGATGTCATGTCCCATGTGTACGCCTATGGCGTGCTGTGCCCGAAGGCCAAGGGAATCATCCATCTGGGCGCTACCTCCTGCTATGTCGGCGACAACACCGATATCATCATCATGAACGAGGCGCTCAAGCTGATCCGCAAAAAGCTGGTCTGCGTCATCGACGAGCTGGCTGCATTTGCTGAAAAGGAAAAGGCACAGCCGACCCTGGCATTCACCCATTTCCAGCCGGCACAGCCGACGACACTGGGCAAGAGAGCAACGCTCTGGCTGCAGGAATTTGCCATGGATCTGCAGGATCTGGAATATGTCCTCAGCACACTGAAGCTCCTTGGCTCCAAGGGAACCACCGGTACCCAGGCAAGCTTCCTGGAGCTGTTTGAGGGGGACCAGGAGAAGGTCGATCAGATCGATCCGAAGATCGCCGAAAAGATGGGCTTTTCTGCCTGCTATCCGGTATCCGGACAGACCTACTCCAGAAAGGTAGACACCCGTGTAGTAAATGTCCTGGCAGGCATCGCCGCCAGCGCACATAAATTTTCCAATGACATCCGCCTCCTCCAGCATCTGAAGGAGGTCGAGGAGCCCTTTGAAAAGACACAGATCGGCTCCTCCGCCATGGCATACAAGCGGAATCCGATGCGGAGCGAAAGAATCGCTTCCCTGTCCCGCTATGTCATGATCGATGCCCTGAATCCGGCCATGACATCGGCAGAGCAGTGGTTCGAGCGTACCCTTGACGATTCCGCAAACAAGCGGCTGTCCATCGCCGAGGGCTTCCTGGCCACTGACGGCATCCTGGATCTTATGCTGAATGTCGTAGACGGCCTGGTGGTCTATCCTAAGGTCATCGAAAAACATCTGATGGCTGAGCTGCCCTTCATGGCGACCGAAAACATCATGATGGATGCCACAAAAGCCGGCGGAGACCGCCAGGAGCTGCATGAGCGCATCCGTGAGCTCTCCATGGAAGCCGGACGGACCGTCAAGGTCGAGGGAAAAGACAACGATCTTTTGGAGCGCATCGCCGCAGATCCGGCCTTCAACCTGTCCCTGGACGACCTGAAAAAGTCCATGGAGCCAAGCCGGTACACCGGCCGTGCAGAGCGGCAGGTCGAGCGGTACCTGGAAGGAGAGATCCGGCCGCTGCTCAGGGAGCGCAGCGAGCTCCTCGGCATCCACAGCGAGATCAACGTGTAATTACAACGCCAAAATCCAGGCCGCACGTCATGCTTGCATGTAAGTGCGGACATGGATTTACGGCGTGCCCCGCATGAGCAGGGAATGGGGCAGGGGCCCCATGGACTGCGAATGCGGGAAGGATCGTGAAAGCGCAAAGCGCGAAACGATCCGTAATTACAATGCAGATAGATATTCTAACGCCGAAATCCATACCGCACGTCATGCTTGCATGTAAGTGCGGACATGGATTTACGGCGTGCCCCGCATGAGCAGGGAATGGGGCAGGGGCCCCATGGACTGCGAATGCGGGAAGGATCGTGAAAGCGCAAAGCGCGAAACGATCCGTAATTACAATGCAGATAGATATTCTATCGCCGAAATCCATACCGCACGTCATGCTTGCATGTAAGTGCGGGCATGGATCAGGGTTTAAATAAGATTCTTCGCGGCCGCGTTTCCATCGCGGCGCGCATATAAAGGAGGAAATATATGGTAAAGGCAATTGTAGGCGCAAACTGGGGAGATGAAGGCAAGGGCAAGATCACCGATATGATGGCCAAAGAGGCGGATATCGTCGTCCGTTTTCAGGGCGGTGCCAATGCCGGCCACACGATCGTAAACAATTACGGAAAATTCGGTCTGCACACACTTCCCTCCGGCATCTTTTATGATCATGTAACAAGCATTATCGGAAACGGCGTAGCCCTGAACGTTCCTGTTCTTTTTGGTGAGCTTCAGACGATCCTCGACAAGGGGGTTCCGGCACCGAAGCTTATGATCTCCGACCGTGCCCAGATGGTCATGCCGTATCACATCCTGTTCGATCAGTATGAGGAGGAGAGACTGGGCGGCCGTTCCTTCGGTTCCACAAAGTCCGGTATCGCACCCTTCTATTCGGATAAATACGCAAAGATCGGCTTCCAGGTATCTGAGCTGTTTGACGAGGAGACCCTTAAGGACAAGCTGCAGCGGATCGTTGAAGTCAAGAACATCACCATCGAGCATCTGTATCACAAGCCGCTTCTGGATGCGGATGAGCTGTTTGCCGAGATGATGCGCTGGAAGGAGATGATCGCTCCTTATGTGGCAGATACCTCTGCTTACCTGTACAAAGCACTGAAGGAGGGCAAGGAGGTCCTGCTGGAGGGCCAGCTCGGCTCGATGAAGGATCCGGACCACGGTATCTATCCGATGGTTACTTCTTCCTCTACCCTGGCCGGATACGGCGCTGTCGGCGCAGGTGTCCCGCCCTATGAGATCAAAAAAATCGTCTGTGTCTCCAAGGCATATTCCAGCGCTGTCGGCGCAGGTGCCTTCGTATCGGAGATCTTTGGTGAGGAGGCTGACCTCCTTCGGAACAACGGCGGTGACGGCGGCGAGTACGGTGTGACCACCGGACGTCCGCGCCGTATGGGCTGGTATGACTGCGTGGCTTCTCGTTACGGCTGCCGGATCCAGGGCGCTACCGATGTGGCCTTCACAGTTCTGGATGCTCTGGGCTATCTGGATGAAATCCCGGTCTGCGTTGCCTACGAGATCGACGGCGAGCGCGTGGATGATTTCCCGACGACCGGCCTTCTGGAGAAGGCAAAGCCGATCCTCGAGGTGCTTCCGGGCTGGAAGTGCGACATCCGCGGCATCCGCAAGTTTGAGGATCTTCCGGAGAACGCCAGAAAGTATGTCGAGTTTATCGAGAAACAGCTCGGCTTCCCGATCACCATGGTATCCAATGGCCCGGGACGGGACGATATCATTTATCGATAACGGATAACGAGGTGCAGAAATTGAAATTAAGCAAAAGGCTATTTCGGACAGCGGCTGTACTCTTTCTGGTTCTGACCCTGTCCGGCAGCTTTGCCGCGTGTGCGCTTCCGAACAACAGCGTGAACACGACTCTGACGATCCAGAGCGAGGGGACTCTCACCGAGGAGATTGTTGAGAATGTGACGGACGCGGACTTTACGGAGGAGGAGCTCCGGGCCTTCATTGAGGATTCGATCCGCCAGTTCGACGCATCGGAGAATCCTTCGGTTTCCCTCGAAAGCTGTACGTTGAGCGGAAACTCGGTAAAGATCACGATGAATTATGCGTCTGTTGATGTATACAGCAGATACAACAACGTTCCCTGCTTTCTGGGAACACTGGAAGAGGCACGGGCGGCAGGCTATGACATGGATCAGCCGTTCCTGGACCCTGCCGGTGCAGAAGGTGAGAAGGATGAGATCACATCCCGGGAGAAGGAGTGGAAGGTTTTTGTGTGTTCAGAGCCGATCCATCTGAAGCTTCCCGACAAGATCCTGTATTCGAGCGACAATGTTACGATTACCGGCCGGCTGACAGCAACCGTGAACAACGTGTCGGAGGAAGAGGCGCCGGTTCTGAAGGCCGGAGGCGAGTCCGTCGTCTCTGGATCTGCCGGATCCGCGCAGGCATCTCCGATTCCCTCCGCCGGCAAAGCCGAAGGCAAAGTCCATCCCTACGCAACGGTCGCTCACCGGTATGCATACATCATCTACAAGTAAGGCAAGTTTTTTTGGAGGAATAAAGCAATGGAAAAAACAATGGACAAGATCATCGCGCTGGCAAAATCCAGGGGCTTCGTCTATCCGGGTTCGGAGATCTACGGCGGCCTGGCCAA
>DFFG01000068.1:28971-29166 GCA_002368795.1 Eubacterium sp. UBA3782
ACGGCGGCCTGGCCAACACCTGGGATTACGGCCCGCTTGGCGTTGAGCTGAAGAATAATGTAAAGAAGGCCTGGTGGAAGAAATTCATCCAGGACAACAAGTACAACGTCGGCGTGGACTGCGCCATCCTGATGAATCCCCAGACATGGGTCGCCTCCGGCCATCTGGGCAGCTTCTCTGACCCGCTGATGGACT
>DFFG01000068.1:29245-29429 GCA_002368795.1 Eubacterium sp. UBA3782
GAGCGTTTCCGTGCGGACAAGCTGATCGAGGATTACTGCCAGGAGAAGGGCATCGAGCTGGAGAACAACAGCTGCGACGGCTGGAGCAATGAGCGGATGAAAGGCTTTATCGATGAGCATGAGATCTGCTGCCCGAGCTGCGGAAAGCACAACTTTACGGATATCCGTCAGTTCAACCTGATGT
>DFFG01000068.1:29573-29693 GCA_002368795.1 Eubacterium sp. UBA3782
CTTCAAGAACGTACAGCGTACCTCCAGAAAGAAGATCCCGTTCGGTATCGGCCAGATCGGCAAATCCTTCCGTAACGAGATCACACCGGGCAACTTTACCTTCCGTACCCGTGAGTTCGA
>DFFG01000093.1 GCA_002368795.1 Eubacterium sp. UBA3782
AAGCGCCGAACTGGCGCACAACCGTTCCAACTGTCTGGTTCAACTGCCTGTTCCAGCTGTCTGTTTAAGAACGCTCTGGCGTCCAAAACCGCAGTTCATCTCATTTCCACAAGGCACCTCGGGGTACCATCCCCGTGGATCTGTAAAATCAGGATAATGTTGGTCGTTGCTGTCTGTGCCTTTCCTTTATACCTATCATAAAAGAAAACTGTCGGTTTATCACGGAAAAAAAGCTGCGGTCAGACAAATAGCCAGATAAATCAATGCATATTTGTCTGGTCAGGCGGTGATGCCTGCGTATCTTTCTCTTTCCAGTATATCCATCATGAAGCCGTATGGAGAGAGGTTTCTGCCTTCGGCTACCATGGCAAACAGTCTGGGCTCTGCCCCCGAGACCAGGATCGCGCCCTGCTCGTTTTGTCTGACCGGCTGGTGGCCGCCACGGCTTGCTACGTTCCAGAAGACGATCTGCGGGAGGGTGTAGCCTCTGGCGGCATATTTTCTTCTGGCGTTTTCAAAGTTTGTCTCTGACGCATGGTTTACACAGGCGTCGAACTCCATGTCGGATATGATGATCAGGCTGGAGGGCAGCTCCTCCTGGGGCAGGTGATTTTTGACGGCTGTCCGAAGGATCAGGTCAAATACTGCCTCGAGGTTTGTGTTGGCGATCTCGTTGAAGGACGCTGCGTACCTGAGTCTGTCTGCGAAGGTTTCTCCTTTCAGCCGGATGAGCGTTGGCTGTGCCGAGAATTCGATGAAGTGCCCGGCGAATGCCCCTTTGTTGTGCTCTGCGAAGTACAATCCCAGGGACAGTGCTACCGCGGCCGGCATGGGACGTCCGCCCCAGTACATGGATCCGGAGGTATCGATCACGGCAAGTGCGTTTCCGTCGTTTCCGTAGTCCGGCAGGGACGCCCAGGTCGCATTGAGTACCGCTTTCTCTTCGTCCGTGATGGTTTTCATGAAGGATGTCCCTGTATGAAACCATGCGCCGGTCAGGTATGGCTCTACCAGCTCGTAGGGGGCAACGTGCCCGGCATGCATCTGGCTGGTGCCTGCATTTACCGCGGCCAGGAATTCCTGGTAGCGGGTGCGGTCGTTGCGCATGAATGCTTTTTTGTATTTAAACAGTGCCCGGGAGGGCTGTTTTTCATAGGCAAAGGTATAATCTCGTCTCCGCAGGTCGTTTTCGATGATGCGGATCCTTGCGCGGAGCGCGGTGAGCGCCCGCCGGTATACGGCATCGTCATAGCCAAGAGCTCTGGCAAGATGTTTTGCCAGGCGCCTTGTCTCCGGGCTGGATGCGTTGACCGAGGGCATCCATTTCGCCAGCAGGGAAACCTCTCCATCTGTTTCCAGGGCCTGCAGGTCTTTCTCCAGCTGCGCACGGACAAGCCGGATCACCGGTGCCTCACAAGGCGTTCCGATGAGGACAAACAGATCGTCATAGCGGCCATACTCCGCGATAAGGGGCAGATTTTTTTCTGCCGATGCCGGCTCGTTTTCAGCCAGCCAGCGGAGGATCGTCCGGAAGATGCGGCGCTCGCCAAGCCCGCCACGCACGTCCCTGGCGTAGAACAGGATCCGCATGGCAATATCCGGATCCTCGGTGTAGGCACGCACAAAGCGGATGATGATCTCCTCATCGTCTGCACGCCGGAGCGCGCCGGCCGCTGCAAAAAGATCCAGGCAGTCAGAACCCGTGGTCCTGTAGGTGGCTGCCCCGTTCTCAGTCATGGTCATATCGGCTTCGTATATCAGTTGATTCAGCATTCGGATCACACTCCTTTCTTTTTCTTTCAGAATCATTTGGTTCAGTAGTATTTCTCATTCCTGTCCCTTTTGCCGGCCAGAAAACAGAAACGCTGCATCAGCAAGGCACCTTTCGAGCCGGATTCGAACCGGCAATGCGCAGGTCAGAACTGCGTGCTTTCTACCATTTAAGCTATCTGTATTGCTGTTGGTGCCTTTATGGCCAAGACAGATGGGACGGTTCCGTTTGCCTGGCTCCATCTGTCTGGACGCACTTTTTTGCAAGGCACCTTCGTGTGACACGCTTATCAATCTGTTCTTAGCAGAATAAGGATAGTTTGTATTGCTGTCGGTGCCTTTATGGCCATTTTAGGAGATGGATGCCGGTTTATCACGGAAAAAAAACTGCGAACGTTTATCGTCCGCAGCTTTTCTGCATTTTTAGCCGATCCCGAATCAGGACGGTCATGCTTTCTGGTTCTACGACCCGGATCATTGGTCCGAAGGACAGGAGCCGGATCAGGATCTCTGTCTCATCGTCCTTGTCGTACATGACCGTGATCAGGTACCGGTTTTCTCCCTGCCGCTCCGCCTGCTTTTCGAAGTGGGCAAAGTGGAGGAGGACCCTCTCCAGGGCATTTCTTTCGTCTTTTAGTTCGAAGGTAACGCTTCGCCGTTTTTCCTCCGGCTCTGGGCTCCTTCCGGTTGCAAAGGGCTCCTGGTGAATCCTGCAATTTTTGATCCGCCGGAGGTTGATCACTGTTTCGCAGCGCTTTTCCGATCCGATCAGGCGGAATTTGTCGTCTTTTTCGGAATATTCCAGGCGTCGCGGGAGCACCACTTTTCTGGACAGCTTTCCTCGTCCGCTGATATAGCGGACCGACAGGGGCTGCCCATCCCGGATCGCCTGCAGGATCATCCGGAAAATGGCGATGTAGGCTTCGTCCTCATAGGGGTCGCCATCCGCGTACCTATCGTAGACCGCATAATCCTCCGGCCGGAACAGAGGCGCCACATCATCGAACCAGACCGGCTCGTCGGTGAACAGCCGGATCCTTTTGTCCAGAGCGATAGCGTTTATCCAGCGCTTTTGCAGCGTGGTAAGCGGCATCGCCGGCGCGTGAATCAGACGGCTCCGGCCTTCCTTGTCCAACAGCGGCCATCTGCCCTCGGACAGTGCAGGCTCGATGTTTAACACACTCTCTCCAAAGGCTTTTTCTTCGATGATCCGCCGTATCTCCCGGGAGGTGAGAGGCTTTTTTACTGCCTCCGCGAGGATCGCAGCGACCGCGTTGTAATATGCGCCGTACAGTTCGCTGTAGATCATGGCTCCTCACCGCCTTTCAGTCCGTACATCTCGTACATCGCCTCCAGATCCGCCATAAACTGTGCCTCCAGCTTTTTGTCGGAGCAGGAAAAGGAGGTGATCCGGCAGATAAAGGTCCGGATCCAGGGGATCAGCTCGCTTGCGTCATAGACGTCCGCCGAAAAACGCAGCGTATCCGGAGACAGCCGCTCGATGGTGCCGCACCGTTTTTCCCGCCTGAGCCGGTTTGGAATGAACATCTCATCCGCATCGTGCCGGATCGTAAATTCGATGTGCTCCAGGCGCTGCCCGGACCGGCCCTGGGTGCTGACGCCCCAGATGTGGGGCTGCATCCCGGCCAGCATCTCCCGCAGCTCGTCAAAAGTCTCACAGATCTCCCCCGGCTTTACCGAAAGGATGTAATCGACACGGAAGGAAATGATCCGATCCTGCTGCGGCGCATAGGCCAGCAGATGCTGCCTGCCGCTCTGCGCGCTCACCATGATCTTCAGCGGCACCACCTGCCGCTCGGCCTCCTTTTTACTTCGGCGGCCTACGGTTTTCAGCGCGACTGCCCGCTTTTCCTGCATGGCATCAAACAAGGCCGCAAGGATCTCGCTGTCCATGGCACCGGTAATGTAATGATGCTTGAAGGCAAAGCAGTCTGAAGGAGCATCCTCCCGTTCCGCTGCCGGACTCCCGCCGGCAGAATTTACTGTCTGTCCAGCACTTCCCCCTTCTTGGGCGGCCTGCTGCTTTCCACTGCTTTCACCGCAGTCGGAGTCACTCTTCTTATGAAAGGCAAACGTGTCTTCACAGCCGTTTTTCTCCTGCTGCATTCTCTTGTCCAGAAGGAAAGAGCCAACAACACCGCAGGGCAGGACCTCGGAGAAAAAGTCCAGCACCTCCTTTGAACCATACGATGCGTCTGCCGCCCGCCGGTAATACATGATTCTTCCCCGTTTTTCCGTCCGGATGATGCCCTCATCGACATACTCCTTCAGCTTTTTGCGCAGGGTGGATTCATCCGGCACCCGTTCAGCACCAAACGACTCCGCATAGCGATCCAGCGCGGACAATATCTCCTTTAGAGACAGGACTGTTTCCGGGTCATGCAGAATATCAAAAAGCAAAAAGTGCAGCGTGATATCGCCGTCGGTAAAGCTTTTCGTCTTCCACGCGGCATAAAGGGGATTATGGCTGGTCAGCCGGCTGTCGATGGAGAGAAACACATTTCGGCCCTCCGGCGTCTGCCGAAAGCCCATGTAATCCCCGAGCCAGCTTTCGATCCGGCGCCGCTCATCATCGTAGGACCGGGCGCTCTTTCCGGTAAACTCGCTCCGGCTCTTAAAGCCGTAGACATAGAACTCCCGCATATAATCCCGGATCCGGCTGAAGTTTTTGATAAGCTCACTGTAGGCCATACTGCTGCCTTTCTGTGGTCACAAAAATGAAAAAACCAGACAAATGGGACGGTTCTTTCTTTCTGTCTGGCAGACAGATAGGTCGAGTAGACGGC
>DFFG01000032.1:0-230 GCA_002368795.1 Eubacterium sp. UBA3782
TAACACGGGTTCGATTCCCGTCGGGGTCATCCCAAAGGAATTAACCTTTGGCTGATAATTTAAGTTCCAGGCTGGTGGGACGATATTCGCCGATGTGGCTCAATTGGCAGAGCAGCTGATTTGTAATCAGCAGGTTATCGGTTCGAGTCCGATCATCGGCTTCGGAAACTATAAAACTTAATATCGCGGGGTGGAGCAGTCAGGAAGCTCGTCGGGCTCATAACCCGAAG
>DFFG01000032.1:297-23673 GCA_002368795.1 Eubacterium sp. UBA3782
TCGCAGGTTCAAATCCTGCTCCCGCAACTTTGTGCCTAGTTAGCTCAGTTGGTAGAGCAGCGGACTGAAAATCCGCGTGTCTCTGGTTCGATTCCGGAACTAGGCACTTTTTTGAAAATGGAGCATTAGCTCAGGTGGTAGAGCACTTGACTTTTAATCAAGTTGTCCGGGGTTCGAGTCCCCGATGCTTCACGAATCAGACAGCCTCCCTGTTTAGGGAGGCTGTTTTTTGCTTAGGGGACAGTTATTGGGAAGTATCGGGAACCCGAAAATCAAGACCCCCGAAAGACCTTATGCGAACGGCTTCGGCCTTACGGCCTGCAGATTGTTCGCTTTAATGTCCTTCGGGGGTCCTGGACTATTTGAGCCTCAGCCGAAGATCTCTGCAGCCTTCTGCGCAAAGCGGCTGCCGTAGGTGACAAAATTGTCTTTGTAGTAATCAAGGGCATTATGTGCCTCTACATTGTTGTTTACTCCTACCGGTCCGAGATGGATGATCGGTTTTCCAAAGGCGCGGCCGCCGGACCAGCAGAGCATTCCACAGGTCATCTCAAAATGCAGCAAAGCCTGAATGACCAGATCTCCTCCTCCGTGAGTATACTGTTCCGTTGCAAAAGCACCTGCCATTTTTCCGGGAAAGTCCAGTTTCCCAGAGGAGGTCTGCAGCCAGACATGTATATCCGGGGTCATGGCTGCGGCATAGGAGGGTGAACCAAGAACGATGCCCTTTGCCTCCTTTATAAATGCGTCGTCGGTTTCGTGGATGGAGAAGCATCTGGCCTCTGTGCCTGGCACGGAAAGCACCCCTTCAGCGATCCACTCCGCGGCCTGTCTGGTATTTCCTGTTCTGGAATCGTATATAACTGCAAGCTTCATTCCTTATTCTCCATTCTATCGCGTTTCGGTAATTACTGCTTTCTGTACCGGTATCAGCTCTTATGAGGAAATGTGTGCAGAAACAGTACATTCACTGGTTATCCCTGAATTTCTGTGGACTTACCCCTTCATATTTTTTAAACACTCTGGAGAAATAGGCCGGGTCAGAGTAGCCGACAGCCTCTCCGATGAGATGCAGAGGCGTGTCAGGGGATTTCTCCATCATCTCCTTTGCTTTCTGCATACGGAGATTGATCAGATATTTTGTAGGCGGTACATGGTAGTACTGTTGAAAGATCTTGGTCAGATAACTGGGGCTGTAGTTCAGATTTTCTGCGATGAGGTTCAGGTTTAATTCACGGGCGTATTCTCTCGTCAGATAATCCATCAGAAGCTCCGCGATCTCGGAAGGTGAACGGGAGGAGAGATCTGAGGAGAAGGTTTCGCCAACTTCCTTCTTTTTCACATGATACTGTGCCGCGAGAGACTGCAGTATTTCTTTCAGCTTATCGGGATCCACCGGTTTTAGAAGATATTCCTTTACCTGAAGATGGATCGCCTGCTGGGCATACTCGAAATCAGAATACCCGCTGACGACGATGGTATCCAGATCCGGCTGCAGTTCCTTTGCCCGCTCGATCAGTTCCAGCCCGTTCATGACCGGCATACGGATATCCGTGACCAGAAGATAGGGGTTATGTTCCCGGATCAGCTCCAGGGCCTGTATCCCGGTCTGCGCCTTGCCTACCACGGTAAAACCTGCCTCGCAGGCTTCGATCTTTTTTATGATATTCTGCTGGATGAGGATCTCATCCTCAGCAACAACAACGCCGTATTTCATTGGGAGCCTCCTAAGCGGTCTATATGCCTCCTGACTTTTGTCCAGAAGCCGTCATGTACTGCTTTTTCTTCCTATATTTACGTACGCATGTCCGTTTTCATCGTTTCCAAAATCAAAGATGATCGCATCTCCGCAGTACAGTTTCCAGCGCATGTATACATTGATCATGCCCAGGCCGCCGATCTTCAGGTCAGTGAGGCGGTTTGTCTCATCCTCGTTGATGTCTGCGATCTTTTTCCTGAGATCGGTAAGAACCTCCTCGCGGAAGCCGTTGCCTGTATCAGAGACCCGGATATACCAGCAGGTATCGTCCCGGAAGCTGCTGATCGAAATATGCCATGGCGGCAGACAGTCGGTGCCGTATTTGATCGAGTTCTCCACCAGAGGCTGAATGATCAGCTTGGGGATCTGTTCGTCCAGGATCTCCGGAAGGATATCGATGGAGAAACTCAGGCTCTCCTGGTACCGGACCTGCATGCAGTACATGTACTCACGGATGTATTCGATCTCCTCTCTCACGCTGACGATCGTCGTCCCGGTATTTGTGATATACCGCATAATATGGGAGAGGGTCTGGCAGAGCTTTGTTACCTCTTTGTCCTGCCCGTTTTCAGCAAGAATGCTGATGCAGGTCAGGGTGTTGTAGTAGAAATGAGGGTTCATCTGGACCTGGAGAGCAATGACGCGGGATTTCAGCTCCAGCTTCTGGCTGATCTCCAGCTCCTGCAGGGACTCCTGCAGGGATTCGCTCATCTTTTGGAACTCCACATACAGCTCATTCAGCTCTTCGTAGGAGGCATTGTAGTTGTCAAGCTTTTCCTCGCCAAGGTTTTCCAGGCCGAGTCTCTGGATCACGTGCTTCAGGTGCTTGACCGGCTTGACCATGCTCCGGGAGAGAAACCAGGACAGAAGGATGGAGACCAGGATCATGATCAGCAAGATACCGAGCAGGATCTTCAGCATATTGTAGACAGGTTGAAGGATGACCGTGTCCTTCTGGATCGTAAGGTAGGTCCAACCGCTGTAGCCGGAGGTCTGAGAGAAATACCGGATCTTTGTTCCGGTGGTTGGATCCGTGCCTTTTCCGAAGCTTTCATCGAGACTCCGGATATAAGAATAATAAGCTGCGCAGGAGGCCTTTTCCTCTTCGCTTATATCATAGGGATAGACCGGGCTGCCGTCCGGACCAAAAATATAGATATCCGCCGGTACAGGCTCCGTGCGGAGATAGGAGGATATCTCCCGGAACAGGAGCTTGCAGGGTTTTACGGTCTCGACCGCCCCGATCATCCGTTCATATTTGTCCAGAGACGCCCGGTACAGAGAAACATACCAACCGCTCTTTGTTCCGTTGATGGAATATTTCCGTGTTTTATAGGGGAGGCTCAGGACCTTATTGCCCTTCTGGCGCTTCACTTCCTCAAGCCACGAGGTATCGGACGCCACGTAACTTCCATTTTTAGTGATTATTCCGATCTCGATGACATGTCCTGAAAAATCATAAAGATTGATCTGCTGAGCCTTCTGGTCCAGCCCGTTGATCGTCTGGATGCTGTCGATGAACCTCTGGCCCTGATCCGAGGTGATGTGGAAGAGCAGTTCGTCAGGGAGAAAGTCTGTTTTCCGGTTATGGTAGTTTATATTGGAAGAAACCTCGTCCAGATCCGACAGCATGTTTTCTGTCTGACTCATGATGGAATTGTTGAGAGACTTCAGGCTGTTCTGCTCCCGGCTGATCAGAATATCTGAGTTGTAATAATAGAAAAAAACAGTGAAGATCGTCAGGACCAGAAGAGGGATAAACAGGATGTATCCGAACAGCTCGGTCTGCAGCCTTCGGAGCTTTTTTGGCGGCCTGTCAGGACTGCCCTCCGCTTTGTTATCCAAACCAGGTCACCTCCTTCTTTTGAGATCTCCCATTTCTTATCGTATGATAAAGCGCCTCTCTCACATACTAGCAGACACGACATGCGGCTGTATCCTGCCAATGTTCCCTCAGAAACCTTCCTTACATACAGGAAGGCACGGCGCGAGGTCAGGCGCATGCTGTCCATGCTCCTATTATAGCTTTTTGCGCACACGGTGGCAAATTGTAATATGTATAATGGTGGCAGGCCGTCAAAAACAGCAAAACAACGGGGATATGGACGGAAAAATCGTACGAATAGTTCGAGAAATGGACAAATGAGGGGCATTTTTCATGCATTTGGACAAAAAATCCAACAAATAGGAAAATTTGTCCATGGGTTTTGCCGGCTAAAATTGGTATAGTTATTTTACAGTTTACTCGTATCATTGCCGCGGGGACGCACCCGCGGCCAAAAAGGAGGAAAATATGAAAAGAAATGTAGTAGCAATGCTTACCTGTGGCGCTATGGCAGCATCTCTGCTGGCCGGATGCGGCGGCAGCTCTGATGCAGGCGCAGCTGCAGCATCTTCCGCAGCAGCCGCTTCTTCTGCAGCAGCAGCATCTTCCGCAGCAGCTGAGGAGGCAGAGGCTCCAGCTGAGGAGGCAGCAGCTGAAGGTGAGAAGTCCTTTGAGGGCGAGACCCTGAGCATCCTGGTATCCGCAGGCTGGATGGACAATCGTTATGATCAGACCATCGAGAGATTTGAGGACACCTATGGCGTTACCGTAGATCTGCAGACCATTCCGGCTGACCAGTATCTGGATATCCTTCAGTCCGGTCTGGACAACGGCACATGCGCAGATATCTTCTGGATCCAGTCCAACCCGGCTGGCGCGATCGAGTCCAACATCGGCAATCCGGAAGAGTACTGCATCGACTTCACCGGTGAAGAGTGGCAGAACGTTATGTCCGAGGCTCGTCAGAGCGCTTGTATCTACAATGATCACCTCTATGGCCTTCAGATCTGGCACAACTCTCCTGAGTATGTCATGGTCTACAACAAGACCCTGTTCGAGGAGCTCGGCATCACCGAGGTTCCCACAACCTATGATGAGCTGAAGGCTGACTGCGAGAAGATCGCAGCCGAGGGCATCACTCCCTGGTTCATGCCGGGCGCTGACGGATGGCAGCATCAGCTGGCCTTCTTCCAGATCGGCGGCGTTTACACCGAGGGCAATGAGAACCTTTTCGATGACCTGAACAACAACAAGCAGACCTTTGCAGGAAACGAGACCATGCTCAAGGTTCTCGAGCAGTTCAAGGAGCTGTCCGACCTCGGCTACTTCGGTGAGGACTGGATCGGCACCGATTCCACCAACATGGCAAATGAGTTTGGCGACAGAACCATCGCTATGGCAATGGCGAACTCCAGCTACATCAAACAGATCAAAGAGGATACCGGCACGGAGGATGAGTTCGGCCTGTTCCTGATCCCGCTGGCAGACAACACCTGGTTCCCGACCAGCCCGGCTGGCCCGACCATGTTCGGTTACAGCGGCGCACAGGATCCGGAGCTTGTAAAAGAGTTCTTCCGCTTCGTATGCACACCGGAGAGCCTGCAGGAGATCCTGGACAACTCCCCGAGCTACACCAACCTGGACGTTACTGTTGACATCGAGCAGCACTGGCTGCCGGAGGAGCAGGAACTGATTGCTTCTGTTGATCCCGCAAAGATGGACACCTGCGTACTGCAGAATGCTACAAAGTACACCAACGACTACTGGATGGACTTCGGCGAGGATATGATCGCATACTGCCAGGGTACCATGGAAGCCAACGATGTTCTTGCCAACATGGACGCAAACCGTGCCATGGGCGCACAGACTGTCGGCGATCCCAACTGGGAGTAAACCAGAGAAAAAAATTACTGAAGAACTAGCATTCAGGGGCATAAAGCAGCAATGCTTCGTGCCCCTTTCTTATCGAAAGTATCTGGAGGCGTTATGTACAAGCGTAAGATCTATCCGAAGTGGTTTGTGGCGATCCCGCTGATCCTGTATATCGTGTTCTTCCTGTTCCCCAGCCTTCTGGGCGTCTTCTATTCCTTTACGGACTGGAGCAAGGTAACATCAAGGAACGGCCTGCACTTTGTGGGACTTGCAAACTATATTGAGCTGTTTACATCCAACAGGAATTATTCAGCCGGTATTTTCAATACCCTCAAGTTCACCCTTATTTCCAACATCCTCAAGCTGGTTCCGGCATTTTTCCTTGCCATGCTTCTGCATACTCAGCTGAAAGGCAAGAAGTTCTACCGTACGGTATTCTATCTGCCGTCTATTCTTCCCTTCGTTATCATCGGTATCGTATTTACTTCGATCTTTAACTACAAGAATGGTCTGCTGAACATCAGCCTGGAGGCCATTGGCCTTGGATTCCTCAAGCAGAAATGGCTGTCTGACCTGGCTGTCGTCTGGAAATCGATCTTTGGCGTTGACGCATGGCGAGGTATCGGTTATGTCATGACCATCTTCCTGGCAGGCCTGAACTCTATCGATGATTCCTTCTATGAGGCGGCAGATATCGATGGCGCCGGCTTCTGGCAGAAGGTATGGTATGTGACGCTGCCCATGATGCGCGGTTCGATCATGATCAACCTGGTATTCGGTATCACTTACGGCCTGAAGGTATTCGATATTATCTACGTTCTCACCAACGGCGGTCCGGGTCATGCAACTGAGGTCATCACGACCTATACCTTCCAGCTGTACGGCAGCGGACAGTATGGCCTGTCAACTGCACTGAGCACGATCCTGCTGATCGCCACCGCGATCATCGGAATCATTATTGTACGAGTCATGAGCAGAAAGGAGGAAGAGTAAATGAACAAGAAAGTTCTCTCAACGATCTTCAAACAGATCGTCTGTATCTTCCTTTCACTTATCGTTCTGATGCCCTTCTATCTGGTCGTTGTCAACTCCTTTAAGACCAAATCGGAAGCAGCCAGAATGAGCCTGAGGCTTCCCACGGAATGGGTATTCACCAACTACACGGATGTTATCAAGAAGGCAAATCTGGTCCAGGGCTTTGCCAACAGCCTTCTGTACGCGCTTGTCGCGACCGTTATCGGCGTAACCGTCTGCGCGATGGCAGCCTTTGTCCTGAGCAGAAGCCGTACAAAATTCAACAACTTTATTTACTACTTCTTTATCACCGGCCTGTTTTTCCCGGTCAACTATGTAACCCTGGTACGTGTATTCAAGTGGCTGCATCTGACCAACACCCGGTTCGGAATCATTCTCGTGTTTACCAGCGCGATGATCCCCTTCTGCGTGTTTACGATCTACAGCTTCGTGGAAACCGTCCCGAGGGAGATGGATGAGGCAGCGATCATTGACGGCGCTTCACCGTTCCGCATGTTCTTCGCCATCATCTTCCCGATGCTGAAGCCCACGATCGTCACCTGCTTTATCCTGCAGTTCATGGGTGTATGGAACGACTTCCTTACCCCCCTGTACCTGTCCAGCAAGAGCGAGCTGTTCCCCATGACGATGGCGGTCTACCAGTTCTTCGGCAGAAACCAGAGCTACTGGAACTTTGTATTTGCTGATATCGTCCTTACTGTAATCCCGGTCGTCATCATTTACTTCATCGGTCAGAGATATCTGCTCGAGGGTACGACCAGCGGATCGGTCAAGGGTTAAACCGAATAACTACTTCCAAGACGAGGCTGACGCACCAGGCTGCTTATTCAGAAAGCCGGATGTGTCAGCCTCCAAAAACGAGGCAGGGAAATTTGAGCCATAGGGATCTTACCCCCGGCTATGACCGGGTAAAACATTTTTGCACCGAGTTTCGCGAGCCGCCCTCTGCGGTGCCGGCCGGTGATGTGGATGTGTCGGGAAACGGCAGATGGCGGATCTGGCAGTATGCCGGAACCAAGACGGACGCCCCTGTGCTGGGAAACGGGGACATGCTGTCGGCTTTTGCCGGTCCCTGTGAATACCCCCAGTTCTGGGTCACGGCGAACGACTTCTGGCAGATGGAAAGCAATCCGAACTGGACCTTTTTCCATGATAACGCAACGGCAGCGGTGGACCCGCCGGTGGCGCTGGGAAGTCCCAGACCGGTGGGCAGACTGGTGTTTTCCATACCGGCGCTAAAGGGCATGGATTATCTCGTCCGGCAAACCTTTGCGGATGCGGTGACAGCAGCCACCTATTCCTCTGCAGGGGAAGAGTTCCGGATGCAGAGCTATGTGGCGGCGGTGGAAAATCTGCTGGTCGTCCGGATGACCTCCGGGATGAAGACGCCGGTGGACATTTCTGCGGAGTTCCGTTTTCCGGATGAGACCGGAAAGGGCTGCAGCGAGGGGGTTGACCTCTCCGGCGGCAGAGATGGCAGCGGCAGGGATCTTAAAGGGACCTTTGCCGGCCTGATGGGCGGATCTCCGGTGCAGGTAAAGCGCTGCCGCGGCGGACTGCTTTCCGGCTGGCGGGAATTCTCGGAAAAGGTCGATGTGCCCGTAAAGGCCGGCTTTGCCGGACGGTTCCTGGAGACGGACATGGATACGGCGGGAACGGAGGATGATGCACATCCCCATATGCGGCTGGCGCCGGGGGAGAGCTGCACCTTTGTCTTTGCCCTGCGGACCTGGGACAAGGTTTCCAGGCCCCTGGAGATGGCCGCGTCCAGAGCCGCATGGATCACAAAGAAGGATCTGGAGGCGCTCTTTTCCCAGCATACCGCCTGGTGGCGGGATTTCTGGAATGTATCCGGTATCGCCATTGACGATGAGCTCCTGGAGCAGCGCTACTATCTGTCCCAATATATGATGGGCAGCATGTCCCGGGATCCGGACTATCCGCCAAATATCCTCGGGGTATGCACCTTTGACCGGCCGGCATGGAATGCCGATTACAAGATCAACTACAACCATCAGTCCTCCTACCTGGGCCTGCTTGGCTCCGGCCATTTTGCACAGGCTGATCCCCACGATGCGCCATACTTCGCGATGGCGGACATCGCCAGGGAGATGAGCCGCCGGCTGCTTGGCCATGAAGGAATGTACCTGCCGTTAGGGCTCGGACCTAAGGGTATGGTGGCAGAGTCTCTGCTTCTTCACATGAAATCCCAGGCAGTGCACGGCTCCACCAACATGATGATGCGCTACCTGATCAGCCGGGACCGGGAATACGGAAAGCGGATCTATCCGTACCTGGTCAGCGTGGCGGATTTCTGGGAAAGCGACCTGGTCCTGCGGGATGGCTGCTATCATGTCGTGGACGACAGTGTTCATGAGCGGACCGACCGGGATGTGCAGGAGAACGGGATCCCGGAGGATCCGGTCAATACCCTTGGCTATCTGCGCAGCTTCTTCTCCTTCATGCAGACGATCAGCCGTGAGCTGGACCTGGATGAAGACCGCCGGGCGCGGTGGAAGGAGATCGGCGAACACCTGGCGCCATACCCTGCCGGAACGCTGCGGGAAGCGGCAGAAAATCCCACCCTCTGGGCGGAGGCGGATGTGCCTCTTTCGGAACTGCTTCCGGACGAGTGGATGGACGCCAACGTCTTTTACAACGAAGGAAAGGGCGGCAGATGGTCCTATCATTTCCCGGGAAACATCATGCAGATCTATCCCGGAGGCGCCATCGGCCTGGATTCGGATCCGGCGCTTTTGGAGACGGCTCGAAACACCATCCATGTCCATGCGCTGATCGAGGACAGTCTGGCTGCATACAAAAAGGCGCATGACACCGGGGCAAACGATATCGACCGGGACCCTCTGGCGCCGGACGATACGTACCTGAAGACATCGGCCTGGAATGCCACGAACCTCAGCTGTCTGTTTTTCCCGGCAGCGGTGCGGGTCGGGTATGATCCGGAGATCATCTGGCGGGAGCTCTCGGAACGGATCCTCCACCGGGGCCTTCCCAACGGATACATCAACCGGAATCCTCATGGGATCGAAAACCTGAGCACGGTGCCAAATACGCTGCAGGAGATGATGCTCCAGAGCCATGAGGGCATCATCCGCGTGTTCCGCGTGTGGCCAAAGAAATCTCATCCGGATGCAGCCTTCCGGGATCTGTGGGCTTACGGAGGCCTGCAGGTCAGCGCTAAGCTTTGCGGCGGAGAGGTGCAGGAAGTGCAGATCACCTCCTGCAGGAATCAGGAGATCACAGTTGAAAATCCCTGGCCAGGCAGCGGAGCGATCCTTGCCGGTATGGCCGGGATGGAGGAAGCCGGGAGAGATCTCGGACTGGCAGAGCGGTACTGCCTGACGATTCAATGCGGAGAAACCCTGCGGCTTATACCCGCAGAGAAAAAGAAATAAAAACCATTGTTTCAGGAGTGAATCAAAGTACTATGGGCGAACCAATCACACTGCGTACGGATGACGGCCTGTTCCAGATCACTGGCGTGGCAGAAAATATCATCCGGTGTGTTTACACGAAAAAGGATGCCGCTCTGGCGGTGTCCCCGCTGGGGATCCAGGGAAAGGATCCCGGTGCCAAGCTGCACACAGAGGAGCTGGAAAACGGTCTGGAGATCTCCACCTCTCTTTTGACCCTCTGGATCGACAAGGAGGACGGCCGCTTTGTCTGGACCAGAAAAGCGGACGGAAGCATCCTGCTGGAGGAAGGCGGCAAAGAGCTGACCGAGACCCCGGTCATGAAGTATACGACCGGCGGCGAGGCACCAGTGATCCGCCGGGTAAAGACCGTTGACGGCGAGCGGAATTTCATCGAGAACATGCATGAGGTCGAGGACCGCAAGGCCTATCACGCAAAGCTCAGCTTCTGCTGGCGGCCGGGCGAGCAGATCCATGGCCTCGGACAGGGCGAAGAAGGCATCTGGAATTACCGGGGACATGTGCAGTACCTGTATCAGCACAACATGCGCATCCCGATCCCGTTTTTCCTCTCCGACCAGGGCTACGGCATCCTGGTGGACTGCGGAAGCCTGATGACCTTCAATGACGATGAGCGCGGCTCCTATCTGTACTGCGATACGGTGGATCAGCTGGATTATTACTTCATCTTCGGCGAAACGATGGATGAGATCATCCACGGTTTCCGGAGCCTGACGGGCAAGGCGGCCATGCTGCCTAAGTGGGCCTTTGGCTATGTCCAGTCAAAGGAGAAGTATTCCACCCAGGAGGAGCTGGTCAGCGTGGCAAGGCGCTACCGTGAGCTGGGCCTGGGTCTTGACTGCATCGTGCAGGACTGGAAGACCTGGGAGGCGGACGACTGGGGCTGCAAGATGCTGGACCGCACCCGCTATCCGGATCTGAAGGCAGCGATGGATGAGATCCACGGCATGAACGTGCACACCATGGTCTCTGTCTGGCCAAACATGAACTACGGCACAAAGGACCATACCGAGATGACCGAGGCCGGTTTTATGCTGAATGACCTGGCCACCTACAATGCCTTCGAGCCGGAGGCAAGGCGGCTGTACTGGAAGCAGTGCGAGCGGGAGTTCTTCTCCGGTGGCTTTGATTCCTGGTGGTGCGATTCGACGGAGCCCTTCTCCGGCCCGGACTGGGGCGGCGAGCACCAGAGAGAGCCCTGGGAGCGTTTCCGCATCGTCGGTGACGAGCACAAAAAGTTCCTCGGCGCGGAGCGGGCAAACCTGTACGCCCTGGCTCACGCCAAAGGCATTTTTGAGAACCAGAGGCAGGCGGATCCCCGCCGCCGTGTCCTGAACCTGACCAGGTCCGGCTCTGCGGGAAGCCAGAAATACGGCACGATGCTCTGGTCCGGCGACATCAGCGCCCGCTGGGACGTGATGAAAAAGCAGATCGTCGAGGGCCTCAGCATTTCCGCCAGCGGCATGCCCTACTGGACCCTGGATATCGGCGGATTCTTCGTTGTCCATAAGAACTGGCAGGGCCGTGGCTGCGAATGCAATAACGATCCGACCATGAAATGGTTCTGGCACGGCGATTACGAAGATGGCGTTAACGATCTGGGCTACCGCGAGCTCTATGTGCGCTGGTTTGAGTTTGGATCCTTCCTGCCGATGTTCCGCTCCCATGGAACGGATACGCCAAGGGAGATCTGGAATTTCGGTGAGCCCGGCGGCTTTTTCTACGATGCCCTTGCGGAGACCATCCGCAACCGCTACCGCCTGATCCCGTACATCTACTCCATGGCCGGCAAGGTCAGCCGCAGGGACGGAACCATGATCCGCAGCCTTCTGTTTGACTTCCCGGAGGACAGAAGAGCAGCAGCCCTGGATACGGAGTACATGTTTGGCGACAGCCTTCTGGTGTGCCCCGTCACGGAGCCCATGTATTACGACCGCGAGAGCGTGGAGCTGGACGTACCCAAGGTATGGAACGTCTATCTGCCATCCGGCAGCGGCTGGTACGATTTCTACACCGGTGAGTACACAGAGGGCGGACAGGAGATCGCCGCAGACGCGCCGATCGGCCATATTCCGGTCTACGTCCGGGCAGGCAGCATCCTTCCAATGGAGAAGGCCCTCACCTACGCCCAGGAGCAGACGGAGGAGCCCTTCGAGCTGCACCTGTATCCGGCAGGTGACGGAAAGGGCGGCATCCACACTATGCTGTACTATGAGGACGACGGCGAAAGCTACGACTATGAGGACGGCCTTTATAACGAGATTCTGGTCACCTATGATGAGGATCGGAATGCACTCACAGTTGGCAGGTCAGAGCACAGCATCAAGGGAGGCCTGGCCGGCCGCAGGATCAAAGCCATCACCGTCAGCGGACAGGAAACAATCTTCACCTACACCGGAGAGGAGATCACGATCGCTCTGAACTGAGACGAAATGGTTAGAAACGCGAGCTGGACGTAAACGTTCAGAAATGCATGCCGGATACAGCGTCCCAGGAAACGCTGCAGGCAGCGGCTGAAGATGGCAGAATCCGGAATTAAACATGCACGGTCAGAGAAAATACAGGAAGGAAAGCATCTGGCCTGTCAAGGGGCCTGATACAGATATAGGCATCCGCAGGCGAAGGGCCGCGGAAAACAGGAGGACAACATGAAATACAAGGAAAACTGGGAAGAGACAAAGAAGAAATTTTACGGCTGGTGGAATCAGTGCAACACAGGCAGACCGCTGATGAAGGTCATCGCCAGAAGCCCCGAGATCGAGGGACTGACCGACGGAAAGCCGGCCGACGGCGGTTACGAGCAGGTCTTCTGCCAGGGTAAATACTACAACATGCCTGAGGAGCTCATGTGGAAGGACATGGAGGACAAGTACATGGATCCCGAGCGGATGGTCCTGCGCTACCGCAGCTTCTGCGAGAACCACCTGTTCCTGGGCGAGTCCTTCCCGAACATGGAGACCCACTTCGGTCCCGGCTCCACAGCCGGCTACCTGGGCTCCGAGATCAAATTCAAGGAGGACACCATCTGGTTTGAGCCCTGCATCGACGAGGACACCGACTGGGAGGACGTACCGGAGCTGAAATTTGATCCGGAAAACGCGTGGTTCAAGAAGCATCTGGAGGTCGTTGCCGGCTGCCGCAAATATGCCGGAGATGACTTCTGCCTGGATATGCCCGACCTGATGGAGAACGTGGATGTCCTTTCCTCTCTCCGCGGCGCACAGCCCCTGATGATGGACATGATCGAGGATCCGGATTCCATCGCTGAACGTGTAGAGCAGGTTACCAAGGCATACTTCCCGATCTATGATGCCTTCTACGATCTGGTCAAGGGTCCGGAAGGCGGAAATTCCTACTCCTGCTTCCAGATCTGGGCACCGGGACGGATGGCCAAGCTGCAGTGCGATGCTTCTGCCATGATGTCCACCGAGTTCTTCAATGAATTCGTCTGGGAATCCCTGAAGCAGCAGACCGAGAAGCTGGACTATGCCATGTATCACCTGGATGGACCGGGAGCGATCCGCCATCTGGACAAGCTGATGGAGATTCCGGGAATCAATGCCCTGCAGTGGACACCGGGAGATGCCGGCCCGGACGGCACCTACGAGGAGTGGGACAAGATCTATGACAAAGTCATCGCCGCCGGAAAATCTCTCTGGATCAAGGTATACAGCGGAGATCTGGAGGACTGGATCCGCAACTGCGATCGTCTGGTCAAAAAATACGGCTCCTCCAGCATCATGTTCTATTATCCGGAAATGTCCCTGACGGACGCACAGAGACTCCTTTCCTATGCAGAGGAGAACTGGAGCGACGTAAAGGGAACCTTCAACGCATAAAACCATTTTGGCAGCCTGGGACCGGGATGACGATTCTCTGTCCCGCGGCTGCTGATTTTATATCACAGGAAATCATACCGGCAAAGGCAGGGAGATCTGAGAGCAGAATGTTGGAGCAGTCCTTCGAAGCGGCCGCGGCAGCGGACATAGGGAGATGTCATCCCGGACGGCGCCAAAGAGGAAGATAACAGGATCTGCGGCAAGGTCATCGCCGCCGAAACAGAAAGGGAAATCAAATGAACGCAGAACAACGCCGCAGACAGGAGGAGATCCTCCGGCAGGTCGATGAAGTCATTGCAGCCGGCCCATACAGCGACAGCTGGGCTTCGCTCACGAAGCACCCGGTGCCGGCCTGGTACCAGGCAGCAAAATTTGGCATTTTCATTCATTGGGGCGTCTACGCCGTCCCGGCCTTCGGGAGCGAATGGTATCCGAGAAATATGTACCTTCCCGGAACGCCCGAGTATCAGCACCATATCGAGACCTACGGACCGCAGAGCAGCTTTGGCTACAAGGATTTTATTCCCATGTTCAAGGCAGAGAAATTTGACGCAGCGGCCTGGCTGGATCTGTTTGAGGAGGCAGGTGCCCGGTACATCATGCCGGTGGCCGAGCATCATGACGGCTTCCAGATGTATGACAGCGCCCTCTCCTGCTGGAATGCAGCACAGATGGGACCGCACCGGGACGTGATCGGCGAACTGAAGAAGGAGGCCGACAAAAGAGGCATTCCCTTCTGTGTTTCCGATCACCGGGCGGAGCACTGCTTCTTCTTCAATGCCGGGACATTCTATGATTCCGATGTGCGGGATCCGGCATACCGTGACTTTTACGAAGAGCAGCAGTATATCGACAACCTGCAGGACATCAGCACCTGCCCGCCCTCTGTGGAGCATATGGAGAACTGGCTGGCACGGGTCTGCGAGCTGGCTGACAAATACCGTCCGAAGATCGTATGGTTTGACTGGTGGATCCAGAACACGGCATGGAAGCCATATCTGAAAAAATTCGCCGCTTACTATTACAACCGCGCGGCATCCTGGGGTGAGGAGGTCACGATCAATTATAAGTTTGACGCCTTCGCTCTCCGGAGCGCCGTGTTTGATATCGAGCGGGGACAGCAAAGCGGGATCAGCCCCCTGCTGTGGCAGAACGATACGGCCATCGCAAAGAATTCCTGGGGCTATACAGATAATAATGTATTCAAGAACCCCTGGGATCTTGTGGCTGATCTGGTGGATATCGTCAGCAAAAATGGCTGTCTGCTTCTGAACGTAGGACCAAAGGCCGACGGAACCTTTACCGAGGAGGACACCTATGTTCTCAGGGAGATCGGAAAATGGCTGAAGGAAAACGGCGAGGGCATCTACGGAACCGATTACTGGAAGACCTTCGGGGAAGGACCGACCGAGATCCCCAGCGGTTCCTTTACGGATGTTGACCGCATGCCCTATACATCTGCCGATATCCGGTTTACCTGCAAAGGGCCGCTGGTCTATGCATTTGTTCTTAAATATCCGGAGGACGGAAAAATAACGATAAAGAGCCTTGGCAGAGATCTGGGGCTCGGATCGGACTGTCCGGTTCTCTCGGTAAAGACGATACAGGGTGCAGAATGCGCCTTTTCCAGAGACGAAGATGGCCTGCACATCCAGGGACCGGCAGGGATCCGGACCGAATATCCGGTCTGCTTCCAGATCCTGACCGATTGACCGGATCCTGCGGAAATCACAGGAAGCGTGTTCTTGCATGGAGAGGCTGAAATAGCAAGGAGGACAAAAACTTGAAATATGAGCCGACACGGGAGTCCGTAGATCAGCATCCGGTTCCCCAGTGGTTTAATGATGCAAAATTCGGAATCTTCATCCATTGGGGACTGTATTCTGTCCCCGGATGGGCATACTCCGAAAAGGGAAAATCGATCCGCGACATCCACGAGGAGACCGATGAATTTACCGGACAGACCTACAATCCATATGCGGAATGGTACCAGAACACTCTGCGGATCGAGGGATCTCCGACGCAGGCATTCCACGCAGAAACCTATGGAAAGGATTTCCCCTACTCCGGTTTTCAGGAGATCTTTGAAAAAGAAAGCCAGAAGATGGATCCAAAGGCCTGGGCGGAGCTTTTCCGGAAGGCCGGCGCAAAATATGTCGTCATGGTCACCAAGCACCACGACGGCTACTGCCTGTGGCCGAGCGAAAACAAAAACCCGAAGCAGCCGGAGTATCAGTCAAAGAGAGACCTGGTGGGAGAGCTTACAGATGCTGTCCGTGCAGAGGGCATGAAGATGGGCCTCTACTATTCCGGCATTCTTGACTGGACCTTCAAGAAGGGACCGATGAACAGCGCCATGCGGTGGGTAGACCACTATATCGCATCGGATGAATATGCCGCCTATTCACTGGCTCAGACAGAAGAGCTGATCCACCGGTATCACCCGGCCGTTCTCTGGAATGATATGGGCTATCCGGCGCAGTGCGACCTGAACGCCCTTTTCGCGGACTATTACAACACAGTACCGGAGGGTGTGATCAGCGAGCGCTGGACGCAGAGAAGCCTGGACGGCCGTACACTGGAGGAGTATGTCAGCGAGCTGGAGAAAAAAGGCGAGGTCACCCGTACAGAGGGAGAATCCCGAGGCGACTATACCTGCCCGGAATACGTCGATATCACCTCTGTACCGGCAAAGAAGTGGGAATCCTGCCGAGGGATCGGCATGGCCTTTGGCTACAACCGGAACGAGGATCCGGCAAACTTCATGACCGGAAAAGACGTGATCTGGTCGCTGGCAGATATGGTCAGCAAAAACGGCAACCTGCTTCTGAATGTCGGTCCCTGCGCGGACGGAACGATCCAGGAGGAGCAGATCCGGCCGCTCCTGGAGACGGGAGAATGGCTGGCCGTAAACGGAGATGCCATCTATGGGACGACCTACTGGACAGAGAAGCAGGAGGACGTGACCGCCGAAGGGAAAAAGGTCTGCTACACCCGCAAGGGCGATGTGCTCAACGCCATCGTGCTGGACGATGCCCATGGCAAAGAGGTGACGATCCCCGGGCTGCAGATTCCGGCAGACGCCAAAGTTACCGTTTACGGAACTGCAGGGACACCAGAGTACCGTATGGAAAATGGCGGTCTGACCGTATGCCTGCCGGAGGAGATGGGAAAGACCAGTGCCTACACGATCCGGATCGAAGGCTTCTTCAAGGACTGAAAATCCCGCTTCTATAAGTAGAAGGCATTATCAGCTATAAGCGCACACGCTTCTGGAAGGCATTACGCAAAGGCTTTAAGCTAAGCCCTGTCGGGCCTGCAGAATGTTTGCCTTAATGTCTTCTGAGGATTGCATACAGCCCACACTTCTGGAAGGAATTACGCAAACGGCTTTAAGCTCTGTCGGGCCTGCAGAATGTTTGCTTTAATGTCTTCCAGAAGTGTGGGCTGCAGTTCTACAACCGATATCTTGATAAAAATACAGGAAAAAAGATCCCCATCTAAAGTGCCGGTTTGCTCTTGCGAAGGGGATCTTTTTCTTGTGATTCTGTTTGTTTCAGAAATTGTGATTGGAGCACTTAGCCGGGCAGAAGGCCGGAGATTAGCGCCCAGATCGGCGGGACCAGGAGAGCCGGCAGGAAATTGGCGGTCTTGATCTTTGCGATGCCCAGAAAGTTGATGCCGATGCAGGTGACCAGGACGAAGCCGACCGCGCAGATCTGGCTGAGCAGAACGCCCTGGAGGACCGGCTCCAGAAGGCCGGCCAGAAGGGTGATGGCTCCCTGGTAGAGAAAGACCGGGATAGAGGAGAAAAGGACGCCAGACCCCATCGTGGCGGCCAGTACGATACTCGTGATGCCGTCCAGGGTGCTTTTGACGAACAGGACGCTGGGGTCACCTTTCAGTCCATCGTTTAGTGAGCCGATGATCGCCATGGCGCCTACGCAGTAGATCAGGGTCCCGCTGACAAAGCTGGCGGCAAATCCGGTCAGATGGAATTTGGTCTCCACCATCCCGGCCAGGCCGTTCAGGCGGTCATCGATCCGCAGCAGCTCGCCGCAGACGACGCCCAGCACCAGGCTGAAGACAAGGAGCAGTTCACCCGAGGAGGACAGGGTACCGCCCTCCCCGACAGAAATCATATTGGTGATGACGCCGTTCAGGCCGATCACGATCACGGCAAGGCCGGTGGCTTTATGGACGGAATCCTCCAGATGGGCGGGGATCCCTTTTCTGGCCAGCAGGCCTGCGGCGCTGCCGGCAATGATGGCTGCGGCGTTAACGATAGTTCCGGTCATGGTATTTCCTCTGTCCTTCCTGCGGGATCGCAAACAGCGGCCCGCCCGTGTATGACTATGCATAGAATGGTATGGCTATGCACGCGAAGTACAGTATAGCAGATATTCGAGAGAGGGGCAAAGATATTAGATAAAAAAGGGGGTGGAAATACCGCCCATATTCTCATAAACTGATAGAGAGCCTGACATACAGGGGCTTGGTTGATCGTACATATTTTCTGCATGACAGGAGGCTATATGGGAATCAGAAAACGGACATTAAGCGGTATTTGCAGTGACAGAGAGACCGAAAGGGAGATCAGGAACCGCGCTCTTGCCGCGGAGGCAGCCAGCGAGGGTGTTGTCCTTTTGAAAAATGACGGCATCCTGCCGCTGCATGTGGGGGCGAAGGTCCTCCTTTTTGGCAGCGGCATCATGAATATCATTAAGGGAGGAACCGGATCGGGCGATGTCAATGTCCGGCGGGTCGTCTCCCTCCTTGAGGGCTGCCAGGCGGCGGGCCTTTCCGTGATCAATGAGGCGGAAGCAGCGCGCTGCATGCAGGACTATCAGGAGGCCAGAGTGGACTGGCGGAACCGCCTTCTTGAGGCGCTTTCCGGTCTGCAGGGCGGCAGCGGCATGGAGTTTTTCCAGATTTTTGAGTCGGTAAAGATGCGGGAGGTAGAGACGCCTGCTCTGGTGCCGGAGGAGATCACAGGTGCGGATGCCGTGATCTATATCGTCAGCCGGATCGCCGGCGAAGGCATGGATAGAAGGGTAGAAGAAGGAGATTTCCTGCTCACCGCAAAGGAGCGGGAGGAGATCCGCACCATCGCGGAGCTTGGCGGCAGACTGGTACTGCTGATTAATACGGGCGGTCCGATCGATCTGGCCGATGTGGACGCCATGGAGGCGGTGCATGGCATCGTCTGCCTGTCCCAGCCGGGAACAGAGGCAGGAAAGGTCGCTGCGGATATCCTTACCGGAAAGGTGAACCCCTCCGGAAAGCTGACTTCGACATGGCCGGTACGGTATGAGGATATTCCGGGGGCTATGGAGTTTGGCTATCTGAACGGCGACCTGACGAAGGAGCTGTATCAGGAGGGAATCTATGTCGGCTACCGCTATTTTGATACCTTTGAGGTAAAGCCGTTGTATGGTTTTGGCTATGGCCTTTCCTACACGACATTTGCTTTCTCCGGTTTTGAGGTGAAGACTTTTGGCAATATGATCGAGGTGAATGTTACTATCACCAATACCGGAAACCGGGCCGGCCGGGAGGTCGCCGAGGTTTATGCCTCCTGTCCGCAGGTGTCGGAGGGCAGAGAATTCCGGAAGCTGATCGGCTTTGCCAAGACCAATCTGCTGCAGCCGGGTGAGTGCGAGACGGTCAGCATTTTCGCCGGAGCGAAGGATCTGGCCTGGTACAGCGAAGAAAAGGCAGCCTTTATCGTGGCAGAAGGTGAATATTATATTGAAGTTGGCGGTACTTTAGCCTCTGCCCAGCCGGCCGGCATCCTTGCTGTGGCTGAGGATGTGATTTTTGAAGAGACGGCACGCATTCTTCCGCCCTCTCACCATCTGGATCTGATCCGTCCGGATGCGGTACGCCTTGAGGAGAGACGGCGGCAGCTGAAGAAAGCATGCGAGGGCCTTGGCTGTGTGGTCTTTGCCCCCGTACCGGAAATGCCAAAGCGCAAAGTCCAGAACCCAGCCTATGCCCGGGCACTAGCCACGGCGGAGCGTATGAGCAACGAGGAACTTGCTGCTCTGCTGATGGGTGAGATCACCAAGGGACAGGATAACATGAAAGAGGGCGAGCTGGTGTCTACCGGTATTTACGTGCCGGGCGCAGCAGGCGAGACCAGCTGCCGCTTTGATGAGACCTATGGCATCCCGGCCATCTCCATGGCGGACGGACCGGCTGGCCTGCGGCTGATGACCAGCTACGATGTAGACAACGCGACCGGATTGATTTATGGCAGCGGTCTGCTTTCTGCTCTGCAGGGCGGTTTCCTGTCGCCGGATTACAACAGGGAGAATGTGACCACCTACCACATGTACGCGACGGCGATCCCGATTGGCACCATGCTGGCCCAGACCTGGGATCCGGAGCTGATCCGCAGGATCGGTGTCCTTGTGGCAGAGGAGATGGAGGAGTTTGGTATTTCCTGGTGGCTGGCTCCGGGCATGAATATCCACCGGAACCCGCTCTGCGGCCGGAATTTTGAGTATTATTCAGAGGATCCCCTGCTGACTGGCTTCTGCGCAGCGGCTATGACCAGAGGCGTCCAGAGCCGGCCGGGTGTCGGAACCACCATCAAGCATTATGCCTGCAACAATATGGAGGACAACCGGATGCACGTGGACAGCGTGGTGTCGGAGCGGGCGCTGCGGGAGATCTATCTGCGCGGCTTTGAGCTTGCCGTCCGTATGGCGCAGCCCATGTGCCTGATGACCTCCTACAACATGATCAACGGCGTCCCCGCGGCAAACTGCGGCGACCTGATTACAAAGGTCCTCCGGGATGAGTGGGGCTTCCAGGGTGTGGTCATGACCGACTGGACAACAACCACCGCAGGCTCTGCCACCGCATGGAAATGCGCGGAGGCCGGCAATGATCTGATCATGCCCGGCAATGAGGCGGACAGGAAGAGTATCCTGGAGGCACTTTCGGATGGCCGGCTGTCAAGAGAGGCGGTTACCGCCTGTGCGGCCAGACTGATCGCCATTCTGTGGGAGACTCTGGCGATGGAAGAGCCAAAGCTCCACTATGGCAGCGGCGCGGAGGCCTGAAAAATGGGCGAATTCTATGAGGGCGTGCAGGAGCGGATGCTCCGCTACGCCCGGATCAATACACAGTCGGCACACTATGCAGGGACATGGCCGACGACCCGGTGTCAGATCGACCTTGCAAGGGAGCTTGCCAGAGAACTGATTGATCTGGGGGCAGATGAGGTCCGTCTGGATGAGGAAAACAGCGTGCTCTATGCCAGGCTCCCTTCCAATCTGCCAGGAGAGGAGGCGGCCGCCGCCAGGCCGGTTGGCTTTGTCGTCCACATGGACACGGCCCCGGATGCTCCTGGGGAGGGCGTGAAGCCCTGGGTCCTGGAGGACTATGATGGGGGAGACATCCTTCTGAATCCAGAGAAGGGCATCGTGATGCGGGCGGAGGATTATCCAAATCTCCGGCAGTATACCGGACAGGATCTGATCCTGACGGATGGAACGACCCTCCTTGGCGGTGACGACAAGGCGGCGATCGCCTCGCTGATGACGATGGCGGACTATTTTCTTCACCACCCGGAGGAGAAGCACGGCCTCATCGCTCTGGCCTTCACGCCGGACGAGGAGGTAGGCGGCCTTGCTCATACCCTGGATCTGGAAGCATTTGGCTCTCCGACAGCCTATACGATAGACGGGGATCATCTGGGCTGGTATGAAGATGAGACCTTCAACGCCGCGGAGGCGAAGGTCACGATCCTGGGCCGGAGTGTTCATACGGGAACGGCAAAGGGCATCATGATTAATGCGGTGGACATCGCGGCAGAATTTATGCAGATGATCCCGGCAAAGGAACGTCCGCAGTACACCGAAGGCAGGGAAGGCTTTTTCCATATGATTTCCTGTCAGGCATCCTGTGAGCGGGCAGAGCTTTCGCTGATCATCCGGGATTTCGATGCAGCGGCATTTCAGCGCAGAAAAGAGTTTCTGCAGGAGGCTGCCAAAGAGCTGAACCGGCGCCATGGAGAGGGCTGCGTGACAGTCTGTATCCAGGAGCAGTACCGGAATATGAAGGAAGTGATCGATACGGTGCCGGCTCTGGTGCAGGACCTGCGGCAGGCGATCACCGACTGCGGGATCTTGCCGGTCTGTGAGCCCTTCCGGGGAGGAACAGACGGAGCGGCCCTTTCCTTCCGGGGACTTCCCTGCCCGAATCTTTCGGCAGGCTATGAAAACGCCCACGGCAGATTTGAGTATGTGCCTATCCCGTCTATGGAGAAAAATACAGAGATCCTGATCCGGCTGTGCCGGATCGCTGCCGGTTTTTAAACGGATCGGAACACGCCCGGCAGGTATAAGAGGCGGCATGCAGCAGGTATATCCTGGCTATATCATGGCTTTAGGAGCCGCAACTTTGCCATGCAGGAAAAGCATCTTAAAAGGGTTGTTTTGAAAAGAGAACAGGCAGGTGCGGTATCCGCGGCGAAAGGGAAAGAAAAGAGGAAAATTGATGAAGAAGGTTGTAGCGGCCATGTCCGGAGGAGTGGATTCCTCCGTCTGCGCATGGCTTCTGAAAGAGCAGGGATACGAGGTGATCGGGGCGACCATGGAGCTGTGGCAGGAAGGCGGCAGCGGCATGGAGAGCGCTGCGGTCAGCGATGCCCGCCGCGTCGCCGAGGTTCTGGATATTCCGTTTCATGCGGTGGATCTCCGGGACCGCTTCCACGAGGAGGTGGTCCGGCGCTTTACCGGGGAATACCTACAGGGGCGCACGCCGAATCCGTGCATTTTCTGCAACCCGCAGCTCAAATGGGGAGCCTTTCTGGAGCGCTGCCGGGAACTGGGTGCGGAATATATCGCCACCGGCCATTATGCCCGGGTGGAGCAATTGGAGAATGGCCGTTATGCCATACGTAATTCCGCGGCAGCGGCAAAGGACCAGACCTATGTGCTCTACCGTCTGACCCAGGACCAGCTGGCCCACACACTGCTTCCTGTGGGAGACATGACAAAGGATGAGGTCCGGCGTCTTGCCCGGGAGGCAGGACTGCCGGTGGCAGAGAAAAAGGACAGCCAGGATATCTGCTTTATTCCCGATGGGGACCACGCGGCCTTCATCAAAAGAGAGACCGGAAGCCTGGGCGTGCCCGGCTGCTTTATCGGCCCGGAGGGCAATGTGCTGGGCAGACATGAGGGAACGGCCGCCTATACCATCGGCCAGCGAAGAGGCCTCGGCATTCCGGCGGACCGCCGGCTGTATGTCTGTGGAATAGATGCCGCTTCCGGAACGGTCCGGCTTGGCGACAATGAGGATCTGTTCAGCGATACGCTGCTGGCGGAGGATCTGGCCTATATGGCCGATGCACCCTTCTCGGAGGAAAGGGAATATCTCGCCAAGGTCCGTTATTCCCAGAAAAGTACGCCGTGCCGCATCCGGTATGTGGAGGAAGGCAGGATCCATGTGACCTTTGCAGAAAAGGTCCGGGCTGCCACACCCGGCCAGTCGGTCGTTTTCTACCGGGACGGCTATGTCGCGGGCGGCGGCTATATCGCACCAGTCTGAGACGTACAACTCACTCGGGGTGTCCCC
>DFFG01000032.1:23724-35764 GCA_002368795.1 Eubacterium sp. UBA3782
TCGGGGTGTCCCCCGCCTCTATAGGCGGCAAGAACGCCGAGGCGTTCTTGAACTCGTTCGGGGTGTCCCCCGCCTGAGTTGCAGCCTCCGGCAGGCGCTGAACGTCCGGTGGACGTTCGTTTAGCACCGACCGGAGCGACAGCGGAGCGCTTCCCGAAAGAATATTTATGCACGATTCTTGTGTTTGTACGGCAGCTTTTTTATTTTTGCAGGAAATCCCGCACTTCGGATAAACGGTCTTTTGCGGCGGCCCGGCCGATCTGGTATACCCTCTCCAGCTCGTTCGGGTCTTTTTCTATCCGGCCGATCCCGAGGGATTCCGGCGGACGGATCATGAGCATCTCGCCTGTGCGCTCGCGCTCGTCGAGCTGTTCCATCTGCAGGTTGTACCGGTCATGGCGCACGGCCATTGCCCGGGCGATCGCCGGATATTTGCAAAGCAGCAGCTGCATTGCCGGGGAGGCAGGCTTTTTCCGGTAGCCGGCCGGCTGGGTCAGGATGCAGACGTTCCGGTCATATCCCTGTTTTTCCATGAACCGGAAGGGGACCGGGTCAGAGATCCCGCCGTCCAGAAGCAAATATTTTCCGATCTTTACCGGCCGGGATACGATGGGCATGGAGGAGGAAGCACGCATCCATTCGATGTCCTCTGCCCCGCCGTCGCTGCATCGGTGATATACGATCCTTCCGGTTTCCACGTCGGTCGCGCCGACATAGAATTCCATGGGATTCTCCCGGAATGCTTCCTGGTCAAAGGGATCCAGCTTTTCCGGCAGCTCATGATAGCAGAATTCAACGCCGAACAGGTCGCCGGTCGTCAGCAGAGACCGGAGGCTGCAGTATCTGGGATCCTGGCAGTATTTCTTGTTGTAGCGGATTGGCCGTCCGATCTGCCAAGACTTGATGTTGCAGCCAAATACGGCGCCGGCCGAGATGCCGGCAGCACCGGCAAATGTGATGCCTTCTTCCATAAAGACGTCGATCACGCCGTTGGTAAACATGCCCCGGAAGGCGCCGCCCTCCATGATCAGTCCAGTTTTCATTTCTTATTTCCTCCGAGCCGCCTTATACGAACAGCGGCAGTCACCTGTCATTATACACGCCTTTTGCATTTACGAAAACAAGGATCTCTGCGCAGCAGCCGCAGATGGTGTATCTCTGCGCTGCAGCCGCAGCAGGTGTATCTCTGCCCAAAACAGCTCCGCCTGGCTGCGCTTATGGCGCTCCAGGAGACGGACAGAGGGCAGCAGAGAGCTGAAGATAGAGGTTTTCCTGGTGATCGCGGAAGGTGATGCCAGTCAGCTCGGTGATCCTCCGGATCCGATATTTTAGGGTGTTCAGGTGGATGTGGAGCCGCTCGGCTGTCTCGGCCTGAGAAAATCCGGTGTCTGCGTAGGCGCAGAGGGAGGAAAACAGCTCCGTATTGTGTTCATCGTCATAGCTTTTAAGGGTGGAGAGCGCCGGATGCAGCAGATACTCGGTCATGGCGTCGCCGGAAAGTGTTTGCAGCAGATAGTCCATAGCCAGATCCTGGCAGCGGCGGATGCCTGGCTCCGGCGACTGCTCCAGGGCAAAGGCGGCCTGCCGGCAGGCTGCATGCAGCTGTCCCGGCCGCTGGATGGGCATGGACAGACCGATGGACACGTTTTCTGTCTGGATCCGCCGGCTGACCACGCGGAGCACCAGCTCCGTCTCTTTTTCCGGGGCGAGGACAGCCGTCATGTCCTGGTATTCAGCGACCAGCACGTGCAGCCCGGACTTGCGGAGATCATCGATCAGCATATGCCGGATCGTGTAATTTTGGATGCGCAGGCTGCGGATCAGAAACAGCTGCCGGCTTCCGGAAAAGCCCAGGTTGTCCTCGAAACGCTGCAGAACGGGAGGAAGCAGCTCCTCGCCGTTCAGAAGCCGGATAAAGATGCCCGATTCGGACTGGAGCAGCGATCCGGCAGAAGAAAACTCATCACAGTCGCCGAGGTACCCGGCTAGAAGAGGGACCAGCGTCATGGCAGTCCGGATCTCCTGTTCACCAATGGGGAAACAGAGGATAAAACCGAGATGCTCTTCTCCGCGGGAGACGTACATGCAGACACATTCCTCCTGCGGATGGCTCTTGGGATGGAGCAGCTGGGGGACATCGGACAGGTCGTGGGAGACCTGGCCGTCCCGGTCGAGAAAGGTGCTGCTGATCACATTGGTTCCCAGCTTCTTCTGCTCCCGGAGGTTTACCGCCAGCCGGGGGTCCGTGACCCGCTCTTCATTCAGGGACGTGATCCGGTTTCCGTCCAGGTCAAAGAGGACCAGTGCGCAGGACAAGACCGGCGCGGCAACCCGGAGAATGTCCTGGGCAGATTCGTGCCTGGCAGAGAGAATGATCAGCTGCTGTTCGAGATCGTTATAAAAATCGAAGGCGGACAGCACATCGTTGAGCAGCTCCTCATAGTCGGCATCGGCACAGAGCAGATGGTTCTGGCCAGAGGCAAGGATCCAGCCGCCGGTCAGCTTTGGGTCCTGGAAGAACCGGTCGGCTGCTCCGAGGTAGACATAATTTAACGTGGAGCGGGAGATCTGCTCCGTCAGGAAGCGGATCCCGCTGATCGTCCGCCGGTCGTCTGTGATATGGACTTCCGGCTTATATTTTTCCAGATAGCCGGCAAGAAGAGACATGCTAAGGGTCATGATAGTTCCTCCAGATGTTTGTCTGAAACAGACAAATAGTATCAAAGAGTTCTGTGCCGGATTGTCCCGGCGAGACCTACAAAACCGGCAGAAAATAGGGCTATAATCAAAGCACAAGCAGAAACCCGCCGGGTCTGCAGTCCTGTCTGAATTATATAAGGATTGTCAGATAAAGACAATACCGCCGGCAAAACATATCCACTGGAGAACAGGGAAAAGGAGAACGGAACGATTATGGCACAGGAATTTGATTTTAAGGCGAATTATTTGAATTTTCTGCATCACAAACCCACGACACTGGTTCCCAATTCATTTGTAGGAAACAAGATCTATGGCTTCGGCGCGATCAACGGTCCCTCGATCGAAAAGGGACGGCAATTCGGGGATGGCGTCGATGGCTTTGGCATCCGCTGGGAGTATCCCTCCACCGGAGGCGGTGCTGCGGTGCCGGATGTAAACTATACGATCCTGGATGATATCAGCGAGTGGCGGGAAAAGGTAACGATCCCGGATCCGGCTGCCTATGACTGGAAAGCCGACTACGAGATGGAGTGCCGGATGCTCGGCGAGCCGGACAGAGAGAAGGACACCGTAGATTTCGGTTTTGGAAACGGTGTGTTCGAGCGTCTGGCGGCGCTGATGGGCTTCGAGAACGCGCTGATCGCCATGGCAGAGGATCCCGATGAGACCTACGCGCTGTTTGAGGCCATCACTGATTACAAGATCGCATCGCTGGACTATATCATTAAGTACTGGAATCCGGATACGATCACCTATTTCGACGATGTGGCAACCCAGCGGTCGCTGTTTATGTCGCCGAAGGCTTTCCGTGAGCTGATCAAGCCCCATCACAAGCGGTTTGCCCAGGAATGCCTGAAGCGGGGGATCATCCCGATCTACCACTGCTGCGGCCATGCCGAGGACATCGTAGAAGACATGATCGACTGCGGCTGGGCAGCGTGGACATCCGTGCAGATCAGCAACGATATCTGCAAGCTGATCGAGACCTACGGAGACAAGATCGGCTTTATCGGCGGATATGATACAAACGGCCTTCCGGCCAGAGAGGATGCCCCGGCAGAGGTGGTGGCAGCAGAGGTACGGCGCTGCCTGGATACCTACGGCAAATATCACAAAGGCTACTGTTTCTTCGGTTTCCGCAATGTAAACAGCCTTGACCCGGCAGCCATCGGAGCGGCTATTGGTGCGATCGTCCAGACGGCCGTTGAATACGGCTTCCAGCTGCTGAAGGAAGGAAAGTAAAAGCAGATAGTCGGCTGCTTTCCAGGACGACAAGAGAGAAAAGATAATAGGAGCTGTCAGGCGATGCGCAAATGCATCCCCTGGCGGCTTCTTTTTTTTTGCCCGGCTATAGGAACACCGGGAATTCCAGCCGGAAGGAGAGGTCCGCTCACTCAAAAAAACGCGAAAAATAAGGCTCTGCGACAGATACCGCTTGACAGTGGCCGGCGCCCGGATTATGATGAAGGCGTATAAAACAGAAACGTTTCGGTTTTGCTTTCCGAAGGAGGATATGAATATGCCGATTGTAACATCAGAGCAGATGCTTCTGGACGCCCAGGCCGGCGGTTATGCCGTGGGCGCATTCAACGCAGAGAATATGGAGATGGTCAAGGCGATCATTCAGGCAGCGGAAGAGCTTTGCGCTCCGGTCATGATCCAGACCACCCCCTCTACCATACGATACGGAACGCTGGATACCTATGCAGCGATCGTGGCAGCAGAGGCAGAGAATGCTTCTGTTCCGGTCTGCCTGCATCTGGACCATGGCAGCAGCTTTGAGCTGGCCATGCAGGCGATCTATGCCGGCTATACTTCCGTCATGATCGACGGATCAAAACTTCCCTTTGAGGAGAATATTGCGGTCAGCAAGAAGGTTGCCGATGTGGCCGGCGCCCTCGGGATCCCCTGCGAGGCAGAGCTTGGCAAGGTAGGCGGCAAGGAGGACGACCTGGAGGCCGTCGCCGATACCAATACGGATCCGATGGAGGCAAAGGAATTTGTGGAGAGGACCGGCGTGACCTCTTTGGCCGTAGCTATCGGCACGGCCCACGGCTTCTACGTAGGCACACCGGTACTGGACAAAGAGCGGCTCAGCGAGATCCGTCAGGTGGTGGATATCCCGCTGGTCCTTCACGGCGCATCTGGACTTTCCGATGATGACGTGCGGGATTGTGTAAAACGCGGCATCTGCAAGGTCAATTTTGCCACCGAGCTTCGCGCGGCTTACACAAAGGCTGTTCGCGAGCTTCTGGAGCAGGATGCATCCGTTTTTGATCCGAAGGCGCTCGGCAAAGCCGGGATCGCTGCGGTAAAGGCACAGGTCATGGACCGTATGAAGGTCTGCGGCTGTGTCGGAAAAGCCTGAGCAAAAAACACGACGAAACAACAGGTTGAATGAAAAGGGGGTGAGGAAATGGCAGCAACGATGAAGGATATTGCCGCACGTACGGGTCTTGGCCTTGCCACCATTTCCTCCTACTTTAACGGCGGAAATGTCCGGGAAAAGAACCGGGTCAAGATCGAGGCGGCCATCGAGGAGCTGCACTATGAGGTGAACGAGGTCGCAAGAGGCCTGAAGACCAACGAGACCAAGACGATCGGCGTAGTGATCCCGGAGCTGAACAATACCTTTTGCGCGGAGATCATCACCGGGATGGAGGATATCCTCCGGATGCACGGGTACGCGACGATCGTCTGCGATTGCCGCACGGATCCGCAGCTGGAGAAGGAGGCAATGGACTTCCTTCTGAAAAAGCGGGTGGACGGACTTATCAATATGCCCTCGGATACTCAGGGAAAGAATCTCGCAGCGTTTTCCCGCAGCGGAAAGCCGGTCGTCCTGATCGACCGGAGGACCGGGGATATCCCTTGTGACTGCATTCTTGCGGATACCCGCCGTGCCTCAAAGGAGGCCGTTTTGCAGCTGATGCAGGCCGGTCATCGGCGGATCGGGATCGTCTGCGGACCACAGGGTGTTTTCACGGCAGAGGAGCGGCTGAAGGGCTATCTGGATGCGCACCGGGATTACGGCCTGCCGGTCGATGAGCGGCTGGTCGTGCGGGGCGATTATACCATCGAGGCCGGCGTCCAGGGGATCAAGCAGCTGGTACGGGAAGAGCCGCAGATGACGGCCGCGCTGGTAACCAACTATGAGCTGACCATGGGCTGTGTGATCGGGCTGAACGAGCTGGGGCTTCGGGTGCCGGAGGATCTTTCGGTCATCGGATTTGACAACCTGGCTTTTGCCAGGGCCTGCTCGCCGGCACTGACGATCATCGCACAGCCGACGGCAGAGATCGCCAGGGAGGCGGCGGAAACGATCCTGATGCGGCTGACCAGCAAAAGCGATGAGCAGCCGGGACAGATCACCAGAACCTGCAGCTGTTCCCTTATTCCTGGCCGCTCGGTCAGTGCGCCATCGGGCGTCAAGCATGAACCTTAAGCAGAATCGATGCCGGCTTTAGCGGCCGGAGAAAATATACATAACAGAATTTATGGCATGGATTCCAGAAACTCCATCCTTGGAAAAGGAGAAACAGGGGTCCTGTCAGAAGAGGGTAAATAATACGCCGCCTGCAGAGGCAGAATTCGGGGTGAAGCGACAAGATGAAACCATATTTGCTGGGTATCGATATCGGGACAAGCGCCTGCAAGATCGCGGTCTTTGACCGGAACGGGCAGGTCATAGCGGCGGCCAGTGAGCCATATCCCGTGTATTATCCCCATGAGGGCTGGGCGGAGCAGGACCCGGAGGAGTGGTATGCTGCCGTCTGCCGGGCCATCCGGCGCATGCTGGCGGAAAATGACATTGATCCGGCCGGGATCGCCGGCATCGGCATCGACGGCCAGAGCTGGTCGGCCATCCCGGTGGACCGGCAGGGCAGATGCCTTGCCCGGACACCGATCTGGATGGATACACGTGCGGAAGCGATCTGCCGCAGGCTCAGGGATAAGATCGGCGAGGAGGAGATCTTCGCTGTTGCCGGAAATCCCCTGCAGCCCTCTTACACGACCGCGAAGATCCTGTGGCTGCGGGAGAACCTGCCGGAGGCGTATGCTGCCACAGACAAGGTGCTTCAGTCCAACAGCTTTATTGCGTTTCGCCTTACCGGAGAGATCTCCCAGGATATTTCGCAGGGATACGGCGTGCATGGATTTTCCATGCGGACCGGAACCTGGGATACGGCCATGTGCGAACAGCTGGAGATCCCGCCGGAGCTCCTGCCGGAGATCGTCCCCTGTGACCGCGTGATCGGAACGGTTACGCAAAAGGCAGCCAAGGAGAGCGGCCTTGCGGCCGGAACGCCTGTGGTCGCCGGCGGGCTGGATGCGGCCTGCGGAACCCTTGGCGCCGGTGTGCTCCATCCGGGTGAGACCCAGGAGCAGGGCGGTCAGGCCGGCGGAATGAGCATCTGCCTGGATGAATACCGGGCGGATCCCCGTCTGATCCTTAGCTTTCACGTGGTGCCGGATCGCTGGCTCCTTCAGGGAGGTACCACCGGTGGAGGCGGTGTCATGCGCTGGTTTGAGCAGGAGTTTGCCGGTGAGGAGCGGCTCCTGGCCAGGGAGGATGGTATATCCTCGCTGGAGCGCCTGAACCGAATCGCCGAAAAGGTGCCGGCAGGCAGCGATGGGATGGTTTTCCTTCCTTACATGGCTGGCGAGAGGTCTCCGATCTGGGATCCAAAGGCCAAGGGAATGTTCTGGGGACTGGATTTTGCCAAGACAAAGGGCCATTTTGTGCGGGCCTGCATGGAAGGCGTTGCGTTTGCCCTTCGCCACAACCTGGAGACAGCGGAGGCAGCCGGTGCACATGCGGAGGTCCTCCGAGCCATGGGCGGTTCGGCAAATTCCCTTCTGTGGACGCAGATCAAGGCAGATGTGACAGGAAAGCCCATCGTGGTTCCATCCTCGGATACCGCGACGACGCTGGGCGCAGCGATGCTGGCCGGTGTAGGCACGGGCTATTATGAGAATTACGAGGAAGCCGTCCGTCTGACGGTAAGGGAGACCAGGCGGCATGAGCCTGATCCGGAAAACAAGGCCGTATACGACCATGCATACCAGCTTTACCGCGGACTTTACGAGGCGGTAAAGGGACTGAATGGATAAAAGGTCTGCCTGATACAGGCGGCTGAACGATAAAAAAGGATATGCCCGGGAAGGAGAATGGACCCCTGCCGGGCCGGAAAGGAAGCAGACAGATGAAAGCAGCAGTTGTAGTCGAAAATGAGAGAGTTGAATACCAGGAGATCGAGGAGCCGGTATGCCGGCCCGGCTGGGTCAAGATCAAGGTGAAGTATTCCGGGATCTGCGGCTCGGATGTACCGCGGGTGCTGAACCATGGCGTACATTTTTATCCCATCGTCCTTGGTCATGAGTTCTCCGGCGATGTCGTCGAGACCGGTGAGGGCGTTACAAAGGTCAAGGTCGGCGATCGTGTATCCGGTGCGCCCCTGATTCCCTGCATGAAGTGTGCGGACTGCCAGAAGGGCAATTTCTCCCTCTGCAAGCATTACAGCTTTATCGGCTCCAGAGAGAACGGCAGTGATGCGGATTATGTGGTGATCCCTGAGCAGAATGCAGTCCCCTTCGATCCGTCGATCCCCTACGAGCAGGGCGCTATGTTTGAGCCCTCCACCGTTGCCCTTCACGGCCTGTATCAGAACGACTATCAGGGCGGCGAGGATGTCGCGATCCTGGGCGGTGGCACCATCGGTATGTTTACCATGCAGTGGGCAAAGATCTTCGGCTCCCGCAGAGTCGTTGTTTTTGATATCAGCGAGGAGCGGCTTGCCCTGGCAAAGCGTCTTGGCGCAGATGCCGTGATCAACACCACTAAAGAGAACTATATGGAGGAGGCCATGGCGGTCACCGGCGGCAAAGGCTACGGCTTTGTATTTGAGACAGCCGGCCAGATCCCGACGATGCATATGGCCTTTGAGCTGGCGGCAAACAAAGCCCATGTCTGCTTCATCGGAACGCCCCACGCAGAGCTTTCCTTTACCCCGAAGATGTGGGAGAACATGAACCGGAAGGAGTTCAAGCTTACCGGCTCCTGGATGTCCTACAGCGCACCGTTCCCGGGAAAAGAGTGGGAGCTGACTGCTCACTATTTTGCCACCGGGCAGCTGAAATTTGATCCCTCCTTCATCTACAAAAAGATCCCGATGAAAGATGCACAGGAGGCCTTTATGCTGTACAAGACACCGGGCCTGGTGCAGGGCAAGCTCCTGCTCTCAAACGCAGAGGAGGACGCATGATACTGACAGTGACGGCGAATGCCGCGATCGATAAGCGATATGTGACAGATAGCTTTGAGCGGGGCGCGGTAAACCGGGTGAAAACCTGCGTGGCCAATGCCGGCGGAAAGGGGATCAATGTGGCAAGAGTCGCATCGATCGCCGGCGAGGAGGTCTGCGCCACCGGATTTCTGGGCGGACATGCCGGCCATTTTATCCAGGAGCATCTGGAGACGGCCGGGATCCGAAGCGATTTTGTCTGGTGTGACGGCGAGAGCCGCACCTGCATCAACATCTGGGATGAGACCCGGCAGGAGCAGACGGAATTTCTGGAGCCGGGATTTACTGTGACGGAAGAGGACTGTGAAAAGCTGATCGCAAAGGTTGGTTCCCTCCTGCCTTCGTGCAGTGCACTGACGATCTCCGGCAGTACGCCAAAAGGGGCAGACGGCACGCTCTACCGCCGGCTGGTACGCATGGCCGGCGAGGCAGGGGTTCCCGTGCTGCTGGACACCTCAGGCCGGCTCCTTGTTGAAGGAATCCAGGAAAAACCATATCTGATCAAGCCCAACATCGACGAGATCCGGCAGCTGACCGGCCGGTCGATGGAGACCCGGGAGGAGCTGCTGCAGGCAGCAGAGGAGCTTCATGACGCCGGGATCGCCGTCGTGGTCATCTCCCTTGGCGGCGATGGCTCGCTGATCTCCAGCCGGGAAGGCGTATTTGCGGCAAAGGTTCCTGCTCTGGAGACGGTCAACACTGTAGGCTGCGGAGACTCCATGATCGCCGGCTTTGCCGCCGGCATAGCCAGAGGCCTTTCCATAGAGGAAACGATCCGGCTGGCCAGTGCCGTAGCAGCAGCCAATGCCCTCCGGCAGGAGACCGGCTTTATCGTAAAAGAGGATGCAGACCGGCTGCTGCCCCAGATCCGGGTCGAGCGGATCCGCTGAGACAAAGCCAAGCCGGCACACCGGGCGGGACAACGGCAAAGCTCAAAGTGAAAAGACGAAAAGAACCAAACAGAGCCTGAAAGTAAAACAGCGGTAAGAAGCCGAATGAGCCCGAAAGAACTCGAAAGAGCAGTAAGAGCCGGAAAGCGTCTGAAAAGTTAATAGAGCCAGAAACAGCAGAAAGAAAAGGAACAAAAGAAAAGGAACAGAAGCCGCTCTCATGACAGAAGGAGAGAAGCTTTGGATATACCGGAACTGCCAGAAATAAGAACCGGAAAAAAGGCAGATCCGCACATGAAAAGAACAAAAAGGAGGAAGAAACGATGACAACGATCGACCCGTCAACCGTTCCCCAGAGAACCCTGTACACCGGGGCAAAGATGCCGGCTGTAGGCCTTGGAACCTTCGGCAGCGACCATGCGGAGGCAGATGAGGTAGCAGCCGCTGTACGCGGCGCACTGAAGGCCGGCTACCGGTCCTTTGACTGTGCGGCCTGCTACGGCAACGAGGCAGAGCTGGGCGAGGTATTCGCCGAGGCTTTTGCTGCCGGCGAAGTAAAAAGAGAAGAGCTGTTCATAGCTTCCAAGGTCTGGAACGATATGCACAGTGATGTCCTGGCTGCATGCCGGAAGAGCATGGAGGACCTGAAGCTGGATTATCTGGACATGTACTATGTACACTGGCCCTTCCCGAATTACCATGCACCCCATTGTGACGTGACCTCCCGCAACCCGGATTCCGTGCCCTTCACCGTAGAGCGTTTCATGAAGACCTGGCAGCAGATGGAGCAGCTGGTGGATATGGGCCTCGTTCGGCACATCGGTATGTCCAACATGACCATCCCGAAGCTGGAGGCAGTCCTTCCACTGTGCCGGATCCGTCCCGCAGCGATCGAGATGGAGCTTCATCCCTGCTTCCAGCAGCCGGAGCTGTACGACTACTGCAAAGAAAAAGGAATCGAGATCGTCGGCTTCTGCCCCATCGGTTCGCCCGACAGACCGGCCAGAGACAAGCAGCCCGAGGATATCTCCGACATCGGCCTTCCGGAGATGAAGGCGATCGCAGAGGCTCACGGCGTACACCCGGCCGTCATCTGCATCAAATGGGCGGTCCAGAAAGGCCATACTCCGATCCCATTCTCTCTGAAGGAAAAGAATTACACCATGAACCTCAAGTGCGTGACAGAAGATCCGCTGACAGATGAGGAGATGGAGATCATCCGGGGACTTGACCGGAACAACCGTCTGGTCAAGGGACAGGTATTCCTCTGGGAGGGAGCAAATGACTGGCATGACCTCTGGGATGAAGACGGCGTAATCGTAAAGTAATTGCAGCGGACTGCAGGAAAAGCAGCAAAGCCAATAAAGGCAAGAAAGACAGCAAAGTCAGCAAAGTCAGGAAAGACTGCAAAGATAATAAAGACTGCAAAGATAATAAAGACTGCAAAGTCTATAAAGACAGCAAAGTCAAGAAAGATAGCAGTCTACAATGATTGCAAAGCCTAAGATGGCAGTAACGTCAGCAAGGCACGGCGCTGTTAAAAAATCGCAAAAACAAAAGAGAAAACTGTCGTATACAACACTGCATGAAAAATGCAGGCGGTGTACGGCAGTTTTTTTATGTTTTTAACTTTCGCCACGAGAAGATTACGCTGAGAGTGATCCTTGCCATTGTCAGCTCCAGATAGGGGGAGGAGTGACCTGAAGAAGGGAAGGGCTTATCTTAGTCACTGCGACGGAGCCGAAAATCGTAGGAAGAGTGACTAGGAAAAGGGAATCGCAGACCTTAGCCACAGAGATGGAGTAGGAAAGCGTAGGAAGAGTGGCTAGGAGGAGGGAATCACTGATCTTAGCCATAGCGAAGAAGCCGTAAAGCTGCGGAAGAGTGACTAGAAAAAAAGGAATCACTGATCTTAGCCATAGCGAAGAAGCCGTAAAGCTGCGGAAGAGTGACTAAGAAAAGGGAATCACTGATCTTAGCCATAGCGAAGAAGCCGTAAAGCCGCGGAAAAGTGGCTAAGAGGAGGGAACCGCTGATCTTAGCCACTGTGATGGAGTTGGAAAGCGAAGGAAGAGTGACTAGGAAGAGGGCATCGCAGATCTTAGCCATTGCGACGAAGCTGAAAAGCGAAGGAAGAGTGACTAG
>DFFG01000032.1:35912-41214 GCA_002368795.1 Eubacterium sp. UBA3782
GCCACTGTGATGGAGTTGAAAAGCGTAGGAAGAGTGACTAGGAGAAGAGAATTGCTGATCTTAGCCATTGCGCTGGAAAAACATAAAGGAAAAGAGCAGAAAAATACCACCCTGGACAGTAGTGCCAGGGTGGTATTTTTTTTCTCTAATAAGGACAACTTGATATTACAGTTCTTTCAGGTAGAAGCGGTTCATTGCCGCATGGACGACGCCGGCGGGACGCTCGATCTTGCGGAAGCCGCTTTTCTCGTAGATGTGGATGGCGGCAGGGAGGTTGGTGTGCGTCTCCAGGTAAATTCGCTGGTAGCCCAGCTCCCGGGCTTTGTCTTCGATGCGGGAGATCAGCTCATAACCTATGCCTTTTCCACGCTCTGAGGCTGCCAGATACAGCTTTTGCAGCTCGGCACAGCCGGGAATGCAGTCAAATTCGGCGAGGCCAATCCCGCCGATCAGCTGGCCGTCATCCCCATGGAGGATGTAGTAAAAGCGCTTCTCTGCGTCGGAGAGATAAAAGTCGCTCAGATGGTTCAGACCATCGTCATAATATACCGTTCCGGGAAGGGCCAGATCGTGCTCCTTCAGGCTGCTGCGGATCAGTTCGGCAAGGGCCGGATCGTCGAGGGGTGTTATTTCCTGGTAATACATGTATTGCTCCTGTTTTTGTTCCGGCCGGGCATAGGCCGGAGCGGCTGCTGTGATACGCTGTGGTTTCGCCGAAAGCTGTGAGAAAGCAGTGGGAAAGCCGTGAGAAAGCAGTGAGAATGCAGGCCGGAAATTGCCCGGGACATACAGGAAACTGCTTTGGAACGCGTGGCAGCAGCGATGTTTCTTGCTTTATTCCGCAGGTAGCGGGTTGTTGGAATGGCTGTTAGAACCAGCACCAGCCGGATCTTGGCTATCTCCATGCCGCGCCGCGGCGAAGTAATCCCGGAAGACAGGCTCCAGAGCGGCCGCCTCTGCGTCGGTGAGCGGGCGGATCACACCGTGTTCTGTGGACAGAGCAAAGGAGGCATCCAGGAAGATGGTGTCGATCCGAGAGCCCGGACGGGCGGGGGCGAAAAGGGATTCACCCAGGAAGTAGTTCGGGGCCGAGATGTCCAGATAGTCGAGCAGCGTGGGCACCATGTCCAGGGTGTTTCGTCCGTCAGCATCGATCTCCTCCGGCTCTACGCCACGATGCCACAGAATCAGGGGCATCTCATCGGCGTCTGTATTGACTCTGGGGTAGTCCGGGAAGGCGGAGCGGTAGAAGAAATCGCCGTAGGCACAGTGGTCGCCGGTAAGGACAAGGATCGTGTCCTTTGCAAGCGGGCTGGCTTCCAGCTTTTCCAGGAAGCGGCCGAATGCGGCGTCCGCGTTGTACAGCTTGTTCAGTGTGGTATCTTTCCCATCGCCGAAATGCTCTTCCTCCTTCGGGGAATCAAAGGAGATGTGGGTTCCGAAGGTGTAGATGGCTGTCAGGAAGGGCCTTCCTGTGGCAGCCTGTGCATTGACAGTATCCCACAGGAGATCGTAAGCCTGGCCGTCGGACAGGCTTTCAGCCTCGCCCCGAAGGTCGCTGCTGTTATCTGTGACGACCCGGTCAAAACGAAGTCCTTCCAGATAACGGGAAAACAGAGCGTTTTTCGGCTCCGGATTGATCATGGCCGTGTCATAGCCTCTGTCCTGAAGGATGCTCTGCAGGGAGACCAGTGCATTGGTGTCATAGTTGTTCAGCTGATAACCGGAAAAAAGCTGGCCGGTCAGCGCGCAGTAGGTCGCATAGGTATGGTTGTAATAATTCAGGAAGCGGAGCGAGCGTCCGGCAAGAGCAGCCATATTCGGCATGACCTGCCGCTCGTCCCGAAGCATATGGGAGGACAGTCCCTCGGTGAAGATCAGGATGATGTTGGGATCCTTAGGAAGCGTGTCCGGCCGTTTGCGGAAGTTCTGGATCTTCTCCCGGCGGAAGAGCTTTGCGCTTTCCGCACTGCCCGCCTTTGCAGCACGGGTGCGGTCCAGATTCTCCAGGATCGTGCCCAGAAGATGGAAGGTGTTCCTGACCGGAGAAAAGGCCGGTCCGTCCCTCAGGGCAGAGATAACCAGGAGCAGGAGGCCTGCGGCCAGAATGATCAGATCTGTCTGGACATCACGGCATACCCGGGTGATGGGCAGGCAGGTGAAGACCAGGATCGCCAGGATCGCTGCCAGGTACTGGAAAAGCTTGCCAAGGAGGTCCTTCCAGGAATCCAGATTCGTCAGCATGACAAGGGTCGTATAGCAGCCGCCGAAGATCAGGACCATATGCTGTGCATTGTACAGCAGCATCACAAAGGCGCTGAGGATCCATACCGGAATGCGGAAGAACAGCAGCAGAAGGTCCATAACGGCAAAAATGATCAGCAGCTCGGGAAGAGCTGCCGCGGCATATCTCCGATCTTTTGCGGCGGCTGCGCCGGCGCAGGCGAAGATCAGGGAAAAGATATATTTCAGAATGGTGAGGATCAGTCCGGTCATAGAAAAACAACAGGCTCCTTTGGGTATATTGGTATCAGTTTTTTATTTTAGCGGAAGCATGTTCCGAATACCAGAAACAGCTTTCGGGAGATGTCCCGGTTTTAGTTTTCGTTTCGGAGCTCCTCCGGGACCAGAAAACCACCGTCCACAAGGTCGGACCGGTAGATGGCACAGTTGGCAATGTTTTTTGACCAGAAATAGCCTCCGGCGTCTGGCGTCAGGTACTCCAGCGCCCCCTTAAGGGCGATGGCATGTGTGGAGATCAAAACATTTCCATTTTCCGGAAGGGAATCCCGGATATCCTCCAGGAAGCAGCCGAGCCGCTGTACGACAGAGGGGAGACTTTCCATACCCTCCGGGGCCGGATTGTGGACAAAATCTTTGAAAAAGTGTATGACCTCCGGGGCAGGGTCAAGAAGACTGCTGCCTTCATAGGGACCATAGTCCATCTCCAGAAGACGGTCATCCGTCAGGATAGGGACATCTCCTCCGGCGGCCAGACGAGCGGTTTCGACAGCTCTTGTGAGCGGACTGGACCAGACCAGATCAAAGCGGATGTGATGATCCGCAAAATAGATGCCGGCATCCCGGGACTGGCGGATCCCCGCCTCATTGAGCGGGGTGTCGCTCCGTCCCTGAAGGAGGAGCTGTTTGTTTTTGGCGGTCTCGCCATGGCGGATAAAATAGAGCATGACAGCCTCCTTTGACAGAGATGTCCAGGGGTGTTTCCTGATTTAGCGGCATGCCTCATTCAGGCAGAGCACCGGGTAAGAGAGCACAGGATGAACGCAAGAGCTTATGTCTCAACAAGGCAGAGCATCTTTCTGAAGTGGTGCACAGGATGGCCTCAAGAGATTATGCCTCTTCCGGGTGCAGCAGCCGGTAACGGTCAACGTCCTCCGGGGAGGCGATCTGCGCGGGATCCAGGATGCTGCTGACCCTTCCGATCAGGTAGACGGATTCGGCCTCGTGGAAATGCAGCGGCTGGTAGGCTGGATTCAGAGATTCCAGCCCATCTTCGCCGTAAACCTTGATGTAGGTTTCGTTTCCGACGATAAAGGCGCCGATTTCGCCATGCCGCAGCTCGGGTGCGTCCGGGATCCGGGAGACCAGAACCAGGTCGCCGCTGTGGAACCGGGGCTCCATGCTGTCGCCGTTGACGGTGAATACACAGTCTGCGCGGTCCACATCGCGGGAAGCATAGAGATAGATCGGTTCTCCTCCGGCGTCAAATTCTGCGGGATCGCCAAAGCCGGCCGACAGGGATTTCTGGTAATAGGTCAGTTTGCGGAGCAGCGGACTGCTCTCGGCCGCCTGTACCTCCAGCAGGGTATCGGTCAGGCTGTCGATGGCATGCCGATGTCCGGGAGAGAGCTGCCGGTAGCCGGCAAGGTGCGCTTTCTCCTGTTCACTAAAACGAAGTGCCGGCTCATCCAGGTCAAACAGATCATACAGCGTGACAGAGAGGGCATTGCAGATGTCCGGGAGCAGGTTGATGTCCGGGCGGCCACGCCCGTTTTCCCAGTTGCTGACCGCATTTGCGGTCACTCCGATCCGGGCAGCCAGAGCCTTCTGCTCGATGCCGGCTTTCTCACGAAGCTCACGGATCCGCTTGCAGAGGGCCGGAAGAGCATTGGCCTTTGCCGGCTGGCCGGTCTTCATATCGATGACGGTTCCTGCTTCCTTTGCTGGACGGGGAATGCTGCGTCTGGGCATGGGTGGCTCCTTTCAACGTTGCTGTGCACGAGTGAAACTGTTTACGTATCGCGTGCGTCGCGTTAGGAACGCCGGGGCGTTCCTGGAATACAACGGTTATCGATAATCATAGTATACCATAAACACACAGATGTAAACAGAAGCAGGGAAACATGCACGCGGATTTATGCATAGCTGTAAGCCCTCCGCAGCTTTTGGCCGGGAAAGACAGATAAAAACAGATAAAGGCAGATAAAGGCTCAGCCGGAGGCTATGGCAATATGGCGGGCAGACCGAAAAAAGGCAGAAAGAGGCCGCTGCGCGGAATCGGCCTTCCTATATATGCCGTTTTTCGGGTTATAGGACAAAACGTGTTGATGGCTAATCCCAATCAATGAACGTTTTATCTGCGGCATATATGTTGGTTTGGCTATTTCTGGCAGCGGCCTTTTTCAGAAAGTCCTTTTTAGGATCCGTTCTTTTCCGGCTCTTTTTTAAAGCAGCCTCTTTTCTGCCGGCGTCTTCGGCCGAGAACAAGAGCGTTATTGCCCTTCGCGGATCAGGATGGAACCGATGGTCTCCTCGAGGATCTTTGTCAGCTCTGCATCCTCAACGGCAAAGACGATGGCGACGCCCTCCATGGAGGAGGAGGTACCTTCGAAATGCCGGATGTTCTCATTGATATCTGTGACGGAGATCTGTCCGCACTGGCCGGGAGCGGTCAGAACGAATTTGATGTGGCCGATGATGCCGCCGGCTTCCGTTACCCGTCTGCCTGCCTCTCGCATCTGCTCAGCCAGCATCTGCTCAGCCTTTGCGTAATCGGCGACCGGGATCTGACCCTTCATCGCACCGATAACGGCACCCTCGTGGTGGGAGATCTCCACCAGCTCATGATGATGGTGATGATGCTCATGATCATGATGGTGCTCGTCGTCATGGCATCCGCATTCGCAGTCCTCATCATGGTGGTGATTGTGGTGCTCATGATGCTCGCCGTCGTGGCAACCACACTCACAGTCCTCGTCATGGTGATGATGATGTTCATGCTCGTGGTCATGATCATGATGATGCTCGCCATCGTGACAGCCGCATTCGCAGTCGTCATCAT
>DFFG01000032.1:41275-56845 GCA_002368795.1 Eubacterium sp. UBA3782
GATGCTCATCGTCGTGGCAGCCGCACTCGCAGTCCTCATCATGGTGGTGATGGTGGTGGTGCTCATGATGCTCGCCATCGTGACAGCCGCACTCGCAGTCCTCATCATGGTGGTGATGGTGGTGATGCTTGTGGTGCTCGCCGTCATGGCATCCGCATTCGCAGTCTTCATCATGGTGGTGATGATGCTTGTGCTCATGATGCTCGTCGTCGTGGCAGCCGCATTCGCAGTCGTCATCATGGTGATGATGGTGTTCATGCTCGTGGTCATGGTCATGATCATGATGGTGCTTGTGGCCATGGTGATGGCCGTGCTCGTGGTCATGGCCGTGGTGGTGATGCTTGCCCTCGCCAGCCGTCTCCTCTGCGGATACGTTTTCTTCTTCGGTTATGTTCTGTTTGTTTTCTTCCATCGCAGTAAGCCTCCTTTTGCTGACATTACTCCTTCAGGATCGGATCCAGCAGGCCTGTCGGGATCGCTTCATTGGCGCAGGTCGGAGTGACGATGGCCTCCGGGTTGATCTCCTTTACCATACGGATGACTTCGGCCAGGGTTTCCTCGTCCACCAGATCTGCCTTGTTGGCAAAGATGAGCTCGGCATCCTGCAGCTGGTAGGAGAACAGATGGGCCATCGCCTTGTACAGGCGGGTCCAGCGCTGGGCGTCCACCAGGCAGCAGATGTGGCAGTCATAGCCAAGGGTATTTTTCAGATTGTCCCGGATGGAATAGGGGAAGGCCACACCGGTGGCTTCCATGATGAGCCAGTCGGGATTAAGCTCTCTCTCGATCTGCCGGATCGAGGAGGGCAGCTCTCCGGCAAGGGTGCAGCAGACGCAGCCGGCAAAGAGGCCTCTGACTTCGTAGCCTGCGGCTCCGAGGACCTTGTCATCCACACTGATCTCGCCGATCTCGTTTTCCAGGATCACGATATTTGCGATTCCCAGGTCTTCGATCATGTGGTGGGCAAGTTTCAGGATAAAGCTGGTCTTGCCGGACCCGAGGAATCCGCCTATAAGAAGTATTTTCATCTGACTACCTCCTTCTGGACATGAAGATCAGCAGCGGCATTACGGAAACCCGTGACCGCTGCTGATTCTTATTTTAAAACTGACACAGAGGAATTACAACCGGAAGTTATCTGAAGATACACCGGATACCCTGTTAATTGTCAATCGGTATAACCCATGACCTTACGGCCGTACCAGTGCACCTCGTCACGGATGATCTCGTTGACCCGCATCGGAGCCTCGCTCATGCCGGGAACGCCGCCGCCGAAGGCATAGCCGCCGCCCTCATAGTATTTGTCGATGGTATCGCGCACGCCCTGGCGGATCTCTTCCTCGTCAAATTCGGGCCAGGTCTTCGGGATGTGGTGATCCCAATCCCAGCCGCCGACGACACAGAGCTTGCCCTTGTAATCTTCTTTGATCTTATGGATGTTGTTGGTCTCCTGGGTAGGATCGACATACTTGACGCCGAAATCCAGCATATCCGGGATCTGGTCTTCAAAACGTCCGCAGTTGTGGAACTCGATCGGGATCCCGCGGTCCATGGCCGGTTTTGCCAGGCGCATATAGATCGGCTTGAAGACTTCACGATAGGTCTCCATCGAGAAGAAGGGAGTCTGCTTTGCGCAGGAGTCATCCAGCATGTACCAGATGTCCGGCTTGTAATACTCTACCGTTGCATACATGACCGGCTCGATCCAGTCCACCAGCGCGTTGAGCATGTCGATGACGGAATCCGGATCGGTGTACAGCGCCATCAGGCCCTCGGTAAAGCCCATGAAAGCGACCAGCTGCTGGAAGGGCATCAGTCCGGGGCCGGCCATAACGGCTGACTTGTCGCGGTCGATGCCGGAGACCTCCAGGTCGTGCTTGTACATCTGCTCGTAGTCGACCTCCGGTCTCTCCGGGAATTTGATGACCTTCTCCCAGTCCTCGATATCCGCCAGCATAAAGTTGCCGGGCTCCGGCAGGGTAGCACCGGTCTCTTTATCTGCCCGGTAGCGGACGCCCCACATATCGTAACCGCCGTCGGTAAAGTGATTCTGTTTAAAGACCTGCGGCATCATCATCTTTACAGCTGCCTCGCCCAGGTATTCATCTCCCATCATGGTAAAACGCGGCACATAGGCCGGCTCTTCTCCACGGCCAAGGCGGAGCCAGTTTTCTTTTGGTGTAATCTTTGCCATAACGCGTTCCTCCTTTCCCTAAAAACGTACAGCACGTTGGCATCAGACCCGGAAATCCGCATTCCGGGCACTTCCCTACTTAACATTGTAAACGTGCCGGGTTAACGGATATACGGAAGAAATATACAAAGAATAGTCAGAAAATATGCGGATAAATCGTGCATTTCCAAACAATCTGCGAGGAATCGTGGTATGATAATACAGAAGGCTAATATAGAAGACGGATACAGAGAAACCAATACAGAGAAACCAATACAGAGAAACCAATACAGAGAAACCAATATAGAAGAACCAGTACAGAAAGCCAGTACTGAAAGCTGCAATATGCCAAGGTGCGGATCCCGGGCACGGATTTTTGTACCGGGGTGGAGGAAAAAAGGAGGTAAACGATGAAGATCACCTATCTTGCCCATTCCTGTTTTGTTGTGGAGGAGGATGGATGGCGGGTCGTGTTTGATCCGTATGAGCCGGGCAGTGTGCCAGGCGCAGGTGATGTGAACGAAGAGGCAAACATGGTCATCTGCTCCCATGAGCACGGCGACCACAATGCCAGGGGCTGTGTAAAAATCGTCGGGGAGGGTGTACCCTGCCCATTTGAGATCCGGCAGATCCAGACGTATCATGATGAGTGCAATGGCGCAAAGCGGGGAAAAAATACGATCACACTGCTGAAGGGCAGGACAAGTCTCGTCCACATGGGCGATATCGGCTGTCCGCTAACAGAGGAGCAGATCGGGGAGCTTAAGGGGGCAGATGTTTTGCTGATCCCGGTCGGCGGTTTCTTTACCATAGATGCAGCCCAGGCCAAAGCCATGGCAGACGCCATCGGCGCCCGGGTGGTCATTCCCATGCACTATCGGGGCGAAGGATTTGGCTACGATGTGATCGGTCCGGTGGAAGCGTTCACAAAGCTTTGTGATACGGTAAAGGAATACGGCGATACCATAGAAGTGGATGAAAACACAGAGCCGCAGACCGCGGTACTGGCAAGACGGCTTGGGATCTGAGCCGCGGCAGAAGGGGCTGCCGTAAAAGATCTGCGTGCAGGACGTAAAAAGGGCAGCCGCACCAGACCATCATGTAAGAAAAAAATGCCGCATCAGGCAAACGTCGTGCAGAAACAATCTGTACGAAATGTCTGGTGCGGCAGTTTTTTGTGTGAACGTATGCAGGCCATGCCGGGTCTGGCGGCCTGTTATGAGAAACAGACGAAATGTATGTGCTCTGCGGGCAATTACAGATGATTGGAATTGTCCACTCTGCAGTCGAAGGTGACATAGGGCGGCTCTTCGCCCCGCTCCTTTGCGGGCAGGTAGCGTTTCCAGAAATCGTCAAACAGGCGGAAGATCTCTTTGTGCTTCGAATAGATGAAGAACAGAGTGATGATCACGTATGCCGCGGACAGGATGTCGGTGAATGCCCACAGGATGTCTGCCTGGATGTTGTAAAAAATAACGCAGGGCGTCATATAGTAGAGCATATATATCGGCATCATCCGGCGGTTGGTCTCGGTATCGCCGAAGGCGTAGTTGACGGATTTCTCGCAGGTGTAGTACATGCCGATGATCGTCGTCCATGCAAAGACAGCGATGGCGATGGCGGTCAGCTGACCGCCGATCTTGCCGTAGGCGCTGGTGAAGGCGATGGTCGTCAGGGCGCCGCTGGTGGCGTCACTGGTGTAGTAGGATCCGGTGATGATGATCGTGAAGGCCGTGATGGAGCAGATGATCATCGTATCCAGGAACACCTCGCCCCAGCCCCACAGGGACTGTCTGACGGGATGATCGGTTTTTGCGCTGGCATGGGCGATGATGCCATAGCCCGTACCTGCGTCATTGGAATACATGCCTCGGGCGACACCGTACTGGATCGCGTCACGGACAGTGGCTCCCGCAAAGCCGCCTACAGCGGCCGTCGGGGAAAAGGCACTCTTTACGATCAGAGCCAGGACAGCCGGGATGGACCGCCAGTTCAGGATCAGGACGCCAAGACCCATCAGGGTATAGAGGACAGCCATGATCGGGACAGCCTTGGACATGACGGCAGAGATCCGCTTCAGACCTCCCCAGATGGTGACCAGGCAGGTAACGCCGATCACGACTACGCTGACGATGCTCGGAATGCCAAAGGCCTCACTCATGGAGCTGGTCACGGCTTCTGTCTGCACGCAGCAGGTCCAGGGTCCAAAGATAAAGCAGAAAACAGCGAGCAGGATAGCGCCCTTGTTCCAGCCGAAGGCATTCTTCATGACAAAGGAACGGTCGCAGACGTACTCGTTCATGGATTCCTTGTAGTGCTCCCGGTAGCGCTGGCCGATGATGATCTCACAGGCCTTTGTGCTCATGCCGAAAAAGGCAGAGACCCACATCCAGATGAGGGCGCCAGGTCCGCCGCTGACGATCGCCGTGGCGACGCCGCTGATATTGCCGGTGCCCACGGTATTTGCCAGCGCCGTACAGGCGGCCTGGAATCCGGTGATGGTGCCTTCTCCCTCTCCCTTGTCGAACATTTTGGCAAAGGTGTTCTTGAAGTTGAAGATGATCTTCCGCTGGTAGCGGAAACCAAAACGCAGGGTCAGCAGGATACCGGTGCCGACAACGATGACCGTCATCGGGGTGCCCCAGAGCAGGTCATCCAGCCAGTACAGAAAATCAGTGAGTGCTTGCATCAGAAGTGTTCCCCCTTCCAACCGGGCAGGCAAGCTCGCAGGCCCGGCAGTATTTAATGATCTTTTCCGGATGGTCGCAGACCTCCGGCATGAGGCCCGTAAGGGCTTCGTCTTCATTTTTCTGCATTTCCATGCTGCAGTTTTTCCGGAAATAGGAGCCGTCCCTTCCGGGAAGATGTCGGATCCCGGTCATTTCCGGTGTGTAGATTACCTGGTCAAAGGAATGCTGCGGGCAGGCCTTCCGGCAGTAACCGGGGCAGTCCCGGCAGGGATCAAAGTCGGCCGGACCGGCAGCTGGCAGGGCAGCACTCAGGGTCATGGCCCGAAGCCGGACTCTGGGGCCGAACCTGGGCGTGACCAGCAGGTTGTTCCTGCCGATGCATCCGAGACCCGCGGCAACGGCGGCTTCCTTCAGGTACAGGCCGCCCTTTTCCACGTGGTAGCGCTTGGTATAGACATGGATGTCGGGATAGTTTTCCAGAATGTAGGCGCGCAGTGCTTTGCCGATCCGGATCATTTTTTTGTTGCCCGGCGGGTCGATCTCGCCGCACCACCAGTCCAGAGAGGGCTGGTCGGCCGGGTGAGCGACGCCGAAGATGAGCACCGTCTTTGCATCCTCTTCCCAGAAGACACTGCCGTGGGGCAGTCCTGTGGTGATCTGCTCGGCAAAGTGGTCCCGGGAGTGGTCGATCATCTGGGGAAACAGCCGCTCGGAGGGGCTAAGGCGCAGGGCATCCACCGGGGCAAGACCGGCGACATCCGCACCCAGAGCAAAGGCCTGCGCAAGGATATCCCGGGCGATGTCGGCCGGATCCGTTTTGTTAACGGCATCCTGCGGGAGCATGGTAGTATTCGGTTTTTCTGATGGGAGCGGTCGATCCTGCAAGCAAACGTCCTCCGAGATGGTTTGTTTTTTTATTACGGAGATTTGGAGCACCTCGGCGTCGTATGTGACGCGGTGCTGTAATCACTACTTTACCACAGCACCGTGGGAAAGGACAATTCCTTTTGCTGCAGAAAATCTAGAAATGGAATCGTGCGGCAGCTTCCAGGGCAGACCATGAGGCTGCCGTATGGGAACACAGGTAGGGAGGAATCATATCCGATCCCGCCAGCGGCAGTTCCCGCTGCCGGCAGACCGGGCAGATCCGGCAGAGCGGGCGGTCCGGGCAGGAGGCGCAGGGCTTTGGAAGCTTCAGGAGGCGGCGCCGTTCCTGCAGCAGGGCCCACTGTTCCCGAAAACTCTCAGGCAAAGGGGCGGAAGAATGCCTGCTGAAGGAGGCCCGCCTGAATGCACTTGTTGATGCTTCGAGGATGCTGTCTGTGAAGAGACGGCGGGAGGCCGGATCGTCTGCAACGCAAAGGCGCGGTGTGCCATCCCAGCCGACAGCAAAAGCGCAGCGTCCGGCAAGGCAGGTCATGGCAAGAGATTCGTCAGAAGTCCTCGATGCGGCAAGGGGAGAGCTGTCCGTCTTCTTTCGGGCAGAAAGGGGATCGCCGTCGGCGCCCGGCTGCACGGATGCTGCCAGAGAACGGCTATAGGATGTGCCGGCTGCCAGCTGCACGGATGTTGCCAGGGAACGGGCGCAGGACCTTCCGATCGCGGTCCTCCGGGAGGCCAGGAGCTTTTTGGCTTCGGCCTGGAACCGTTCTTCTCCGAGGGTGCGCGCTATCGTCTCGATACGGAGAGCGGCAGCCTCCTCTGGAGAAAGCCGCCAGGCGGGCTCTGCAGGCACACCTTCCTTTCCGGCCGCGATGCGGTGGAGTGCCAGCGCAGGATCGGGCAGCATATAGGTCTCGGCGAAGACAGGGATCCCCATGGCATGGCCAAGGGCAAAGATCTCCGGGATCTCGTCCCGGTTTCCCCGGACGGCGCTGCAGCAGATCCGGACAGGCACATCTGCCTCCCGGAGCAGTCGGATCCCCCGGAGAGCCCGGTCAAAGCCATCCGTTACATGGCAGAGGGAGGCATAGGTCTGGTTGGAGGTCCCGTAGAGCGTGACGCTGACCCGCCGGGGCGGAGCTGCGCCAAGCCGCCTGGCCGCGTCAGGGGTGATCCGTGTGCCGTTTGTGTTGATGGACAGCACAAAGCCCATGGCACGCAGGCGCTCGTAAAGAGAAAGAAAATCCGGATAAAGGAAGGGCTCGCCTCCGGTCAGCAGAAGAAACAGGCAGCCCAGGGCTCGCATTTCCTCTGCTTTTTGAAGCCATTTCTCGGCAGGAAGGGGCGCGGGGCTGGTACTCCGGCGGTCATCCGGAAACAGAAGAGGTCTGGGAGCCTGATAGGTTCCAAGGATTCCCCGCCCGGGCAGCCTGCGGTTTACATAACAAAAGTCACAGGACATATTGCAGCCGGGGAGAAGCTCCAGTGTCCCCATCAGAGGAATGCCCGCAGCGGCAGCCTTTTGGACAAGGGCAGCCTCCGGGCGGAGAAGGAATAAAGATGGATCGTTTGGTAAAATACAGGTATTCATGCTGCCAGTATAGACTGGGGACGGCAGCGGTGTATCCCAGATCCAAAGATGCCGGGTGGCAGATCCTGGAGTGCTCGTTCAGATCCAGGAATAGCAGCTGGCAGATCCTGGAGTGCTCGTTCAGATCCAGGGATAGCGGCTGGCAGATCCTGGCGTGCTCGTTTAGACCCAAAGATGCCGGATGACGGATCCTTTTGTATAAAGAAAGCCCCGTTCCTCGCAGACCGGAACGCTGAACTGTTGGGAGCGGATCCTGGTATGCGCGTATAAATCGGGAAATTTATCTGCACCGGCGGCGACGGTTTGTGGTAGAATACGCAGAAGAAGCTGCCTTTTTTGCAGATCTTATCAGCAAAGGGCAATAGAGACAGAAGGATAGAAAGAAGGCGTTGAAATGGCACAGAATACGGAAAACAGATCGATGATCACCGATCTGACCGAGGGAAGTGTAACGAAACTGCTGCTGAAATTTGCCATGCCGCTGTTCGTGGCAAATGCGCTGCAGGCGGTATACAATCTGGTGGATATGGTGGTTGTGGGACAGGTCATCGGCGGTGCGGGCATGTCAGCCGTATCGATCGGCGGAGATATCCTCCATCTGCTGACCTTCCTGGCGATGGGATTTTCCGGAGCCGGACAGGTACTGATCTCTCAGTACGTCGGTGCTGGAAAGCTGCGGGAGATGAAGCGGCTGATCGGCACGATGTTTACCTTTCTTCTTGGTACGGCGCTGGTCCTGGCTGTGGTGTGCTATCTGATCCGCTACCCGATCCTGAACGTCCTAAATACACCGGCGGAGTCCTATGACTTTACCATGGACTACATGGTCACCTGTATCTTCGGCCTGATATTTATCTACGGCTACAACATCGTTTCGGCGATCCTGCGCGGCATGGGCGATTCCCGCCGGCCCTTTATCTTCATTGCCGTGGCGGCAGTCCTCAACACCGTGCTGGATATCCTGTTTGTCGCGGTCTTTCACATGGAGGTTTTCGGCGCTGCTCTGGCGACGGTCATCGGACAGGGCGTCAGTTTCCTTGTCTCGCTGGTGTATCTGTATCGCAGGCGCGACGCCTTTGGCTTTGATTTCCGGCCGGAGAGCTTTCGCATCGACCGGGGTGTGCTTGCACCCCTGCTTACGCTGGGGATCCCCATGGCGATCCAGAGTGCGGCGATCAGCATTTCCAAGACCGTGCTTATGGCATGGATCAACAACGAGGGTGTGATCTACTCTGCACTTTCAGGCATTTACAACAAGACCGGCATGATGGCGGGCATCGTCTCCAACTCCTTTACCACGGCTGGCAGTTCCATGGTCGGCCAGAACCTTGGCGCCGGAAAGTATGAGCGGGTGCCAAAGATCATCCGGGTGGTGATCACCTGCGGGCTGGTAGTCTCCGTGGCAGCATCCGCGCTGATCCTGCTCTTCCCGGAGGCGGTCTGCGCCATGTTTACCAGTGACCCGGAGGTGCTGTCCCGTGCCAGCATTCTGATCCTGCCTATTATCCTGAACTTTTTTGGCGCAACGACCAGAGCAGGAGCCTTTTCCCTGATCAACGGATCGGGCAACTCAAAGCTGAACCTGCTGGTGGCCATCCTGGACGGCATGATCGCCAGAGTCAGCATGGCAGCTCTCTTTGGCTTTGCCTTGTCGCTGGGCTGCCGGGGATTCTGGATGGGCGATGCGCTGGCCGGCTACATGCCGCTGGTGATCGGCACGGTCTTTTTCCTTTCCGGGAAATGGAAATACAGCCGGGTCAGGAAATGAACCGGTCCAGATCCTGCTTTGTGATTACGATCAGCAGGGAATCCTCTTTCTCGATGGTGATGTAGGGATCCTTTACGGCGCGGACGGTGTTCTCGTGCCGGATGGCAATGACATTGATTCCCTGGGTGCTGCGGATGTTCAGGTCGGCCAGACGTCGGCCTACCCATTCGGGCTTTGGCAGCATCTCGATCATGTACAGGTCGCTGGAGAGACCGATAAACTGAAAGACATCGCGAACCATCAGCTGAAAGGCTGTGCGCATGCCGCTCTCACGTTCCGGGTAGATGATCTCATCGGCGCCGACACGCTTCAGGATATCGCCCTTCCGGTCAGTCTCTGCTTTGGCGATGACCCGGTGTACGCCGGCTTCCTTTGCCAGCATGACGCACATGATGCTGGCCTCCAGGTCGGTGGCCATGGCAACGATGACAGCGTCCATGGCGCCAAGACCCAGTTCACGGATGGCTTTGGGATCGGACAGGTCGGCATTGACTGCCTCGGTAAATTCGCGGGCCGTCTGCTCGATGATCTCCGACCGCTTGTCAGCAACAAGGACCTGTGCGCCGCGGTTCATCAGTTCTTTCGCAACACCGTAGCCATATTTTCCGAGACCAAGCACGGCAAAGGATTTCTGTTTCATGAAATATCTCTCTTTCTGCTGTCCTTTAGAGGCAGCTTTTTTCTTTTGTCAGTAAGGTATGTCTGTTTGATTATTCCTAAATTCTATTTTGGCGATCGGAACATCATATTTGACAGATGCAGCAGTCTGCGCTGTTTTTTATCAAAACTCTTTTCTGACGCCAGCCGTAAGGTGGAGCGATGGAAAAACCATCAGCCGATCAGGAAGCGTCCGGAGGGATAGCGGAGCTCATTTTTTGACGTATCATCATTGGTGAAGGCCAGTGCCATGGAGAAGGGAGCGATCCTTCCGGTGAACATGGCCACAATCACGATGAGCTTTCCGGCCGTGCTCAGCGAGGGCGTTAACGCCCGGGAAAGGCCTACGGTGCCGGTGGCGCTGAAGATCTCATAGGCCGCATCCACCAGGGAAACGTTGTCGGTAAGGAGCAGAGCCATAAGGAGGCTGAGGGTCAGGGACAGGCTGACGGTGATGATAGCCGTCGCCCGGGTCACCAGCGGCCGGGAGATCTTGCGTCCCCAGAGCACGGTCTCCTTTCTGTCAGAAAGGAAGGCCTGGACGTTCAGATAAAGAACCGCAGCCGTTACCGTCTTTACGCCGCCGGCGGTGCCGCAGGGGGAGCCGCCGATAAACATGAAATACAGGCCGGCAAGACAGGTAAAGGGACGCAGGGCCTGCTGGGGAATCGTCGCAAAACCGGCCGTACGGAAGGTTACCGATTGAAAGACGCTGGCCAGCAGCTGCCTGCCCAGAGGCAGGCTGCCGATAGTATCGGGATTTCTAAACTCTCCCAGCCAGACCAGAACGGTGCCATGGGCTATCAGGTAAAGGGTCAGGTAAAGAACGAGACGGGTGTGTTCATCGAGTCGGCGCCAGAGGCCAAGGAGGGCATACCGCTTTTGCAGGGTCTCCCGGAGCGTATCCACCAGGTCAAACCATACGATATAGCCAAGACCGCCAAGGATGATCAGACTCATGGTGATCAGGTTGATCGCCAGGTTGTCGCGGAAGGGAATCAGGCTGTCTGGGCCAAACAGGTCGATGCCCGCGTTACAAAAGGCGGATACAGAGGTAAAGACGGAACGCCATATGCCGCCGGCAATGCCATAGATCGGAATCAGTACGAAACAGTACAGGGCGGCGCCGATCCCCTCCAGTGTCAGCGTCCACCGGACGACGCGCCTGAGGAACCGGATAAGGCCGTAGGTGGTATCCAGACCGTAATAATCGCGGATCAGAAGACGGGATCTCAAAGAAAAACGCTTCTGCAGGATCAGCATGACGACGGCCCAGATGGCGATAACTCCCATGCCGCCGATCTGGATCAGGCACATGATGACAACCTTTCCAAAAAGGGTCCAGTGGGAGAAGGTATCCACGACCACCAGACCGGTCACGCAGACCGACGTGGCAGAGGTAAAGAGTGCAGTAAGCATGGTGGTTTCCTCTCCGGGCATGGTCGCTGCCGGCAGCATCAAAAGAAGCATGCCGATAAGGATCACCGCGGCAAAGGACATCAGAATGATCAGGGTCGTGTTTGGCCGGTAGTTTTTCATTCGGCGTTTGGGACTATGGTCTGTATTCACAGGTGCCTCCGGTTATGCACCGGGCTGGCAGCCGCGCAGTGTAAACGGCTGCGTAGTGTGTCAGGTGCAGAATAGATAAAATGATGTTTCCTTCACAAACAATAGCGTATGCGGCCATAAAATACAACTTTATGTTTCACTTGGGTAGAACTTTGGTATAATTACCCATAGAAAACAAGCCAGGTCTGCGGCATTTTTACACAGCAGCGGACGATATGGGCGGCGCCGGAAGAGGTCCGGATCGGGAAACGCAGGATCCCTGGCGCACCGGGAGAGAATATATGTTTTTCAAAATTCTGTTCAGCAACATCATCGGGTATGACGGAATTATTTTTCTGTTAGCGGCCGGACAGGCCGCCCTGTTCTACCTCACATGGATGGCCATCACCAAGATCTATGTCTATATGCATCCCAGTGATTATGTGCCCTCCCACAGCCTCCCGGAGGAGGAATATATGGAGAGCATGCCAAAGGAGCCGGCGATCGTAAAGGACCTGGAAAATGCCACCTTCTGGTATACGGCATACGGCAACCTGACGGCAATCTTTCCGCTGATGGGTATCCTGGGCACGGTCTCGTCACTGATCGGCATGGTGGGCGATATGGCGAACTTCCAGGGCAGCTTTTACATGGCGCTTACGTCGACCTTCTGGGGGCTGATCTTTGCCATCGCTTCCAAGATCGGGGACAGCTGGCTCTCCAGCCGTCTGGAGGATGACGAGCGGGCTGTCGCGCTGTATCTGCAGAGAAAGACCGGGAGGGGTCCAAAAAAGAAATGAAGAGAAGACGACAGACGATCATCGAGCTGACGCCTCTACTGGATGTGATCCTGATCCTGCTGTTTATGGTCATGGCCCAGAATGCGGCGGCGGCCGCAAAAGCACAGGAAACGGCGGCGGCCACTGCCGGCCAGGCGGAAAGTGCCATGCAGGAGATGGAGACGGAGATGGACCGGCTGGAGCAGGAAAACGCGATCCTGCGCAATGAGGTCAGCGGATATGAGGGCCTTGCCGACTATGCACAGCGCATCTCGGTGACCTGGTCCTGCGACAAGGAGGAGAAAAAACACATCTACGTGACGTTTGCCGGCGCCGGGGCGGAAGGAAGCTTCCCGCTGGACATCTCCTACGGCTGGGACAGCGCCAGATACGGCGAGAACTCGCTGCGGAACGGTCTGAAGCAGAAGATCTCCGCAAAAGATCCGGTGTTTATCTTTTTTACCTATGACGCAAAAGAAATCTATAAAGAGGATTACGATATGATTGCCAGTGTGCTGGCAGATCTGAAGACAGACGACACCTACATTCAGTACGTTCCGGAACAGCCGGAGCCGTGATGCCGGAAGCGAGCTTTCGTGGAGAGCCGGATACAGACAGAGCGCTCGGATATATGGAGCCTGTGCATCTAAAAGCGGAGGCGTCCGGCTTCCGTAAGAATTCGGAAAAGCCAAAGGAGCAAAGCGCACAAAGACGGAAACAAAGAAATAGAAATAAAAAATACGGAAACATGAGATGTCCCCGTAAGAGACATGGAAACGGGCAGAGGTTACGGGCCGGACTGCCGGCTGGAAAGGACAGAGAAAATGAGTGAAAATGGCGGAGCACAGGGCGGAAATCAACCGGATAACAAGGGAAAGCGAGGCGGAGCAGTCCGCAGAGGCGGCACGGCAGTCGGAGCCGGCGCCATTATCCTTCTTCTGCTGGGCCTTGGCGGCGGCGGACTCGGACTTGGCAGCGGACTTGGCGGGCTGATCCCCGGCAATGGACCGGAGGAGTCAAACACAGCAGCCGTCTCCCAGCCGCAGGAAGAAGAGCAGCAGGAGGCCGAGGTGACCGAGGAGGCCGTATCGGTGGTCTCTGCAGTATCCGAGGAGATGAAGGCAGCTGAAGTCAGCCAGATCCTGATCGAGGTGTCAGAGGAGAAGATCCTGGTCAACGGGGAAGAGATGGCCGACACAGAAGCATTAAAGGAATATCTGCTCGCCCAGTATACCGAGGGAACAGTCATCACGCTGAAGGACGACCATGCGATCAAGGCTTCCTACGACGAAGTCAGGAGAGTACTTGACGAGCTGGAATACGAGTATACGGCAGAGTAAAGGCAAAAACCGTAAAAGCGGTCCATGACGAAGCATTCTTTCGTCAGGGACCGCCTTTTTATGAGATTTTGCTTGTAAGATATAAAATTTGTTGAATCGATTGTCAGAAAGCGCCGCCCTGGAAGACCTTAAAGCAAACATTCTGCAGACCCGACAGGGTCGAAGCCGTTTGCGTAATGCCTTCCAGGGCGGCGCTTTTAGCAATCTAAAAAATATCTTGTTAGCTCTGCTCGCTGATGTAGCGGCAGGCTGCGAGTGCGGCTGTTGCGCCGTCGGCCACGGCTGTGGTCAGCTGGCGTACGCCCTTGCTGCGGCAGTCGCCTGCCACGAATATGCCGGGTGTTTTTGTCCGGCAGCGCTCGTCGGTATCAAAGTAGCCGTAGGAATTCAGGTCGGCAAGTCCTGCAAATGCTTCGTTCTCGGGGATCAGGCCGATCGCCACAAACAGGCCGTCGCAGGTGATCTGTTCGGTCTGTCCGTCCCGGGTGATCTCTACGCCGCAGAGGGAATCGCCGTCCTTAAGAAGGCGGGTGATCTTTACGCCGGTGAGAGCTTTGACATTTGGGCGGGAGAAGAGGACCTTCTGCAGGTTTTCCTCACCGGTGAAATGGGGAAGATCCTGCAGCATGACGACTTCGCTGCATTTTTCCGACAGGAGGATCGCCTCCTGCAGGGCGGAATTGCCGCCGCCGGCCATGCAGACCTTCCGGCCGGTGTAGAAATCGCCGTCGCAGACGGCACAGAAGGAGATGCCTTCGCCGACCAGCTCTTCTTCACCCTCCAGGCCGAGCATGCGGTGCCGGACGCCGGTGGCCAGGACGACGGTCCTGCCCTCAAAGCGGCTGCCCTCCTCGGTGGTGACCACCTTGTGATCGCCTTCGTCGGTGACGGAGATCACATGCTCAAACTCGATCTGCGCACCCTGGGCCAGGATCTGGTCCAGCATGCGGTCGGCAAATTCGTTGCCGCTCATGGAGAGCGTTCCGGGGTAGTTTTCGACCTTCGGGGAGTGTGTGATCTGCCCCCCGAAGCCGGATTTTTCAATGACAAGGGCGGACTTTCCGTTGCGCAATGCATACAGCGCAGCTGTCATGCCGGCAGGACCGCCGCCCACAACAATCACATCGATCATCAATTTGCACCCTTCATCAGCCATCCCTTGATATCAGAGACGCCGCGGTATTTTTCAAAGGTATCATCATGGACAACGACCAGTGTCGGCGCCTGCTTGATGCCGTACTGGGCAACCATCTCGCGCTCCTCGTTGGCGTTGACTTCTGTATAGCTGACCCCTGCTTTGGAGAGGATCGCGCCGGCTGCCTTGCAGTTCGGGCAGGTGGGCGTCTTGAACAGGAAGATGGTCCTTGCGGCCGGTGTCTCAGCTGCCTCAGCCGGAGCTGCCTGAGCGATCGGTGCCTCCTGAGGAGTTGCGGATGCTGCCGGAAGCGGCTCAGCGTCGTTCGGCGCTGGGTTCGGGCCGATATGGGTCAGGGTGGAACGGCCGATGTTGTAGACCAGACGATCCTTGTACTCCTGAGCCTTTCCGTCGTTCCAGTTCTGGATCGGACGGTAGTAGCCGGTGATACGGCTGTAGACCTCGGTCTTCTGTCCGCAGACCGGGCAGGTGAACTGCTCGCCGGTCAGATAGCCATGATCCTTGCAGACCGAGTAGGTCGGGGACAGGGTGTAGTACGGCAGCTTGTAGTTCTCAGCGATCTTGCGGACCAGGTTTGCTGCAGCCTTCCAGTCAGGAAGCTTCTCGCCAAGGAAGGCGTGGAAGACGGTGCCGGATGTGTACAGCGTCTGCAGATCGTCCTGGATATCCAGAGCGGAGAAGACATCCTCCGTGTAGCCGACGGGCAGGTGGGAGGAGTTGGTGTAGTACGGCGTTCCGTTCATGTTGGCGGTGATGATGTCCGGGTACAGCTCCTTGTCGTGCTTTGCAAAACGATAGGTGGTGGACTCGGCCGGAGTTGCCTCCAGGTTGTACAGGTCGCCGTATTTCTCCTGGTAATCGGACAGGCGCTCGCGCATGTGATTGAGCACGTCGCGGGTGAAGCGCTGTACTCTGGCATCGGTCAGGTCGGCGCGCAGCCAGTTTGCATTCAGACCCACCTCATTCATGCCGATCAGGCCGATGGT
>DFFG01000032.1:56899-57269 GCA_002368795.1 Eubacterium sp. UBA3782
CCGATGGTGGAGAAGTGGTTCTCAAAGGTGCCCAGGTAGCGCTTGGTGTAGGGATACAGTCCCTGATCCAGAAGCTTGGTGATGACGGTACGCTTTGTCTTCAGGCTGCGGGCGGACAGATCCATCAGCGCATCCAGGCGGCGGTAGAAGTCTGCCTCATCCTTGGCCAGGTAGGCGATACGCGGCATGTTGATGGTGACGACACCGATGGAGCCGGTGGACTCGCCGGAACCGAAGAAGCCGCCGGATTTCTTTCTCAGCTCGCGCAGGTCAAGACGCAGACGGCAGCACATGGAACGGACATCGCTGGGCTCCATGTCGGAGTTAATGTAGTTGGAGAAATATGGAGTGCCGTACTTGGCGGTCATCT
>DFFG01000051.1 GCA_002368795.1 Eubacterium sp. UBA3782
AGGTATGGTCATCGTCCTGACGGAAGGCCTGTACACGGAACAGACCGTTAAGCTGTCCGGATTTCTCCTTCCTGTGGACCATATCCAGCTCGTTGTAACGGATCGGAAGCTCCTTGTAGGAATGGCTGACCCTCTTGTAGGTCATCATGGCGTTCGGGCAGTTCATTGGCTTTGCTGCCATCATATCCTCTACCTTCGGCAGCTCGCCGGGGATATCTGACTGTCCGGGAATGATGAACATGTTGTTCTGATAATGTGCCCAGTGTCCGCTGATCAGCCACAGCTTGGAGCTGTTGATGACCGGTGCGGAGATCTCCTGATAGCCGTGACGTACATGGATGTCACGCCAGAAGCTGATCAGGGTCTGGTACATCTTCCAGCCTCTCGGCAGCCAGTAGGGCATACCAGGAGCTGTCTCGTTGAACATAAACAGATCCAGCTTCGGACCGAGTTTCTTGTGATCACGCTCCATAGCCTCACGGATCAGGTTCAGATGTGCCTTCAGCTCTTCCTTGTTCGGGAAGGCATAGACATAAATTCTCTGCAGGGAATCCCGCTTTTCGTCGCCTCTCCAGTAGGCGCCGGAGGCGGATTTGACCTTGAAGGCCGTACCCATAAGCTCACGGGAATTGGAGATATGCGGTCCGCGGCAGAGATCCACGAAATCCTCTCCTGTATAGTAGATAGTGATCCGCTCATCCTCAGGAAGGTCATTGATCAGCTCTGTCTTGAACTTCTGATCCTTGAACAGCTCCAGGGCCTCCGCACGGGAAAGCTCTTTTACCGTCCAGTCCTCCTTCCTCTTGATGATCTCGGTCATCTTATCTTCGATTGTCTTGTAGTCGTCCTCGGTGATCGTTCTGGGAAGGACGAAATCATAGTACAGGCCATCGGCGATCTGCGGTCCGATCGCATACTGCACGTTTTCTTTTCCAAAGATCTCGATGATCGCCTTTGCCAGCACGTGTGCCAGAGAATGTCTGTAAACCGTCAGAAACTCTTCTCTCTCCATTAGAAACTTTCCTCCTTAAATGAACCTGCTACCGGCAGATTTCTGTATATTCCGGCATGAACACAATCGTCCATACCGCGAATAAATATTATAACAGAAAGGTTTCCTGTTATCAATCGTTTGTGCCGCCGGATCTGTGGAGCTTCCGGTAACGCAGGGGACTGACCCCGACACGCGCAGCAAAAACCCGGGAAAAGGAATGCAGGGTATAGCCGGTCAGCTCACTGATCCGCTCAACAGACAGGCTGGTATTGATCAGCATATCCTTGGCCTTCATCAGACGGTACTGGATGATGTATTCTTTGAGCGTGATCCCAAGCACCTCCCGGAAAATATAAAAGAGCTGTGTCTTGCTCACAAAAAACCGCTCCGCCACATCATCTAGGGTGATTTCCTGATCAAAATGCTGCCGGACATATTCACAAATGTCAAAGACCATCCGGCTGTGCTCCGAGGAGAGCGCCGTACCTTCACCTGGCAGACATCTCTGGCGGATCTCACTGATGTGCAGCAGCAGCTCGCCAAGCAGCAGCCGCTGTTCCATCTCCAGAAAGTCCGGATGCCGCATCGCCATAGGGGGTCCCTGCATTTCAGCCGTACCCTCTGTGCGCTCTCCTGCCAGGCCCTCTGATCTTTCTCCTGCTGTATCCTCCACATTGCCGCAGGCCAGCCGCCTGGCGATGGCATAGATCTCCCGGCGCATATCTCCCGGTATATCCATGACCCTGGGCTCGTCAGTGGGATTCATCAGAAAACACTCCAGCAGGTTGACCCTTGAAGTGGACAGACCATCGACAAATTCCGGGGAGAAATAGATGACGAACCTGCGGCAGGTTCCGCTGCCCTTCCTGGATACGAGATAGTGCAGATTCATAGAGCTGATCAGGAGGATGCTCCCAAAGGGGATCGGCAGCTCCCGGCTCTCTGTACGGCAGTACATGTTGTCGGAAAGGGGTATCACGATCTCCATCTGCCGGTGCAGATGAAACCTCTTCTTCTCCGTCTCTTCGGTGTTCTTATATTTTGCAGAAAAGGCTTCCGGAAGCTGCTCACGGTAGACTGCATATTTTTCCTTCATCTTTTTCCTCCTGCATCTGTGAAGGCCACCTGCATCCCCCTGGCGGGATGGCAGAGCCTTCCACTGCTCAGGTCTGAGGCATAAGCGCCGCTGCTTAAAGCCACATATACTTTATCCTGCATACCTTCTCCTCAGGCAGCGTGCAACTGCAAACATGGCTGCTTCGCCGGACCCGACGGAGCAGCCATTGCGTTACGTTTATTGATGCTCACCGCCTGATACGGCGGGCGCTATCTGCCTTGATATTTGTCTGCCTGTATCAGCAGTCCTCTCCCCTGGGATCTGTCTCGGGCTCACCCATCCAGGCTGCGACACAGACACCCACATGGACCATGCCCTTCAGGTCGATGTCATGCCGGTCGGTCCTTCTGACCTCAAATCTGGGCATGCCGATGATCTGGATATCCTTTTCGACCGTGTTCGGATAGATCACCTCATCCATCTTGTTCATATCCGGCTGGGACATATTTACTGCGGACAGTCCGTCCAGCTCAGCAAAGGCCTTCATCAGATGATCACCGTGACCGCAGAAGTGAACGGCACCGCCGCCAAAGGCATTCAGGATCTTCTGGTCCGCTTCCTGGAAGAAGTCCTCATACATATTTGCAGAGATGTTGCAGGTGGAATCCTCGCGGATCATGACGCCGCCGCGGTAGATCAGACCGTAATCGAAGGCAAAATCATTGCCGCAGTATGGGAACTCTTCCTTGTACATCTGCAGGTAGCGGATAAAGGTATCGGTAACCACATCGATGAAGTCGAGGATCGCATCCTCCTCCTCATACACCAGCGTATAGAACTCGCTGCCCACGATCGCCTCAGAGATGGAGCAGGGGCCCTGGGTATCCGGCTGGTAGATGTGCATATACTTCTTCAGCTTCGGATAACCTTCCAGAAGCTTCTCAAAATGATGGCCTGCGTCGATGCTCTTCTGGCCGAGTCCTGAGCGGACATCCGGCTTGATCCCGTTCTGAAAATCCTCTGTGATCCGGATGACATCGTCCCACTCCAGGTGCAGCGGTCCCGGCAGGGAATTCTGCTCGGCGGGAAGCATCTTGATCTCGCAGCCAAACATGCTGGGGATCAGGCCGGTACCAAAGCTGGCACGGGCAGAAAGAAGCTCACCCTTTCCCTCCGTCAGAATGTCATTGCAGCGGATTAGCTGCTTGTACAGCATATAGTCATAATTGTCGATCGTATCATTGTAAAGCACATCCGGCCACTCAAGGCTGCTGGGGGCAGGCTTTCTGGAAGGTTTGAAATAACTCCGGTCATTCATCTCCCTCCGGACAAAACGGTAATAATCCGCCAGGAGCTGCTCCTCCTGTGCCTCATCCAGACGATTCTCAAGATCCTCAAGATACTGATGTACATTGATCTCCATTGCTTTTATCCTTTCCTTCGGTCATTCCTTATGGCCAAACAAGCTGTCATTTGATGAGGTCAGTATAATTCATCAAGCATCAATTGTTTTGTCATTACTTTATCATTTTTTATCCGATCATTCAAATCTTAATTAAAAAAGGATCCTCGGCCGAAGCGTTGGATCCTTTTTTTCCTGAGAAGTCGAAGGAGCTGCCGCACAAAACAGAGCTGTTTCGTGCATAAACATTCTGAAGGGAACAGACCTCAGCCGGTTCTTGGAGGAATCTATTTATAGATTCCGACTTAGAACCGCTGCGCGAGGACAGAGCGAGAGCGTTTCCCGAAAGAATGCTTATGCACGAAAGATCTGGTGCGGCAGCTCCTATTTCATCTCAGGATTCGTAAAGCAATCTTCCTGCGCATCAAACGCAGAACAGATATTTCAGATGGCGGTCGGTGTGGTGCTCCAGGAAGCCGTAATATTTCTCCTCCTCACGGGCAAGAAGCTCGTAGAGCGGTCTCTTGAACCATCCCTGATCCAGGAGGACACCGTAGGAGATATGCAGGAGCTGTCTGGACTCCGGCTTGTCTACCAGCTCGGGCAGATACAGGTTGCTGAGCAGCTCGACCGGCGGGATCTTTTTGATGTCGGCGGTGACGTGGTAGTACTTTGAGGACTCGCCATACATCGCCAGGCTGTAGTCTACGGCACGGCGGAAGAGCTGGGGATCCTCGTAGGATACGAGCCGGACAGCCTCCAGCCAGTGGGTGCCGGCGGTCTTGACGTGCATCTTCTTTCCTGTGATGCCGGCAAAGGCCGTGTAGACGGTGAATTTATCCGATCCGGAATGCAGGCTCAGCTTGTAGCCGAAATGCTCGGCGATCTCCTGATGGATTCTGACCTCATCGGCAAATGCGCGCAGGTCGCCTACATAGTCCAGTGCCTTCTCGAATTCACCGGTAAAGTGCGGCGCCACGCTGGTGCAGCTTACGCCGTGTCCATATAACTCGTTTGTGATGAAGAAGTGCTGCTTCGGGGAGGTGATGCCCGGCGTCTCATCGATGGAGAGCTCGAAATCGCAGTTTCCGCCGCAGGCCTCCTGCATGAAGGCGAAGCACTCTTCAGCGTGAGTCAGCACATCGTGGAAGGCTGCCACACAGCGCATCAGATCTTCTCTGGAGAACGCGCCGACCATCGGCTGTTCGCGGTCCAGATAATCTGCCTCATATTTTGCGCGGCACTCGGCAGGAACAGCTGCGTAGGCTGCCTCGACCTCTGCCATATCTGCGACGATGAATTCATCGTGCAGCTTCTCGGAGCAGTCAAGGGTGATCATACTGCAGCCGGCCTTAATGGCCATGCCGATCTCTTCTTTTGTCTTCAGATGGTCGCCGTCAGCGCCGTACCCGTCGGTGTAGCCTTCCTCCAGAACAGCAAAGGTCGCTGCTGCGATCACATCGTCAAAGGTCCGGTTCGTCAGGGTAAGCTCACGGATCGACTGCTGGGCAAGCACCGGGAATGCATTGTATTTCCGGATGGCACGCAGCTGGCCAGGGCCGGCATTGCCAAGACGGTCACCCAGTCCGATCGAGGTGTCGCCCTTGATCCGTACCGGTTTTGTGAAGGGAAGCAGTGCATGCAGTGCCTTTGCGTTTGCAGGCACAAGCTCGCAAAGAAGGATGTCATCGCAGCGGATCCCGTCGAACATATCCGTCCTGCCGATGGCAGCGATGCGTTTTCCTTCTCCTGTCATTACGACCGCGACTGCAGTTTCCTCCGCACTGAACACGGATGCAGGATACAGTTTAAATCCCTTGCTCTCGATCGATGCGCGCAGCTGCTCTTCCAGCTGTCTGTTCATATTCTCTGCCATTGTGATATCCTCCTGTTTTTATTTCTGTTCCAGATCAAATCCAAAATAACGTACTGCATTGTTGTAGCTGATACCCTTGATGATCCTGGCGAGGGCCACCTCGTCGTCCGGGTACTCCCCGTTGTCGACCCAGCCGCCGATCAGCTCACAGGCGATGCGGCGGAAATACTCATGACGGGTATAGGACAGGAAGCTCCGGGAATCGGTCAGCATGCCGATAAAGTTTCCAAGCAGGCCAAGGTTTGCCAGAGAGGTCATCTGCTCTGTCATGCCGGTCTTGTGATCGTTGAACCACCATGCGCTGCCCTGCTGGATCTTTGCGATCGCGCTGCTGTCCTGGAAGCAGCCCAGGATCGTGCCGATGGAGGCATTGTCGTTAGGGTTTAAGGAGTACAGGATCGTCTTTGGCAGCTCATCTGCAGCGATCAGAGCATTCAAGAAGTCCGCCATCTCACTGCTCGGCGCATAATTGTTGATGCAGTCAAAGCCGGTATCGGCACCGAGTTTTTCGTACATCAGCCGGTTGTTGTCACGCTTGCAGCCATAGTGCAGCTGCATGACCCAGCCGCGGCGGTGATACTCTCTGCCCACAGCCTGCATAAATGCGGTCTTGAAGATCAGCTCCTCTTCCCTGGTAACAGCCTCGCCGGACAGGCGTTTTGCATAGATCGCCTCGACGCATTCATCGGATGCCGGATGGTACATCACATACTCAAGCGCGTGATCGGAAACGCGGCAGCCCCTCGCCGCAAAGTAATCCATGCGGACACACAGGGCCTCCTTCAGGGCCCGGAAGCTGTCGATCTTCACACCGGATACGCTTTCCAGGCGGGCGATGTAGTCCAGATACTCCGGCTTCTCCAGGTTCATGGCCTTGTCCGGTCTCCATGCAGGCAGTACCTGCACATCGAAGGTATCGTCCGCTGCGATCTTTTCATGATACTCCAGGGTATCGACCGGATCGTCGGTGGTGCAGATCAGGGTGACGCCGGAGCGTTTAATCAGACCGCGGACGGTCATGTCGTCCTGCTGAAGCTTTTCATTGCACAGGTTCCAGACCTCCTCAGCGGTCCTGCCGTTCAGGATTCCCTCATAGCCAAAGTACCGGCGAAGCTCCAGATGGCTCCAGTGGTACAGGGGGTTGCCGATGGCCAGCTCCAGGGTCTCTGCCCATTTCTGGAATTTCTCCCGGTCGGTGGCGTCGCCGGTGATGTACCGCTCATCCACGCCGTTGGAACGCATCTGGCGCCATTTGTAATGGTCGCCGCCCAGCCATACCTGGGTGATATTCTCAAATTTCCGATCCTCCCAGATCTCTTTCGGGTCAATATGGCAGTGATAGTCGAGGACAGGCATCTTCTCTGCGTAGTTGTGGTACAGCTTCTGCGCACTCTCTGTGGACAGAAGGAAGTCGGCATCTAAGAATGGTTTCATGTCTAGCTCCTTTATTTAAAAACTATTTCAGCGTTTACTTTACATCATCAAGGATCTTCCTGACAACCGGTGTGATCTCCTCACCAAATCTGGCCTGGCCCTGTGCAGACATATGCAGCGCATCGATCAGGCTGACCTCCACCGCATCGGAGGGCTCCCAGTAAAAGACGCCCTTTTCCTCTGCCAGCGCCCGGTACAGCGGCCGAAGGGCAGCAGCCCGGCCGGCAGCAGCCTCATAGCCATACATCTCGGCATATTCACTGTAGCGCATCTCCGGCAGGATCGGCAGCGGACCGACCAGAAGGATCCGGCCGCCATAGGGGGCGAGCTCCTCTTTTGCCGTGTCGATCATCCGTCCCATGGAAGCTGCAATGCTCTCCGGTGTTGTCGGAAAGATCGCCTTCACATCGTTCGTGCCCAGCATCAGGATCAACAGGTCAGCCGGCACATGGCTGCGCAGGCACGGCACCAGATAGGTCATGCCGTTGCGGCCGATGGTTTCCGGATCCTCCTGGTCGATGGTCCGGCCGTTCAGGCCCTCTTCAATCACCTGGAAGTCCGGTCCGAGATTCCGCCGCAGCACACAAGGCCAGCGGACCTCTTCCGGCTGGCGCAGCCCCGTCCCCGGGGTATGGCCATACGTGTTGGAATCACCAAAGCAAATGATCCTTTTCATCTCTTATCTCCTGTTATCTATCTCATTTTCGTTATCGAGTTTCAAAATATAGCAGTTATTTATTTAAACATGCCCCGCAGCCCACTTTACGCTTCCTCCGGCTGCCTGTCCAGAAGCTATGCCAATAAGTAGTATGTCTGATTCGTTCTCCGACGGGGATCCCGCCGATGCCAAAACATCCTTCCAGCACGCTTTCCGGGCTATGCCCGGTGCATATTACTCATGCTCCAGCGGATCGAAAAACGTACGCAGAAACGCAGACTGGACATAGGCGCAGAGGGCAAACCCAAGAAGCAGCCAGAAAAAGACCATCCAGATCATGGTCAGGTCCGACCAGAAGGTAAGCACCGCAAGGCCGCTCAGCACAGCCAGCGCCACGATCGTATAGATGGGATGCATGGCCGCCAGCTTTCCTGCATTCACCACAGCCGTAAACAGCGTATCGGTAAACCGGGCGATATACGGGAACAAAAACAGCAGGCAGGAAGCGATCAGGATCGCCAGTACGCAGATCACAATAAGCAGAACATTCTGAAGCAGTCCGGCCCCCTCCATGCGCTGGGTCATCAGCAGATCAAAATACAGGGCCGCAGCCAGAAATGCTGCTCCAAGAAAAGCGCCGGCGCCCTGCTTCAGGTTTGCCCGCCAGCTGTCCCAGTAGCTGCCCACGACCGCACCTTCTTCATTTCGCACCATCTTGAGAGCCACGGAAAACAGTGCTGTGAGGGCCGCGCCTATGGTGATCACCGGAATGCAGCTGATCAGGAAACAAAGGTTGAGCAGGATCAGATCCATCACCTTTGTCAGAAACCGCATGACCGGCGCATCCGGATCGAACCAGTTCCTCATGCTTCCTTCTCCCAGGCAGAGCGTACCATGCGGATCACTTCTTCCGCCATCGGCTCATTTACACTGTTTGACATATCCAGATTTTCAATGATCAGCACCACTGCTCCCTCGCCGAGAAGAATGGCGTGGCGCTCACCCTTTTCCACAAGCACCAGCTCATCCTTCTTCAGATGGCAGATCTGACAGTCCTCCGGCTCCTTTCCTTCCCGGGAAAGTGCCAGCCATGCCCTGCCCTCCAGGAGCACAAAGGCTTCCTCGGAATCCATGTGCCGGCCCCATTGCCGAAAGGCAGACAGACCATTGACATCCTCACAAAAGGAATGCAGCGCGATCCGCCATTCTCCACTGTTGTGAAGTACGTCAAATCCGCTGCCTGAAAGGTTTACATTTTTCATCTTACTTCTCCATGAAAGTGTGCAGGCCACGGCAATGCGTCCTGCACACCATTTGGTTTCTTCTAAGTCACCTTAAATGACGTGATCTCTGCCGGTCAGATGCGGATATCGCGGCATGCTTCCAGGAAATACCGGATCTGCTCGTCCGGCATGTTGCTGTCGATGCCGACGCAGGATACGGAGATCAGGCCGCCATCCTCCTGCCCGAACTTAACCAGATCTGCTACCTCCTCGCGGATCTCTTCCCGGGAGGCCTTCGCCAGCCGCACCGGACTGTATCTGGCGTTAAAGAATACGCCCGGCAGCTTTTCTCTGACCGTTTTGATATCGGAAAAAGCGCCGACCTCAGCAAATTCCAGTCCGCGGATCTTTGCATATCCATCCGCCACGTGCTCCATGCTTCTGCCGCAGTGGTGCACACCGAAATGTGGGAATGCATCCGCCAGCTGCTGGTCAAATGCCAGCAGGTGCTCCTCATACAGCTTGTTGGAGACCATCTCAACGGAACAGTTGGAAGTCAGATACACCTCCGGCCTGGTCTGCCGCACGATGGCCGTCACGCCGCCGGAAATGTCGTCTGAGAGAGCATAATACCGCTTTCCTACCGCGATCTGAAGATCTGTGATCTTCTGCAGCAGCTCATCCACCTCATCCGGGGCAGAATAATAGGCCGTCATCACATCCTGGCCCATAATGTCCATCGCAATATTCTGCACACCCTGCAGGTTCACATAGGTCTCCACATGCCCGTAATGGCTAAGGAGATAATCGATCTGCTTCTGGGTGCGTGCCCAGACCTCGCTGCTGTCCAGATCCGGAACCTGTACATCCTCGATCTCGTCCTCATCCAGATGCAGGCAGACGACCTGCGGGGAATTGTCCGGCTCATAGATGATCCCGCAGCCAAACAGCTCGGATTCCAGATATCCGGCAGCCAGCAGATCAGTGCCGAGGAGCGGACGCCGCTCCGGCTCTTTTTCGCCGATCCCAAGATCGCCGAAATGCTCATACAAGGTCTTGCGCATCCGGACATCACAGTCCATGCGGTATTCCGGATCGTCAAAGAAATCCTGGATAAAATCCACCCCGGCATAGCGGTGCCACCAGCTGGGATGGAACGTAATATCATATTTCATCGGGTCGCGCTCTCCATTTCATGAAGCATATCGTACAGCTTTTCCTGCTCTTCGGGTGTCTTGCAGTAGGTAACGCAGATCAGCTTCTGTTTTGGCTTCCAGAGCTTCTGGAAGGCATCGAAGGCATGCTCGGCATCGCCGACCGCGCGGGCGTTCAGAATGACGCCGCTTCCGGCAAAGGCCTCGCCGAAATCCTCCGGATTGTTCGGTTTGGGATCCGTCTCGATGGTAAACGCGCCGTCCGCTGCCCGGATATTCCGGTAGGTCAGGACCATGTGGATCTTCTGGGCCCACACGCCGCAGGAATGATAGACAAAACCGTCAAAGGCGTCGCCGATCCGCTCGTCATACGCCTTGAACAGATCGTTGTAGGTCGGCTCGCTGACCATGATCGACTCATCATCGCTCAGCCCGACGCCGTGGAAGACCCGGCTGCTGGCAAACCCGTGTCCTGGTTTCGCCAGAGCGCCGCCGATCAGTTTTTCCTGCTCCTTCATAAAATCGATCAGAAGATCCGTACAGATAGATGCCGCCTCATCAAGGGCATCCGGATCCTCATATATTTCTTCGAACATCGCGGTGACAGGGAGCAGATAGGTCAGCATGTTCATCGGCGACTGCAGATCGCTGAAGGAGACCGGTACCTTGCCCTTTGTCTTATCCATGAAGTATTCGATCATTTCCAGATTATATTTTCCCTCAGGCGTCTCGGCGATCGGCACACAGTTGCCTGCCTTATACGCGTCCACGATCGCCTGGGCGGAATCAAATTTCGCATGGACACTGGGTGCCTGCTCCGGAAGCCAGATGTACCGGCTTCCAAAGCATGAAGCAATATACCCGATGCCATACCACGGTTCCAGAAAGTTGGCAATATCTGCCTTGTACGCCATACTGCTCTTCAAAGCGCCAAGCTGAAGAGCCAGTGATTCCCGGTAATCCCTGCATTTGTCATAAAATACGCCGTTTGCCCTCACTCTGCGGTAGACAAGAAGGCCCTGGTCCGCATCCACAAATGCACGGTTTCTGTCCAGAAGCTCCGCTTCATAGTCTGCATAGGCATCCAGATCGAACTTTTCGGGTTCGACCGGCACAACCTCGGTTCCCTGTGAATCTCTCAGTGTAGTGTCGAACTTGACTTCTTTCATTTGCCAGCCTTTCTGTGTATGTCTTATCTCTCATTTTGGCGGGGTGCCCCGCCTCCGGAACTGCTTTCCGGACGCTGTCTCGGGAACGATTATCCTGATGTAATTTCTCTGATGCGATAACTCTAAAATATTATCCCTTGACCGCACCGGCCATGATACCCCTGACGAAGTACTTCTGCATGCTCAGGAAAATGATCATGACAGGGATCAGGGAAAGTGTGATCGTGGCCGTCAGTGTGCCGTACTGCCAGGCTGTTGCCTCGTCCCGAAGGAAAGTAATACCGACAGCCAGTGTCTGTGCCTTTTTGGTGATGGACAGTGTTCTTGCGTAGGTAAACTCACCCCATACAGAGATGAAGGTCATGATAATTACGGTCGCGATGCCGGGCTTTACGATAGGAAGCATGACCTTTGAGAAGGTCTGCCACTGATTGGTTCCGTCAATTCGCGCGGCCTCCATCATCTCGTTCGGTACGCCGTTGAACTGACCTCGCATGATGAACACGGACATCGGCAGGTTTGTGGCGATGTAGGGCAGGATCAGACCGATTCTGGTATCGATCAGATCCAACCTGGAGTTCATGATATAGATCGGGATCAGATAGATGACGTACGGCAGGGTGATGATCAGAAGAACAAATCCGAGGAACAGATCTCTGCCCGGATATTTGAACTTCGAGAAGGAATACCCCAGGGTAGCCGCGAAAAGGACATTAAACAGCACGCTCCAGAAGGATACGATGACCGAGTTCGTAAAGTAATTGAAGAATGCGTTCAGTCTGGAGAAGATGCCGGTATAATGGCCAAAGTACCAGTTCCGCGGGAAGACCTGCAGGACGTTGGTATAGATCTCGTCATTGGGCTTGAAGGATGTCAGCAGTGTCCACAGGAACGGGACGACCCAGATAAACGCTGCGATAGCAAGGATAATGCCGATGATCACGCGCGAGATCTTGATATGATGTTTATTTTCACGCATTTGCGGCACCTCCCTCCTTCTGTGCTTTCAGTTTTGCTTTTCTTCTCTTCTTCACCTCATCGACGTCCTTATCCCGGTTCATGTACATATTGATCGCGGAGAGGACAAGAATGATGATGCCCATGAAGTAGCCGATTGCGGAGGCATAACCCATCTCGTACAGCTTGAACGCGTTCTGCCAGGTGTACTGATAAAGAACCAGCGTCGCCGTGCCGGGGCCGCCGTTTGTCATGACGAAGGGCTGCTCGAAGACCTTGACCGACTGAATGATCGCCCAGAGACCGCAGATAACAAAGCTCTCCTTCAGGTTGGGAAGGATAACGTAGAAGATCCGCTGGAGCGGGTTGGCGCCGTCGATCCTGGCCGACTCGATGATATCGCCTGGTATAGCTGCCAGGCCGGCCATAAAGAGAATGACAAGCATTCCCATGTTTTTCCAAAGGGAAACGACGATGATACTGACCATCGCCCATTTTGCTTCACCCAGCCAGTTGTGGGTCAGTCCCGGCAGATGCAGCACCTGGGACAGGAAGGAGTTCAGCAGACCATACTGGCTGTTGAAGATCCACTGGAAAATGATACCCGTCAGGGAAAGGGGTACGACCATGGCCATAAAAATGCAGGTCCGGTAGATGGGGGAGCCCTTGACTGCCTGATCCAGAAGGAGTGCGAGGATCAGGGAGATGATCATCAGCCCCGGGAAGAAGCCTGCGGAAAAGACCGCGGTATTCTTCAGGGATGTGACGAAATAGGGATCCTTGAACATCTGGGTATAATTGTATAAGCCTTCAAAGATCGGTTTCGGATCAAAAGCGAAATTATACCGGCAGAGGCTCAGGTAAAAGGACCGGACCAGCGGGTATCCCATGTATACGATGCAGAACAGCATGCCGGGAAAGGCAAAGGCGTAGCCTGCCAGCATGCTTCTGGTCCTGAACTTCATGTTTTTCATGCAACGGTTCCTCCTCATTGCCATAGAGGATGGCAGTCAGCACAGCCAACTGGGATCTCTCTTTTTACAGACAGCCCGGAGGTTGCCCCCCGGGCTGTCTTTTCAGCTAAATATTCCGGGAACACAAAGATGCTCCCATTTTTATGTCTGCTGCAGATCAGCTGCCTGCAGCAGTGCTCCTTCTAATATGACGATCAGCCCATTCCGTTGGAAAGATCCATGGTGCTGATGTACTGGGTCATGTTGTTTGCGAAATCATCAACAGAGCTGCTGCCGGACAGGAAGTTCTGCATCTCGGTCTGGATCTGCATATCGATCTTCGGGCCATCCTTGTACAGCGGAGCGGTGATAGCGTTCTCAACGAAGGACAGGCAGACATCCCAGTAGGGATTCTCAAGGTTCTCATAGTGAGCCTTCATCGGAGACATCTTACCGTAGGTATTGATAGCGCCCTGCTGGAAGGAATCCTTCAGAAGCTCTTCCTTGATGAACTGGATTGCCAGCTCCTGATTCGGGGAAACAGTCGGAACAACGATGCCGTGGATGTAAACCAGAGATCCGTTTTCAGCAGTTCCGGGAACAGGCATAAGGCCTACGTTCTCCTCGCCAAGGACATCGGCTGCGGAAGCCTCGATCCAGCGGGAAGCCGGAGCAATGTGCATAGCCAGAGTGCCGGACTTGAACTGTGTACGGTTTGCGTCCATGTCGTTGAATACATCAGTGGTGGTGTAGCCGTCCTCGATCAGCTTTCTCCATACGCTGAGCATCTCTTTGATGTTGTCATCATCGAAATCAAGGGTAGTGCCGTCATCGCCGTAGATGTTGCCGTCAAGACCGTTGGAGCATGCCTCGTAGGTGTAGAGCATCATGTTTGCGCCCCAGTCAATGCCGATACCGGTCTGGCCGTCCTTGGTCAGAGCCTTTGCATACTCATAAACATCATCCCAGGTCTCCGGAGCCTTTGCCTCGCCGTTCTCATCCAGCAGGCCGGCCTCTTTGAACATAGCCTTGTTGTAGACGATACCAACAACCTCGCCTACCAGCGGGATCATGAACTGATGGCCGTCAACATTACCGTTCTCAAGGAATGCCTCGTAGAAGTTGTCCCGAGCGAAATCGCCGTTGAAGAAGTTCTCCTCGGTGAAGTCGATGACATAGCCGTTTGCGATGTACGGTACAGTCTGGGAACGGTCGCCGCCGATAGCGATATCACAGCTGGTCTTTCCCTGAGACCACTCCAGCATGGAGGATGTAACGTCAACGTTGTCGACCTGGTTGTAAGTAACAGTAACACCGGGATGGTTAGCTTCGAAGCTGGCCTTTGCGCCCTCGAAATCATACTTGCCCATCATCCATGCCTGGACGGTGACGCGAAGCTCTGTGCTTTCAGCAGCAGGAGCGGCCTCCTCTGCTGCAGGTGCAGCTTCCTCTGCTGCAGGTGCAGCTTCCTCTGCTGCGGGAGCGCTGGATGCAGCGGCTTCTGCTGCCGGAGCGCTGGATGCAGCGGGCTCGGAAGAGCCGCCGCAGGCTGCCAGTGACATGCCCATAGCTGCTGTCAGAGCCAGTGCCAGTACCTTCTTAACTGTCTGTTTTTTCATAAGTACCTCCTTCATTTTATGAAATGGTGTTTATCTTAAAAATCCCTCCGTCGGGGATTCTTAATTCCTTTTGTTCTGGTGTTCACTGCCTAATCCAGGAAGTATTTGCAGTTCTTCGCGGTGACGATGCTCAGTCTTCCCAGGATCTTGACCTCACTGTCCGACTTGTAATCGGAAAAGCTGTCATACAGAAGGCGGATCGCTTTCTCGCCGTGCTCCAGATGAGACTGATAGATCGAAGCCTTCAGGATGCCGCTGTCAAAATATGGAACCAGTTCCGGATAAACATCCGTGCCGATCAGCGTCGGTCTCTTTTCCTTTGGCAGCGTCTCCAGCAGCCGGCAGGTCCACATCGTCCCCCTTGCGCAGGAAGCAATGATCCCGCAGCAGGCACCGTTTTTCAGTAAGCTGTCAAGCGTTTTCCAGCCTTCCTCCTCCTGGTAGCCGTCGATCTCCAGGATTTCCTTGTCCGGAGAGAGTGCTGCCGTATCCTTTCTGACAGTCTCTGCATACCGCCGGTAGCTGCTCCGCTTCTGCGGACCGTTAACCAGGACCAGAGGTCCGGGCTTTGCCAGGGAATACCGTCCCAGAAGGTCGACCGCGATCGCGGCCATGTCTTCGCTGGAGGTCTCCACGCTGCAGGTCAGTCCTTCGATATCAGCGCTCCGGTCGACCAGAGCCACCCTGACTCCCCGCCGGATAAAGCGCTGGATCCACAGCCGGGAATCCTGGTCATCGCAGATGGTGATAAGGCCGTCCAGATTCTCGTCCGCCTCGTCATACAGACGCTCCAGTGCCGAAGAGATCTCGCTGACGCCTCTGTCTGTCTTTACATACCGGAACTGGATGCGGCTGTTGCCCAGATTCCGGACGCCCTGCCGGATCCCCTTCCAGAGTCCCTGGTAATAATACTTTTCCGGTCCGGCCGCATCCGGCAGAAGGATCGTGACATGCAGCTCCTTCCTCCTGAGCAGGGAGGCTGTCGGATCGATCCGGTAATTGGACCGCCGCGCCTCGGCAAGGACCTTCTCCCGAAGCACCTCGCTGACCCCGTCAACACCATAAAGGACGCGATGCACCGTCGCTACGGACGTTCCTGTTCTGCTTGCTATATCCTTTATCGTGACTCTCTTGGCCATTCGGTATCCTTGCTATCCGCGCTCCCTTAAGCCGGATTGAATGATATGCTAAAAACGTAATTGTAAACGTTTTCTAAAATCTGTCTATATTATCCTCTCTTTTGTGTTTTCAGTCAATAACGTATGTACTTTTCTCTGTTTCCCGCAGATTCGAATGTCTTTTTTTGTGCACAATATACAATGAATGAGAAATTAAGCATAAAATAAAAAAGGGCCTGCCGCTCTTCACGGCAGGTCCTCTGCGTTATGATTTATAGTCCGAATGTCCAGGTCTTTCTCCGCCCTCTGCTGCGGCTCAGGCCGGATTTTCCTTTGCGGGTGAATTTCCGGTTTTCTTTGCCTCGTTAAACCGCATGCTGATGGCGACGCCAGCCGTGATCACGATGCCGCCGATGACGGTCTGGATAGACGGGATCTCCCCCATAAACAGGAAGGCCAGGATCGCGGCAAACACCGGTCCCATCATCTTGATTGTGGATACAAAGGATGCCCGCTCGTATTTCAGGCCCCAGTTGAACAGGCTGTGGCCGAGCAGGGAGACGCAGATGGTCATACCCACGGCAAGGAGGATGTTCCGCATCCCCAGACCGACGATCTGGGTCCGCTGCACGAGGGCCACGATGAGCATGGCCACCCCGGCAAAAAAGTAGGCGATCCAGGTAAAGACGGTCGTTGACATGTTCTGCCGGCAGCGCTTGCCGATCAAGGTATAGCAGGCACAGCACACGGCACAGCCAAGAGCGACCAGATCTCCCTTAAAGCTGTTCTGTCCGGAATCGCCGAGCGCAATGATCACGATACCCACAAAGGCAATAAGGATACTGATAACCTGCCAGCGGGGCAGCTTCTGCTTCTGCCAGAGGACCTCAAACAGGGCCACAAAGAAGACCTCCGTCTCGGTCAGGATCGCTGCCGAAGCCACGCTGGTCAGCTTGACGCTCTCAAAATACAGGATGACCTGGATGCCAAAAGCAAATCCCCCGATCACCGACAGCAGGATCTCATCTTTTTTCAGGCCGCGCACCTCATCCCGGTGAGCCGTCAGCGCCATCGGCGTGAGGATCAGTGTCGAGATGATCATCCGGTAAAGTGCCAGTACGGCTGATGTGGTCGTCGAAGCCCGCACAAAAATCGCCGATGAGGCCGCGCCGATCGAACCAATGATGATTACCAGCTTTGTCAGCATACTGTTCATAAAATCCCCCTCCCGGCCGGCTCTGTCCGAATTCTTCTCATGCACAGTCTGATTCGCCGTGTCTGTTCTAAAGACCGGTCCTGATCATTTTTTTACAGTTTTCTTCTATTTTCACCAAATCTATGATAAAACTTATTTTAGATAAAGAAAGGAATCCAGATCTGATGAGCACCGAGAGCAACACCGCAGCTGAAAACATCCGCACCCTGAACGATGAGATAACAGGCCTTCTTGAAAAAAAGATCCGCCTGATGCGCCCGGAGGCCGATCCGGAAGCCTTTGTCCGCTATAGCAAATCCTTCAAAGGTGTCCGCAGTCCTATCTCCCACCCCAGAGTCGTCTACCAGGGCGTTTCCGGGGCCTTCAGCGAGATGGCTTCCCTCGACTTTTTCGGGCGGGATGCCGCCATCACCGGTCTTCCGAACTTTGAGGAAAACTTTCTGGCCTTAAAGGAGGGCCGGGCAGACTATGCTGTCCTTCCCATCGAGAATTCCACGACCGGGGCGATCCGGCAGGTCTACGACCTGCTCACCCAGTATGAGTGCTATATCGTCGGCGAGACCTCTGTCCGCGTCGTTCATAACCTGGCCGTACTTCCTGGAACCAGACTGGAGGATATCCATACGGTCTACTCCCATGAGCAGGCCTTGTTCCAGAGCGAGCCGTTTCTCTCCGGCCATCCGGACTGGAGCCGGATCGCCAAAGCGGACACTGCCGGCAGCGCCAAGATCGTCGCTGAGGGCGGAGATCCGCATATCGCGGCCATCTGCTCCGTACGTGCAGCAGAGCTTTACGGTCTGGAGATCCTCGTGCCGGCCGTCAACCGCTCCACCAGCAATACGACCCGCTTTGTCGTGATCTCTCCCGTTCCCGAGCTTCGTGAGGGACGAGATAAGATCTGCATCTCCCTGACCACAGCACATGAGTCCGGCTCCCTGCAGGAGGTCCTGACGATCTTCTCCGTGCATGGTCTGAACCTGGTCCGTCTGGAATCCAGACCCGTACCCGACCGAAACTGGGAATACATGTTTTTCATTGAGTTCACCGGTGACCTGACCGCTCCCGGCATGCGCGACGTTCTGCGGGATCTCACCGTACTGGCAGGGGACCTGCGTGTGTTCGGAAACTTCCGGGAAAACCTGGATACGCAGGTCTTCTCCTGAAAACCACCGGCAAAGCGACACGTCCCCATACATCGTTAAAAAAGCGTCCTTTCCCTGGCCGTCCGCCAGCGGCAGGACGCTATTTTTTGCCGTTCTTTTTCTCTTTGTCCGATCCGTATTTTACATACCGGGGCTTTGGCGCCTCCGCTTTCGAAGCATCTCCGCGTTTTTTCTCTTCTTCCGAAGCTTTCCTGCTGTTCTTTTCCGCTTCCTTTTGTTCTGCCTTCGCCTTCAGATCCGCGTTCCTTGCTGCGCGCCGGCTCTCCAGGGCTGCCTCCAGCTCCACTGCGATCTCCTTGCCCTCCGGAACAGCCGCCTGGGCATGCCGGATCAGCGATACATTCATCACACCGAAAGCGATGCACAGCAGCATCCCAAGCCATGCCGGCATGACCGGCACAGACAGGAAAAGAGTCGCAGCGATAACGGTAAAAATCAAAAACTGGGTGCATGCCGTCAGCACCGGGATCCGATAGCGAAATCTGCCATCCTGCTCCGCCTTCACAGCATTTCTCGTAACCAGCAGCTCCACAACAAGAACGATCATGATCACCGCATAGGAGATCCAGTAGATGACCGTGCTGCGCTTCTGCGCGTCTGTGATGGCAAACACGACAATGTTAAAAAGGATGGTCAGCAGGATCCAGGTAAAATAGTACAGCTTCATCTGCTTTTCTGTGTTCATACAAAACCTCCGGCAGCTCCCGGCCCAAAAACTCACTATGGCTAATGTACAACACTTCCATCGAAAAAAAAAGAAAAAAAAGCAATTGTCCCTTTGACAACTGCAATCTTCTCCTGTATAACGGATGAATAAATATGGATGCTGTATGATTTATTTCTGATACTCACCACAGGGATGATACCATGCCTACTGAAGAAATGATCTACAGAGGACTTTCCTCTGTGCTTTACCAAATGCAGGGACTGTTTACCGCAAACGATCTGATGATCATGCTGGTGGTCCTGTTTACCGTTACCTTTCTCCCTCTCGTGCTCTGCTTTTTCCGCAAAAGGGAATCGGTCCGCTTTGTATCCATGATCGTTTTCGTCATATATCTGCTCGGCAACCTGAGCCTGACGCTCCTGAACCGTGAGGCCGTCACATGGAGCACCCTGGTCCTGAATCCGGGAAACGATCTGAAAAATGCCTTCTACCTTGATCTGGGCGTAGTCGGCCTCGTCCGGGAGCTGCTGGACCTGAATGTGCAGGGCGCTCTCTCCCAGGTCCACGTGGAAAGCTACTTCATGGCCCGGGAGGTCCTGCTGAACATCCTTCTCTACTTCCCGATGGGCTTTCTGCTCCCCTTCGTCTTCAAAAATCTGCGGGGGCACATCTTCTTTATCACGCTGATCGGCTTTCTGTGCTCTTTGGCAACAGAGCTGGCCCAGCTCTATTTCCATCTGGGAGTCTTCCAGGTGGACGACATCCTGCTCAACACCATCGGCACCCTCATCGGCGCCCTCGCCGGCGTGATCCTGACGGCGATATGGAAAATTAAGTAAGTGAGCTGTTTAGGCGCCAAGAATACTTTTGAACAAAATTCTTTTAGAAAAAAAAAGCCCGGTGCTTTGCACCGGGCCTAAATTGCTCTCTAAGAAAACTGATTACTGAATCGGGTACCAGTTGTTCTCAGACTCAGCCTGCTTAACGATCAGCGGAGCATCGGTCTCCATGAAACCGGTCTTGTCGGAAAGAACGTTCAGATCGCCGTCAAGCTCTATAGCCTGCTCGTCGCCGTAGAAGTTGCAGTGAACGTAGTAAGCGGACTTGTCAGCCTTACGGGAAACGGTAGCTACGAAGGTAGCGCCTGCATCCTCGATGGTGTACTCGGTCAGAGTGTACTCATCGTATCCAGCTTCCGGATCATACTCAGCCTCAAGATCGCCGAAATCCGGGGTAGCTGCCTCAGCTGCCTCAGCGGTCTCCTCGACTGCGGAAGAAGCTGCTGCTACGGAAGAAGCTGCTGCTGCGGAAGAAGCTGCTGCTGCGCCACTGTCAGAGCCGCCGCATCCGGCAACGATTCCGCTAACCATAACTGCGGAAAGAAGAACTGCAAGAATATTCTTTTTCATGTTTTTATCCTCCCTTGATAAAACTAAATCGCCGCGTTCTCTAAAACGCTGACCATGTACTATTATAACAGATAATGCAAGATGTGTAATGCCGTTTACGAACAAAAAATTGCAGTTTACGTCAAATTCGCACAAAAGATCCCCCTCAGATGAGGGGGATCTCCGTAGATTCTGCCATGCCTGCCGCTGGAATGTAAGTCCGGCAGTCACTTCTTTATCGCTCAGACCTCCTTGGTCTGGGAGAGGAATGCCGAGATAAGGGCGACCAGAAGGGCCACACAGCAGACCACCTCAAAGATAATGAAGCTCATGATCGTGTCGATTCCGTCAAGGCCGGCAATAACATAGCCGATCTGGTTGACCATGAGAGCTGCGCCATAAACTGCTCCAAAAGCGATCAGCGGAGCGATGATGACCGGAAGGATGCCGGTGAAATCAGCGCTGTTTGTTACTTTGTGCAGAACGGTGAAGATAACAGCAACAACAGCTGCTCCGATCAGGAAGATATAGACATTCGTCTGCTTGTACATGACCTGAGAATAAAGACCTGCTGCGACAACTGCGAGAACAGCAGCTACACAGGAAAAGTAAAAGCCTACTCCGGTAGTTTTCTTCATACTGTTCACCTCCATTAGCCTTTCTTGTAATCACTATACTTCTTCAGGCCAAGAACCGCGAACAGGAGTGTCAGCAAAGCTGCAACTGCGATCGCTGCATAGATAGCCTTCTGGTACCAGGTGAGAACCTTGTGGATCTCAGTGGTCTGGCTAACGCCATTCATGGAATTGGACTTGGCCAGGTTGTACAGCCAGAACTTGAGGTTGTACTGCATCATCTTCTGGAACTCGGTATCCTTCTCGATCTTACCCTTGCTGGCTGCCATGGTGCCGATCACAGAGGTATCGTATGCAGAAGAGGTCAGGCAGTTTCCGCCGCCGCCGATGGTGATATCACGCCAGTTCATGTAGTCTGCACCGTTGATCATATCGGTGTTGTACCAGCCGGTGTAGCCCCACTCGTTACGGGCGATGTTGATCAGAACCGGAGCGTATCCGCCGACATACTGAACGCCTGCGCGGTTGAAAGCGGTCATGATACCGGATGCATAGTTATTGCTCATGATCATCTGGAAGCAGCGAAGCTCGCCCTCACGTGCGCCCTGCTCGTTCATGAACGTGGAAACACCGGAACGGTTGGTCTCCTGATGGTTGAATGCGAAGTGCTTCGGCTCCATCATCAGGCCCTTGCTCTCGCCGCCCTGGCAGACAGCAGATCCGATATAGGAGGTCAGCACGCCATCCTCAGAATAATACTCATGGTTACGTGCGCAGTACGGAGTTCTGTGCATGTTGACGCCAGGCGCAAAGATCGAAGACTCATTTGCCCACAGAGCATCTTCGCCAAAGAGCTCGCCCTCCTGCTGTGCCAGAACCTTGTTGAAGGTGGCTGCCACGATCGGATCGGTCGGGAAGGAGGTCATTGCGTAATTTGCACACTCGTCGCTTGCTGTGGTGTAGGTTGCCTCAGAAGCACTGTCGGGGCTCCAGCGGACAGCATAGCCGGCTACCTGGTCAAAGGCAAAGCCCAGAGGCCCGTCGTTTGCATAGCATCTGGTCAGAAGGATGGAGTCGATATTCTCAACATCATCGCCGCCCTTCTCGATGAACTGGATTGCCTCGTCAAGAGTGACCTGCTCAACCAGCTGCTGCCATACCGGATCATTGATATCCGGAACACTCTCATAGTTTCCATCTGCATCAACGGTCATCATCTCAAGGATGGTCAGACCGTTGTCAGCACCCCAGGTCACGCCCTCACCGTTCTCGGTGAACTCATAGTTGGCATTTCTCAGACCGACCATCATCTCCTCGGTGGGGGTAATGGACTCAACCGGTGTCCATCCCTTGGTCCAGTCGCTTCTGGTGGTGTACTCGACAGTGCCTTCGATGTAATGGTTCAGATCCATGGTATCCAGCTGATTCTGAACGTTCACGGAATAGGTCTCAATATCGGTGGCATCCAGTGTCCAGACGACAGCATTGTCGGCTGCGATCACATCGGTATCAGCGATCTTGACAAGATTGTCCTCAGAACCGGTCTTCTTTGCCAGGACGTTGTTCAGAGCCTCGTGGGCGCCGTTGCCGATGGCAAAGTAATAGTCACCAGCCTCCAGGCTCCATGCGCCAGTGGTGCCGTCAGCCTTGACTGCTGTATTGTCATAGCTTGCGAAATAAGCAGCGTCGAAAGGAACAGTCAGGGTCTGGGAAGCGCCCGGCTCAAGGATGTCTGTCTTCTCAAAGCCGACGAGCTGGATCGCAGATTTCTCCACGCCGCCCTCGGTGTAAGGAGCCTGTACATAGAGCTGTGCAACAGACTTGCCTGCAACATCGCCGGTGTTGGTAACGGTAACGGTAGCAGTGCTCTCGCCCCCGATCTGTACATCGACAGCATCCAGGGTCTGCTCAAAGGTGGTGTAGGACAGGCCATAACCGAAGGGATAGGAAACCTCGGAAGCATAGTCCCAAGCACCGCCGGAGGTGGAACCGGCATCAGAATCTGCATTGCCCTTGCCGAGGATAGCATCCTCATAACGGGTCTCATAATACTTGTAACCGGTGTAGATGCCCTCGCCCTCAACGATATACCAGTCAGCCTTGTTCTCCTGCGTAAGCGCGTCTGCAGCACCGCTCTTGGAGTTGTTGGTGTACATGTACACACCCCAGTTCACCATAGCGGGTGAGGAAGTGGAGTTAACTGCATAAGTATCGGAGATGTGGCCGGAGGGATTTGCCTCGCCAGTCAGAACATCTGCAACGCCAAGAGCGCCGTTGATGCCCGGATGGCCAACCCAGAGGATCGCGCCGATGCCGTCATCCTTCTTCAGATCATCGATCTCCATCGGGCAGGATGTGTTCAGCAGAACGATAACCTTTGTGCTGTGAGCCTTGGCCAGCTCGATCATATCCTTCTCGTTCTGGGACAGAGCCAGCGGACGCTCGAAGCTGTCGGCCTCGTTTGCGCTGGTCATGGTGACTTCATAGTCTGCCGCCTCGGAAGAGTCTCTGGACAGGATGACCACGCCGACGGTGTTGTCTGCGGTAGCCATAACAGCATCGCTGTACTCGCTGGCCGGGATCTCACCGACATTGTAGGCAGCCGGATTCTCAAAGGTCATGCCGAAGGACGGAGTCACGCCGTGGCCAGCCTTGCGGACATAGCCGGCAACCGCCTCGCTGGCGTAGAAGTCGATCATATCCGTGTTCAGGCTCAGGCCCTTCTCGGTAAATGCCTTCTCGAAATCGTAGCAGGGCTGTCCTTCATCCTTGTTGAATGTAGCAGAGGATCCGATCATACCGCCCAGTGTGGGATAATGCGAATTCGCGCCCCAGAGGGTGATCTTGTCGGAAGCAGCGATCGGAAGCGCGCCGTTGTTCTTGAACAGAACACAGCCTTCCTCACTGATCTGCTCTGCCAGTGCATTCTTGGCCTCAATGATGTCCTTGATGCTGGCGTAGTCAGATTTGAAGTACGTGGTGTTCGGATTGTTCTCCGGATCAACATACTCTACATTGCTGGTGCCCAGACGGGTGTTCAGGAACGCAGCATTGGCGGTGGCAATGGAATTACCTCCGATCAGCAGAGCAAGAAGTGACGCAGAGATTGCAGTCAGACCACGCCATACTTTTGACGGTTTCTTGCCATTACTCATACTATAACCTCCCTTTTAGTTACAGGATACATGTGTACCCCAGTTTCAGTGAGTTTTATTTTACCACAAGGCAGTTTTTTTATTCAATATGCTGTCGCAAAATGCGATTTTTTCTTCGTCAACCGTCAGAATGACAAGATGCGAAAGATATGGTCGAAAATTTCTCCGTCATATCGTTCAGACTTTTTTCTCTCCCTTTCCGGCATCCATATCAAAAAACCGGGCATACCTGCCCGCAGGGAAAGAGCGTGCGCTCCTCCCGGCAAAACAGGTATGCCCGGAATACTTATGATTTACGATGGATTACTTGTTATTTTTGCATCTTCTGGCGATCAGGAAAGCACAGCCTGCAATGACAACTGCCATGACCGCATCAAAGATGTACAGCCAGATCTTCCAGGGCGGAAGTACCGACTTGATGACCGTCTCCTCGCTGAAGCCGTTCATGGCAGAGCTGTTGACGACGGTGTACAGGATGTCGTGGGCAGAATTCCGCAGTGCCGTCACAAGGGTCGGATTATTCTCCACACCTTCAATGTTGTAGACGGTCGTATCGGTGTTCAGCCACAGGTCGGTGCCGGCCTGCAGGCCCATGTCGATCCACATGTAACCGCTGTTTGCAGATGCATAGTCGGTAACCACGATGCCGCGGAAGCCGAACTCATTTGTCAGAACGTTGGTGATCAGACCCTTGTTGGCGCCGCACCAGATGCCGCCGATGCCGTTGAAGGCTGCCATCATTCCACGGCAGTCAGCCTGCTTGACGGCCATCTCAAACGGAGTCATATAGAGCTCGCGGAGTGCCTGCTCGGTGACAAAG
>DFFG01000035.1:0-12495 GCA_002368795.1 Eubacterium sp. UBA3782
TTCTTCCTGCTGCTGCGCCTCGTCGGAGGCTATCTGCTGGTCCTCTGCAGACGCACCGGCTTCAGACTCTGAAGCTTCAACAGGTACCTCCGGCGCATCACCTGCCTGTTCCTGTCCGGCGTCTTCCCCGGTCCTGGCCGCTTCTTCTGCCTTATCTTCTTCCGCAGCTGCAGACTCTGCCGCATCATCCCCTGCTTCTACAGCAGAGAGGGCCATCTCCTCCAGACTGGAAGCAGCCATCTGGCTGTCTGTTCCTCCACAGCCGGCCAAAAGGAGCAGGGCTGCCAGCAGCATGGCAGAACCTCCCAGACCCCGTTCATTTCTGTTTCTTTTACTCGGATATTTACCCTTCATCCCAGGTCTCCTTTTCCTGAAAACCCAAAAACCTGAAAACCTGAGCAGCTCAGGCTGCAAGTTCCCTGCTTCCTGCACAGGCAGAGCCATCATACAGCGAATCTGCGTCTGGTGCAATGCTTTTGCGCCTCTGAAGGTCACCGCTGCGCATTCCGGCGGTTTTCTTTCACAAGGCCCAAGCTCTCCCAACGTCATGTTCATGTCTTTTACGATCAAAACGAACTGTCCTCCCTATTATAGGGCGGCTTTCCCGTGATTGCCACACAAACAGCTGGTATCCCCAGGATCCGCAGCCATGGATGTACAGCTTTATTGCATGCACCGCCATGGATATTTGTTCATCTGCCGTATTGTTTGTGCCATAGAGATTATTATACAATAAAACAAACCGAAAAGATCCCAGTGGAAACCGCTTTCCAGGTTTTCCTTCTGCGGACGCTGCTTTGCTTAGCCGCAGGGAAAACTGATAAATGCAACATGTACCAGGATTCTCGGATGGTTCACCGCTGCAGGGAATCAGAAAGTATTTATTATGAAAGGAGCGCTGTCATCATGCTGACACCAAAGCAAAATCTTCTGGAAGCCCTGAAATTTGACAAGGGGCATCCGGAATGTCTGCCCAATGATTTTACCATGTGCCGGGGAATTGCGGGAGATCCTGTATTCAATCTGATCCGTGGAAACCGTATCCGAGGAACAACTTCCTACGACCAGTGGGGGACCCTGATCCTTTTCCCGGAGGACGCACCGGCTGCTGTGCCGCTTGTCACGCCGGAAAACCAGGTGATCAAGGATATCACGGAATGGGAGAAATATGTAAAGGTACCGGACCTTATGGGGAAATGCCAGGAAGGCTGGGAGACGGCTATCGCCAATGAACAGGCGATCGATCATGACAAGTACCTTACCATGGTCATCATGGGCACCGGCATCTTTGAACAGCTGCATATGCTGATGACCTTCGAGGATACACTGATGAACATGCTGCTGGAGCCGGAAGCCATGCAGGCGCTGATCGATGTGATCTGCGAATACCGGCTCACCTATATGAAGCTGATCGTGGAGCATCTGCACCCGGATATGATCGTATCCCACGATGACCTTGGCTCCAAAAACAGCCTGTTCTTCTCGGCCGAGACCTTCCGGGATCTGTTCAAGGAGCCCTACCGCCGGCTGTACGACTACCTGCATTCCCAGAACGTCATCGTTATGCATCACGGCGATTCCTATATGGAACCTCTGGTGGAAGATTTTGCAGAGATCGGCGTCGACATCTGGCAGGGTGTCCTGCCCTCAAACAATATCCCGGCGATCTGCGAGAAGGTGGGTGACCGCATGCTGCTGATGGGCGGCATTGATTCCGTCATCGACCGCGAGGACGCTTCCGAGGAAGAGATCCGCAAAGAAACACGGCGGGCACTGGACGCCTACGGCGAATGCAAAGGCTTCTGGCCGGGCATCACCTACGGCGGCCCGGGCACCATCTATCCCCATGTAGGGCAGATCATCATCGATGAGATCAACCGCTACAACATGGCGCGCTTCGGCATAGCCATCAGCTAAAAAATCGTATAGAAATCAATAAGCGCCGTTCCCGTGCTGCATTCCTGCATGCACTGGGACGGCGCTTATTTTTTTAATCGATCAGCCAATGAACGATAAACTCAATCCGTGATCTTGATAGACTCGATCACTGGCTGTGCTTCCGGCGGGATCGTGCCATTTCCGTCAATCGGCTCTTGTGACCGGCAAGCTGGATCAGCATCTGGCGGAAATCGAACAAAGCAGCTCCCGCTTGCGGAGATTGCCGCACTATGCGGCTACCACGATTACAACTATTTCATTACGGTCTTCGGCCGGGAGGTCGGAACCTCACCGGGCGAATGGCGAAGCTCTCAAGCATGAGCCTTACAGTAAAAATGGCTTCAGGTTCTCGAAAACGATACGATAAGCATTGGCGTACATGTGAACGCCGTCAATGGCATACTCCTCTTTCTGCTCCCCGTTTTCATCACATAGCCCCCGGTTCACGTCGATGTATCGGCAGTTGTACTTCTCCGCCAGGGCTTTGACACGCGCATTGCAGGCTGTGATATTCTCCACCGTGCGCTCCTTGAGCATGGCCGCCTGCCATTCGTTCTGATCCGGCAGATGGCGGTTTGTGGGATAATAGGCCATGCAGAAGATTTCAGTGTTCGGCAGTTTTTCCCGGGCGATACGCAGAATGGTCTCGTAGTTATCACGCAGATGCTCCATCCATTTCCCGCCGTAGATCCGGTCGGTCATGTCGTTGGTGCCGATGTTCAGAAACACCTTGGACGGCTCCAGATCCAGAAGCACCGTGTCGATCTCCCGGAGGAAATCGTCTGTAGTGGTGCCGCCGATGCCGCGGTTATAGACCGGGTGCGTGATCCCGGCGTCCATGGCCAGCTCGCAGACCGGAAACTGCTCCATCAGCGAAGAGCCGGTGAACAGGATCCCGCCTTTTTTCGCGCAGGCGTTGAGAATCCGATAGTTCTTCACCTTGTCCGCCTGCTCTTTTTTCATCCGCTCCTGCATGCCGGCTCCGATGTGGCGCATCAGCTCTTCCGGGATTTGAAGATCAGCCTTCATTTTGTGTTCTCCCTTCGCAGTCGCTTTCCTCCAGATAGGAAGAGAGCCTGTCATAGTCGCCCTCGTTCTGACAGACGACGGTTCCGCCCCGCAGATAATCCCTGTCCCCGCAAATGCTGGCGAACAAAAACTGTGACAGCGTGGATTTCAGATTCAGCCGGTCGCCCTCGTCAGAGCAGAAATACACGTCTGCCGTACAGGACTGAACGGCCTCCATAAAATCGATATACTGATTCAGTTGCTTAAGCTTCATGTCGTCTCCTTTGACATTTGAATTTGTCCACCCTGTTCACGGAATTTTGCCGGGGATACGCCCACATGCTGGCGGAATACCCGGTCAAAGTGGCTGCGGTTGCCGAAATGCAGCAAATCGCTGATCTCCTGGATCTCCCGGGAAGTGGTCACCAGCAGGAGCTTTGCGGCGTCGACACGCACACGGTGGATATAATCGCTGATCTTCATGCCGGTTTCCTTGGCAAATTTCCGGGAGAGATAGTATTCCGCGTAGCCGCAGTGCCGGGCCAGATCCTCCAGTGTGATCTCGTTCATGTAATTGGCCTGAATGTAGCTGCGGCAATCGCGCACAGCCTTGGAAAGCCCGGTGCTCTCACGGGCCTGCCGCACCTGGCGGAGAAAATCGTTATACATGGATTCCCGCAGCCGGTGAGCCACAGAAAAGCTCCGTGCCGCCTCGATCCGGCCGACCCATTCGCTCTCCAGCTTTTTCGCGGTATAGACCGGCACACCGCCGCGGATGGCGGTACGGGCGCAGAGTCCCGTGAAAATCAACAGATTGTCCTTGATCAGGCGAAGTGTGTCGCGAATATCGAAATCCTGCAGTTCGCCGGAAGGGGCGGGAGAGTCTTCCGGGGGATGCGTGCCCTCAGCCAGATGCCGCAGAAGCATCTCCTCATAGGCCGCCATGCGCTGATAATCATTCCCGCTGCCGGACTGCGCGACATTGCCTTTTTGCGCACTTGGCTGTTCGCTCTCGCGTGTCAGGATGACTGGCTTCGCCACCTCCAAATAGCAGGTATAGTGGAGCATGCAGGCGTACTGCCGCACCATATCAAAGCGCAGCACCGGCACGTCCCCCAGGACGTTGAGATACTGCCGCCTGAGATGCTGGGAGATTCCCTGGCGGTCCAGCGCCTGCAGGCTCTCCTCCACCGAGGCGTTTTTGAGATACACAGGGCCGAGGATCACCAGAATACGCCCGCCGCTCCGGAGGTGCACCCACTCTGCGATCCAGACGAGCCCCAGCGTGCCGCCCAGAATGTGCGGAAGGGCTTCTGTGTCTTTCAGACCGATCGCCTGATCCAGCACGCCGCCCGCGCGCAGGAAGAGATGGTATTCCTCCTGATGGGGAGCGGTGCTGAAATACAGGTGCTTTTCTTCGTTGAAGCACCAGGCACCCATGCGGCAGGCGGCAAAAACCTGGCCCTGACAATCACTGAGTCGATATTCCACGTCCGAACGAGCAAATTTCATCCTTTTCACGCCCCTTTGGGAGCATTATATGCCATTTTTCTCCTTTCGTAAAGAATCAGCGGTGGGCAAATGCTCACCGCTGATTCATATTTAGGAGTGAAAAGAGCTTACGCTTCGTGCTTTGCCTCGGCACGCCGGGCCGCGTTCTCCGCGCGGATCTGGGGGATCTGCTTGTCCAGCGAATACAGGCGAAAGACCAGATACACCACGAAATTCATGGCCGCAGGGATCAGCGAGTACAGCAGGCGGATCATGGTGATGGCGGAGGCGGGCTGCACGGCCAGGTTGCCGTCGTAACCGGCCAGACCGATCAGGATGCCGAGAATGCCCGCACCGACACCGGCGCCCACCTTGGAGGCAAAGCCGTTGACCGCGCCGAGAGAGCCCTCCATGCGGCTCAGACCGATGTGCTCGTTATAATCGGCGCACTCGATGATCATTAGCGCAGCGAGCATGGTGACAGGGACAGAGCTGGCGCCGGTGAGGATGGAGCCGATCACCAGCAGGATCATGTTGCTGCCGGCAAGGTAGTTCACGACACCGGCGGCCACGCCCACCAGCAGGCCGATGCGGACCAGCTTGGCAACGCTCATCTTTTTGAGCATCTGGGGGAAGATGAACATCAGAGGAAGAACGATGACCTGGCTGAGGGCGAGCACGCTCATGAGACCCACGTTGCCCACGATCTCCGTGAAGTAGAAAACGCCGACGCCCATATTGGTGAGCAGGTTGATGACCAGAGAGGCAAGGGCGATGATGTAGATATAACGGTTCTTCTTCAGAAGCTGCATGACTTCCTTGAGGTTTACCTTGTCGCCCTCGGCGCTCACGTCCACATCGTTGGTCTCCTTGATGACGAAGAAGCGCAGCATGCCCAGCACCGTCAGCGGCACGGCGAAGATCAGCACCAGCTTGACCCAGCCGCCCTGGCTGGTGGCCATAGCGCCCATCAGCGTGGGGAAGAGGACGTTAAAGATCAGCACGATCAGCATCGGCACAACGCCGCCGTAGGTGGAAAGCTGCACGTACTCCTTCTGGGAGGAGAAGGCGCGCACCATGTAAACGGTGCTGTTGGCGTTGAGGAAGGTATAGAAAATGGAGTTTGCGAAGAGGTACATGACCAGGATCCAGATGCTCTTGACCAGCATGGAGGCGCTCTCAGGCACCATGAACATCAGCACGGTGGAAAGCCACATACCGATCACGCACAGTTCATAGGGACGGCCGCGGCCCAGCTTGGTGTTGGTGCGGTCGACGATGAGACCGGCGAAGAGGTCGGTGACGCCGTCGATGAACTTGCTGGCCAGCAGCAGGCCGCCCACCAGCGCTGCGGGCATTTTCATCGTGTTCACCGCGAAGATCGTCAGATAGCCCAGGATCATCATAGCCACGCCCGTGGAACCGGGGCGCAGGGACCATGCCACCAGTTTGCCGAAGGGTACGCCCTTTTCCTTCACGGGAGCTGGGTTTTTGATTTCTTCGTTCATGGGAAAGCTCCTTTCTTTTATGCGTTTCTGGTTTGATGTGCTTTCATTATATCGGGATCAAATCCACACGAGTACATCTGAAATCGTGAGTTTTTGCTCAAATTGTACAATCTTACTCCTCTACGATCACCCGCACGCGGTCCAGATTCTTCACCTGCGTGAAGGGATCGGAGGCGTCGCCGCTGCGCTGGCTGGTCACGCGCACGGAGACAAAATAGGTACCTGGCTTGTCAAAATGGTGTGTGATCTCGGAAACGGCAAGCTGCGCGCCGTTTTTCCCGCTCTTCGTAAAGCTGCCCTCGACCGGGAAGAGATTCTCGGGCGGCGTGGGGTAGCTCCAGCTGTCATTGAAATCATAGCGGACAGAGGTGATCTCGCCCGCGCCCTCCGGCACGGTCATCTCCGCGAGAAGGACAAACTCGCCGCCCGCTTTCACATGGCAGCACTTTTGGCCGTTTGCCGTGAGCGTGACGCCGGCCTGCATGCCCTTTCTCGCGATGGGATCAGCCTCTTCGATGATCTGGCCGCCCACGCGCTCATAGACCGTGGAGGGAAGGGGCTCTTTGCCAGTCTGCAGCCAGTCGGCCATATCCAGCAAGGCCTGCAGCAGCGCGCCCTTATAGTTGACGATCATGTTGTTGCCGAGGAAATCCACATCTCCGTGCATGCAGCGCTGCATGTAATAGATGCGGAAATCGTCCTCGCCGCCCTTGCTCTCGCGGACCTTGCCGCGGTACCAGTCGCCGCACCAGGGGCAGGTGGATTCGTCCATTAGGGACTGGATCACGATGACCTTGCCCTGGGCGTTGCCGTCCTGCACGGTGCCGGTGCCGGTGAAGCCGTAGCCCATGACGTTAGCCCGCTGGGGCAGGGCCGGGCTGCCGTCCGCTTTTCGGAACTGATCCCAGGCGTGGAAGCTTAAGTCCGAGGGTACCTGGTGCCGGTAGTAGGACTGGATGGCGATGTAGTCGGAGTTGTCCAGCGTCAGCTCGTCGCCGGGCTTTACCTTGCTGAGAACGCCGGGAATATCGTCCAGGCCATAGCACATGCCAATGGTGAGAAAGCCGCCGCCGTTGACCCGGTCGCGCTCCATGCCGCCCAGCAGCAGCTGCTTGCCCGCAGCCTCACCGGTTACAAAAGTGATGTTCACGCCGCGCAGATAGAGGTCCTCCCCTTCCGGGAGCGTCTCCAGCTCGATCCAGGCGTCCTTGCCGTCCGAAAGCATCTTTTTCCAAGCGTCGTCCACGCCATTGCGGCCCTCCAGCTCGTTCTCCTCATCCAACGATTCCGGCACGCCGGGCAGATGCACGCGCCGCACTTTACCCTTGAACTGCAGGCGGTCGCGGCAGGCGTTGCTGTCGGGATCGGCCCCCAGATAACCGGGCACCGTCCAGAAGTCCGTGAAATAGCCGGGATCGGCCATCTTTACGCCGGGAGACAGCACCGGCAGCGAGCCGTCGTCAAACTGGCCGCGCGCTTCGGGGTACCAGGCCATGGGAGGAAAACCCATATCGGTCATCTCCCGCAGCATGGCCGCCTCGTCCTCGCTTAAGCCCGCGTACATGTCCCCGCTGCCGCCCGCGTCCAGCGCGTCCAGGATTTTCGGGAAAGCATGGCGCAGCACGCGCTCGCCCTGCACATGCATGGTGATGGTGTTCGGCAGGCTCACCGGAGAGCCGATCACATAGGGCACCGCGCCGTCCCAGGCGTCGGTGTTCTCGATGCAGGCCATGGTCTTGTAACCTCCGCCGCTGCCACCGAATACGATGCCGACCGGGCGGGGGCAGGCGTAGATCTCCATGGCTTTCTTGCGTGAGAACTCCGCCACGGCCGCGCTGGATTTCCAGCGGTCTTTGTCATCTCCGTTGGGCCCGAACATATTTTTGGAGCCCATGTTGCTCTCCACGAAATAGGCGCCGTTCAAGAGCGAGAAGCTGATCACGTCGTCGCCACCGGTCTTATTCAGACTGGCCATCTCCTCGTCCGGGCCGGGGAAGGGAGAGAGATACTGGAAAAAGCGGCCCCGGAAGGCATCCCGCTTCGGAAAGTGGATGCTGAACTTGACGGCCTTCTGCTGAAAACCGCCGTGGATATAGCGGCAGGAGATCTCCTCGCCGTTGGGTGCTTTGCGGGTGCGGATCTCGTCCACGTCCACATACACGTCCTGATAGTCCGGATCCAACAGTGCGTGATAGATTTCTTTACCCATGGTGTCTCCTCCTTATTCTGCGTTTGCGATGTTTTCTGTCTCTATAGTAGCAAAACGAGAGAACCGTCGGGTATCTCTCGTTTTGCGCATTTTCTTCTATTTTAGTGTTCTTTGCAGAAATTAAAGCACCCGATCCTTGACCTCATCCTGGAAGAAGAGATCGTCGCCGTGCTGTGCCCCCTCCAACTCCAAAAGCTCGGCCGTGATCAGGGATAAAACCTCCCGCTTCTTTTCCACCTTGATTTGCATGCTTCACTCCTCCTTCAAAAGCTGACAGCCCTCGTGCAAAGTCTTTTCCCTGCCGTCCGGGAAACGGAACAGGCCGCCCGTTCCCGCGGGCAGCGTCAGGGCGTATTCCCATCTGCCCGCGTCATTCTTTCGGTAATCAAAGGCAACCGGGCCGTTTTTCGCCGAGGCCTGCCCCCGGAGATCGTTGAGATCCATCGTGTGCGGCGCAACGAGAACGCTGCCGTCCTTCTGCGGGTGAACGCCCGCTGCCGTGCGCATCAGTTCATAGAGTGGCAGCGCACTCCAGGCATGGCACTCGCTGCGTGCTCCCTTCGGCGTCTCCGGGCAGCAGGTGCAGTCCAAGTCCAGCAGCGCGATCCAGGGCTCCAGCTCCCGCCGCATGTCGTCATAGAGCCCGGCTTTCTCCAGCGCGCGGAACCAGTCGTAGGAGGCGGAGAAGCTGCAGCGCAGAATGTCCTCGCGTTTGAGAGCAGTTTTCAAAAGCTGTGCCGCCGCGTTGCCCTCTTTCAGTCCGTTCAGCACGGCCCAGGCCTGGGCATGGCGGCTGAACTGGATGAAATCCGGCCCCTCGCGGTACAGTCCAGCGTGTTCATCCCAGCAGAGCTTTTCCACAGCGCTCAGAATGTAGGAACGCCGCTCCCGGTATTCGGATGCCAGGCCGGGACGTCGCTGCCCGTCCATGAAGTCTGCCGCGCAGCCGAGCGCATAGGCGTACATGAGGTTGATGATCACGGACGGGCCGCGTTGCAGCGCGGCGGGAGCCCCGGCCGTGTCGTTCCAGGCGTCGTTCCAGTCCACGAAGTTCCAGAAGTCCAGCCTGCCGACCAGACCGTTTTCCCCGATCCGGCTGTCGAACACATCCAGGATCCGGTCGATATCGCCCCGGCACAGGCGCAGGAGCTTTTTGTCGTCGTGCAGCGCCGCAAATTCGCAGAGCAGGAAGATGTAGTGCAGAGAGAAGGTGGAGAGGATCTGCAGATAGGCCGACGGCGCCTTTCCTGCGTTCAGACCCTCCGGCTGCATCCCGTAGTGGAAGTCCAGCAGAGCCTTGCGCACCAGGGCGGTGTCACGGCTCACGGCATAGGTGTACTGCGCCTCCAGGCGGGTGTCCATGCCGTACTGGAGCTGCTCGTAGTAGGGACAGTCCATATAGGTCTCCAGCATGCAGTTTTCCAGCGTCCGCACGCAGATATCCCAGAGTTTTTCCACCCAGGGGGCGGAAGATTCTATGCGGGATTCTACCGCCAGCGGGTAGCCGGTCTTGTTGAAGTCCGGCGCAAAGACCGTGACCGGGCTGTCACCCGCTTCCACCGTCAGGCGGATGAAGCGGAAGGTGCGCACCCAGAAGGGTTCAAAGCACAACTCGCTCCCGTCCAGGATGATCGTATCGGTGATGCCCTTCACCTCACCACGAAGGTCGGAACGAACCGCGTCCGAGTCGGGACCGCCGAATTTTTCAAAATAGGTGATCTGCACCTTCGCGCCCTTGCCGCCCGCAAAGCGGAAGCGAGGGTAGGCGTTCAGGATCGCCCCGGCGTCCAGCAGGATCTCTTGTCCCTCCCCCGCAGGAATCTCCATCTTGCTTTCGGAAAGCAGCGGGAACGTTTCTCCCATCCGGTCGAAGCAGCGGGCAAAGCCCTGCCCTTTCTCGTAGAGCAGCGGGATCTCCCGCTTGACAATGCGGAACATGGGCGTCACACCCACAAAGCAGAAGGGATCCTCCGCCACTCCCGGCTCCAAAGTCTGCGCCGGACGCCAGGCGTTGCAATCATATTTTGTCTCTTTCCAATGGATCGGCGTCTGGTCGGCGTCAAGCCGCTCGATGATGGCGCCGAGAAACTGGGTATGCTCGTCGGACTTCAGATAATAGCTGTTATCCAGCCAGACCCGCCAGTCGGCAAGACCGGTGGTGATTGTTTCTACTATATTTCCGGTGCTGTCAAGAACGTCACCCTCAACGGCAAGCCGGTGGCCGCACTGACGGCCTACAACACCATAGATAGCCGCCCGCTCGCCGATCTCCCATTCCACCGTGTCCGGATCACAGTACAATATCTGCACGCAAAAAACGTTGCGGCCCTCTTGAATCCATGGCGTCACGTCCACGGTCTCGTAATACTGGCGGTTGCGATCCCCCTTGCAAGGGCCGGAAAGTACGCTTTTCCCGTTGATCCAGAGCCGGTAGCGGGAATTTGCCGTGATATCCAGCGTCAGCGAGCAGCCCGTCGGCAAGTCCTTCTCGCAGCGAAAGTACGCAAAGCGCCCACCCAGATCACCGTGATAGATTCCTTTTTCCTTTATCTCTTTCTGGGGGATCCCCAGCCATTTTGCGCGTTTCCACATACAAATCACCTCAGCGTAAGAATATAAAAACACCGGCCGCTTGTAAACGCACTCTTTTGCTTTTTTTCATCTGGATTTGTTTTGTACTTTCACCAAAGGGAGTGAAAAAAAGCCAATCCGGACATAGACCGAACAGGCTTCCCGTGTCATAATCATGACATATTCTGGCTAGTTTCCGATTGAGAGAGGAGAGTTCATGAAAAAGCAGGTGTTTAATCCCTATCTTCCGTCCTATGAGTACGTTCCGGACGGGGAACCCCATGTGTTCGGCGAGCGGATTTACCTCTATGGGAGTCACGACCGTTTCGGCGCGGCAGGCTTCTGCCTGAATGATTATGTGTGCTGGTCGGCGCCTGTGGACGACCTGACACAGTGGCGCTATGAGGGCGTCATCTATCGGAAGGATCAGGACCCGGTGAATCAGAACATTCCCGCAGATGCGCCGCCTCAGCGGCTCCTCTTTGGAATAGAGCCCAAAAAACCATCGGATCTCAATCCCCGGGGTGTCCATGCCCTGTGGGCGCCGGATGTGGTGCGGGGCCCGGATGGGCGTTATTATCTGTATTATTGTCTTGATTTCCTGCCCGAGATCGGCGTTGCTGTCTGCGACACGCCATGCGGCGACTTTGCGTATCTGGGCCGTGTGCGGCATGCGGACGGAACGCCCCTGGGTAGCCGCAAGGGAGATCTGACGCAATTTGATCCCGGCGTCTTTGTGGACGAGGACAGACAGGTCTATCTCTATTCGGGAAACGCACCCATGCGCCCTGAGCAGGATGACGGAATGCACCATTCTCAGGTGATGCGCCTCCAGCCGGACATGCTGACGCTCTCCGAGGAACCCAGACCGCTGCTGCCCAGTATTACAGAGAGCTTCGGCACAGGCTTTGAGGGCCATGAGTTTTTTGAAGCCAGCTCCATCCGCAAGATCGGAAAGCTGTATTATCTGGTCTATTCCTCGGTGCAAAGTCATGAGCTTTGCTACGCTGTCAGCTCTGTGCCGGACGCCGACTATCGCTTCGGAGGCACGCTGGTCGATATCGGAGACGTGTTCCTTGACGGAAGAACAGAGGAGCATGCTGTCAATGCGCTGGGAAACACCCACGGCGGCATCGAGTGCTGCGCCGGGCAGTGGTATGTTTTCTATCATCGCCAGACCAACCGCACCAACTTCAGCCGCCAGGGCTGCGCAGAGAAAATCACAATCGCCCTGGACGGCTCCATTTCCCAGGCTGCGGTCAGCTCCTGCGGGCTGAATCCCGGTCCGCTGACCGGCGAGGGCAGTTATCCCGCGTATATCTGCTGCCATTTGACGGCTGCCGGCGGGGCGGCCTTCTCCCACTCGGAGGTCATGAAAATGGACTATCCGTTCCTCACCCAGGACTGTGACGATCTGGAGCCGGAGGACGCCCGGGCGGTCTGCGACGGCGTTGATCCAGTCCAGTATGTCCGCAATCTCCGTGACGGCGCCACGATCGGCTTCAAAGAGTTTGTGTTCTCAAATCTGGCTCAGATCGAACTTGAACTGCGCGGCAGCGGATGCGGGATCTTTGAAGTGCGCACGCAGCCGAACGGCGAATGCCGCGGCTCCGTCGATGTACACGGTCTGGATGCGACCTGGCAGAATAGATCCGGGCAGGTGGACATCCCGGACGGCGTCTTCCCGCTGTATTTTACGTACCGGGGCAGCGGCTCCGTCGATATGAAAGGCTTTCGCCTTATACAACACTGAAACCTCAAAATTTACGT
>DFFG01000035.1:12553-13627 GCA_002368795.1 Eubacterium sp. UBA3782
TCAAAATTTACGTTAATAGAAACCCGGCTAAATTAGTCTCCAAATATCATCAACCATCCAATGGATGGTAGTAGGAACCTTGAAAAATCGCTGTTTATGCTATATATTGTCCCGATTTTGCTTGATTTAGCGGCTCATATGAAGTATAATTATTACGTAAGTTACGTTAATAGAAAGGACTTCTATGAGTATCCCTGAATCCATAAAGAGCAAACGGCCTACCCAGTTTGGCGCTGTAGAAATCCGTTTTATTGGCGGTCATTACTACACTTATCTTGTATCTTCGAAATGGGACGCGGATAAGGGCAGACCACAAAAGGTCACCGGTAAAAGTATCGGCAAGATTACGGAGGCCGATGGGTTTATCCCTAACGCTAACGGACTGCGGCTGATGCAGGAAATGCGACTTACCCCTGATGTTGCACCTACAGTGAAAAACTACGGTGCCTATGAGCTCCTTCTGCAGCTTACGCCGGAACTTGGAGAAAAGCTGAAAGAGCATTTCCCGGACATCTTCCGCGAGATCCGCACGATCGCCTTGTTGAGACTGGTTGATAAAGTTACTTCTGCGAGAATGATCCAACCACTCTTTCTGGATTCTTACATGAGTGATATCTGTCGTGATATCGCCGTATCAGAAGGGTCAGTCCGAAGATTCATAGCCAGACTCGGAAGTATTCAGGATCAACTGGATACCTTCATGCGTTCGCAGGTAATGCCCGGAACGACACTGCTGTTCGACGGAACATCCATCTTCTCCAGGTCAGCGGATTCCCTTGCCATGAAGGGATATAACCCTGAACATTCCAGGAATCCTCAGGCCAGGATCCTGTATGTTTTTGAGAAGAACTCCCACAGGCCAGTCTTTTACCGGGTCGTACAGGGCTCCATTGTTGATAAAACTGCGTTTATGGATACCATAAATGCTGCCGGCTGCAATAACTGCATCATCATTGCAGATAAAGGCTTCTACTCCAAGAAGAACGTATCTGCCCTGATAAACGCCGGAATGAGGTTCATTCTTCCACTCCAGGACAATACTGTCAATGTAGAGGACGAGTTCTACCAGAACAC
>DFFG01000043.1:0-41324 GCA_002368795.1 Eubacterium sp. UBA3782
ACAGAGGGCATATAAATTCCGGTTGTATCCGGACAGACAGCAGGAGACCTTGTTCCATAAGACGTTCGGCTGCTGCCGGTTTCTATATAACCATATGCTTGCGGACAAGAAGGAGATGTACGAGAAGACCGGGAAGACGGAGCGGCTTACGCCGGCGGGATACAAGACAGAGTACCCGTGGCTTAAGGAGGTGGATTCCCTGGCACTGGCAAATGTACAGCTTCAGCTGGAAGCAGCATATAAGAAGTTTTTCCGGGAGAAGAACGTGGGATTTCCCCGGTTCAAGTCGAAGCACAGGAGCCGCAGGAGTTACACCACAAATGTGGTGAACGGAAATATCCGCCTTAGGGAGGGAAAGTTGCGTCTTCCCAGAGTGGGAGAGGTGAAGATCCGATGTCACAGGGAGATTCCTGAAGGGTATATTTTGAAGTCAGTTACAGTGAGCATGGATCCTTCCGAAAAGTATTACGCATCCTTATTGTACGAGTACCAGGTCAGTGAAAACCAAGCGGCCGGGAAGGACAGGAAGGAAGCAGAGATACTGGGGATCGATTTTACAATGCAGGGGATGGCCGTGTTCTCAGACGGGACCAGGGCGGAATACCCGATGTACTACCGTAAAACTGAGGAACGCCTTGCAAAGGAGCAGAGGAAACTGTCCCACTGCCAGAAGGGCAGCCGGAATTACGAGAAGCAGAAAAGAAAGCTCGCACGCTGCCATGAAAAGGTGCGGAATCAGCGGAGGGATTACCAGCACAAGCTGAGCCGTAAGATCGCGGACAGGTATGACGCGGTGGCAGTGGAAGACATCGACATGAGGGCGATGAGCCGGAGCCTGAAGTTTGGCAAGAGTGTGATGGATGACAGTTTCGGGGCATTCCGGGATATGCTCAGGTACAAACTGGCGGAGCAGGGAAAAACACTGCTAAAGGTAGACAGGTACTTCCCGTCAAGCAAGATGTGCAGCAGATGCGGGAATGTAAAAAAGGAACTGGGCCTTAACGAGCGGATATATCTCTGCGGGTGCGGAAATCGTATGGATAGGGATATAAATGCAGCAGTGAATATCCGGGAGGAGGGGCGCAGGCTCCTGATGAAAGGATAATCAATAAAGGACGACAAACATTCAGCCTGAAAGGGCTGATCAGAGAACCGCGGGGCACGCGGGGATAGCCTGCCTATGCTCAGCCCGATAGGGCTGTCGAACAGGAAGCCCCCACTTCTACGCAAAAGCGAAAGTGGTGGGAGTATGTCACGTATACCGAGAAGCAGGCGATGGATTTTCTGCAGATCCCGGACGATGATCAGAGCAAATATATGGCAATGCTCAAATGAATATTATGCAACTCAAAGCTAGATCCTGGTCTGAATACCCAGGATCTTCTGATTATCCCAGAAAGGTGCCATGACGTTTGGATGTGGGATTGATCATGTGCAGCTTTCTGACACAAAATGGAGTGTCAGTGCTGGTCTGACAAAGCATAAAAAGCATTTGCAGCAGCATTGGAAAAAAGGCGGAAGCGACAGCAAAGAAGGCTACTGATAGTTTTGTGTTTTATATAGTGAAAATGCTTCTAATTATGGGGCTCATGGCGCTGGTTGGTGGTATGAACTATGCGGCAGCAGAAAACTATTTACCGTCATTTCATTTGGACGGCTTTGTTGGTTTAGAATAAAAAAAGATATCAGAGGCCAGGTTTGCCGATGCATTCGCAGGAAGTCGGCAGACCTGACTTTTTTATTTTGTTCTTTTCTGTCTTTTCCTTTTGCGCGTCTGCCGCTCGTGATAAAATATTATAAAGAACGCTTATGCTGCATGCCATCTTTGCTTCTGCAAGGGAATTATATGCAGCAAAGCAGATGGGCGAATAGGAAATAGGCGGCTATAGGTGCAGGTATCAGCAGATGAGCAATTTTACTTTTAAGATAAAACATATTTCTGTGCTGCTTTTCCTTTGTGCGGCTGTTTTAGCGGCCTGTGCAGGGAAGGAAGCGGGAGCGGATCCTGCGGAGAGCCAGGTGGATTGGTCCGGCTGGGATCATGTGGTGATCGAAGCTTCCTCGGACACCTCTGCCGAGATGCTGCAGGAAGATTACGCGATCATCGATGAGCGTCTTATGGCTTGTGCAGGTGAGGATAGATACCATCTGGAACTTACTGTGTGGGAAGATGGCGAAGATAACGACCGGTTCGATATTTATCTGGATCCGGAGCTGAAAGGCAGCGATGCGCTGTCAGTCTTTGCGGATCGATATATTTATGTCCCCCGGCGGTTTTGCCTGTATTCTTCTGATACCGGGTTCCTCGACCTGCAGGAGGGACAGTTCCTGGACCTGATGCCGGAGGATCTTGTCCGTGCAGAACGGACGGAAGCAGACACATCCCAAGGTATTACAATTGAATTCTCTGATTCGTTTCTCAAAAATCATGATGAGCAGCTGGAGCTGTGGCAGGATAAGCTGCTCCTGACTTCGGATATTCGGAGCTGTACGACCAGCGCCTGGCTGGAGGGAAAGAAGGTCTGGTTCTGGCATCTTCAGAAAACAGAGGATCCGGCTGTATGGATCATCGATCCGAAGACTCTGTCCGGAGATTGGGCTGATTATCTGGCAGACAGCCTGACAGAGGCTCCGCTGTCCGGTCACTATGGGGCGGCCTGTCTGTCAGCTGTGGAATGGGAGAAGGAAATGCCGGAGATGGATGGACAGGATACGGCTGTTATCACCCTTCGCCAGACGGACCGGAGTATGGATGATGAATCACGCATGAAGCTCATCGAAGGGCTTCAGAAACGCCTGGATGCGCTGGGGATGCCTTACTGTCTGGGAAAGATCAGAGGGCAGGAGGGAACGGTTGCCATCCGGACGCTTTCGGACCGCATGAATGGGGATATTCTTTCCCTGCTGCAGACTGCAGATCCTCTATATGTTACTGCAAACGTCTACGCGCTGAATCTGAAGGGCGGCAGAGCCGCAGCTTCCATTGTTTCAAACGAGGATGGAAGTCTGGCTCTGGATCTGTCTCTGACTCAGGAAGGAATGGATTCTCTGCTGCGAATGAGCCAGGCCCAGGAGGAGCTGGGCGGAGGAGAGATCTGTATCCGTCTGGCGAAGAATAAACCGATCTGTGCTGCCTTTACAGACAAGGGCATAACGGACGGACATATCGTATTTGACCGCAACTGTATCGGAATCGGCGGAAATACCTGGAATGAGGAAAACCAGTGGGTGCTGGAGCTGCTCTGTACAATGATCAATGGCGGAAATTATCCGGAAATGAAGGAAGCAGACATGATCACCGGCGGTAAGGTGCAGAATCTGCTCACCGGCAGGGAATATGTGATCCAGGAGACGAACGGTCTGCTGCATGTTCCGGAGGATACCGGATTTACCGATGCGGAGATCCGTCCGGATATCCTTTCAAAGCTTCGTTCCTTTGCTCCGGAGGCGGAGATCACGGATCGGTCCGACTTTGGACTTTATACGATACAGCTGAATCTGGATGCTGAGGAGATAACAGGAGAAAAGAGGGAGGAGGCCCTTGCTAAGGTACGTCAGTTGATCCTGACCGGCGTCATGAATAATGGGAATGTTTTTCTTACGGCAGAGGATGAGAGCTATATGAGTTTTCAGACATGGTATTCCATGGCATCTCTAAAGACAGAAATGGACGGCGTTTTGTGTGAAGAGATGTATGACAAATATATGTCCAGGATCTATGAGGGCAATCCAGCAATGGTACTTTTGGAGCGCAGAATGAATGAACTTGCTCTGTCAATGATGAAAGGGCTGATGCAATGACGTATCACTATAAAGCGTTTATCTCCTATAAGCATGATCCGGTGGATAGCCAGATCGCGGCAGAGATCCAGACCAGACTGGAGAGGTTTCCTATCCCGGCCGCGCTGAAGAAGGAAAAGAATATCAAAAGTCTGCGCCCGGTCTTCCGGGATAAGGATGAGCTGTCTGCTACGGACGATCTGAACGATACCATCAAAGAGGCGCTGCTTTCCACGGAATTTCTGATTGTGATCTGCTCGACCCGGTCCATCAGGTCCGTGTGGGTAGCCAAAGAGATCGAATTTTTCCTGGCCCATCATGAGAAGCACAAGGTGCTTACTGTTCTGGTGGACGGTGAGCCGTCGGAGGTGATCCCCAAGGTCCTGCAGGAGCGGGAGGTCACGACGGTCGATACCGATGGCAATCCGGTCACGGTGATCGAACCCTTAGAGCCGCTTTCCTGTGATTACCGGATGGAGCGCAGACGGGCCAGGAGAGAGGAATTTCCACGGCTTGCCGCTGCGCTGATCGGCTGCCGGTACAATGATCTGCGGCAGCGCCAGCGACAGTACCAGATGCGCCTGATGGGAGCCGTCCTGGCCGCGCTGTCCCTGCTGACTGCCTATTTTATCTGGAGCAATATCCAGATCTCAGCGAATCTGAAACAGGCAAAGATCAGTCAGTCCCGGCAGCTGGCGGACCTGAGCAGAAGCCAGCTGGAGGAGAACGACCGGCTGATGGCCGTCCGCCTTGCCCTGGAGGGGCTTCCGGATGAGGACAAAGACCGTCCGGTCATCTATGAAGCCGCCTATGCTCTGAGCCAGGCAGAGGGAGCCTACAATTATCCCGATGACGCAGATACAGAGCTGACAGCATTTTATCCATCCCGGTATCAGACATATGCCTATAAGGTGTCTCCTGATATGCACTATATGGCTATGCTGGACAGCAAATATCTGCTGCGTTTTTTTGATCTTAAGACAGGAGAGGAGATCGGGGAGGCTGAGACCGGGTATGGGAACTTTGTGGCGGATGTCAGCCAGTATATATTTGCTTCTTATATTCAGCTGTCGGTCATAAACGATAATGAGCTGCTTGCTGCGAACGGCAGCAGGCTCTCTGCCTATTCGATGAAAACAGGGGAATTATTGTGGCAGCAGTTCTATGAGCAGGATATCTTTGGCATCTGTGTACTGGGAGAGGCGGATGAAAGGGATCCGGATCTTGCGCTGGTCTTTCAGGATCATGTGCTGGTGATCGAATCAGACACCCGGAATATCCGGGGATGGTTCGATTCCGGCCGGGAGGATACCCCATTTATCTGTCATCCGGAATATCCAACGGTCTATCGTTCCTATTCCTATGGGGAGGACGAGCGCGGCCGGACCCTGTATTTTGACAGAACAGCCGGAAAGCTGTATCTTGTGAGTCGAAGTGCAGCCGACGTTCAGGCAGGCCCGGTCAATGGGATCCTGGTCATTGACGTTGAAAAGCTGACTTCCTCCTTTTGTCCGCTATCTATTGACTGCCAGTCTCAGTTTGCTTTCCTGGCGGATGAGGATGGTTTCTGGATGCTGCTGTCAAAGCATACAGAGGATTATGCCTTAAACAGCGATGCATCCGATCATGCCTGGCGGGCAGGATATTCCTTCAAGTCAGAAGGCAGGATGACCGTGCTGCATGCGGATCCCAACGGAAAGGTGCAGTGGGAGAAGGAGATCACCTACAACGGAACCACGATGCGAGGATTTACCCGGCTGGTCCGTTATTCCGCGGAGGATTTCGATGGATACGATGGGGCCTGGACCCTTGGAGCAGTCTTTTCGGATCAGGCCGTCTTCCTGGATCCTGGGGATGGGACGACTCTGGCTGCCTGCCGTGCGAAAAGCGAGATCGTAGACCTGTCGGTTGGCGTCGATAATACGTCTTTTCTGGCTTATACGATAGATGGAAGCATGGCGGCCCTGATGCCGGAAAAAGAACAAAGCGGAGAGTATGCCATATTTCCCCAGTATGTGCTTCGGGGGATGGTCCGTACGCCGGCATGGGATGAGGACCGGAACTGTTTCCTGGTCATGCTTGGGGATGGAGTCCGGCTCTATCGCATGCAGGAAGGAGACCGGGAATACACGGCATTTTCAGGGGGTACTGCGTCCAATAATCTGATCTATGATTCGTTTGCCGGTGAGAAGTACTGCATCTGCAATATGGGCGGCACAGAGCTCTCTGTGCTGGATCTTTCGGATATGAGCACGCGGGTCATTACGTCCGCCCAAATAGGAAATTGCAGGCAGATCACTCTTTTACATGTCGATCCGGAGGAGAATTATATGGTCATCAGCGGAGAGACAGAGGAGGGGACGATCCTTGCGAGGGTCTCTCTGAATGATCCTGGCTATGAACTGATCCCGGTCCCTGGTCTTGCAGGAGATGAGAAGAAATATAATTTTCATACGAAACCAGTATGTGCAGGGGGGACGATCTGTTATTTTGGCGTTGGAACCGTAAATGCTGTGGATGGTGCGTTCTACATGAATGCCTATAATATCTCTACCGGTGAATGGATGGTACAGGATCTTGATTTCGATATGCTGGAGCTTCTCCTGGATCCGCCGCTGGATCCGGACGGATCCCATGCCCTGGTAACCGATCAGTGGGAGAATGGGTATCTGCTCTCCACTGCCGATGGCACTGCAGCACTCCTGGAGGATAAGATCCCGGCCTGGAGCAGCCTGATCTGGAAGGAAGATGGCTCTGCCTTTGCCCTGATCCGGAAGGACGCAGACAAAGAGCATATCCTTGTCTATGACAAGAAAGGGAGGGAGCTGCTGCGGCTAGGAAGAGATTTTGTCCCGCCCCTGTCCATCTGCTTCCACGAGAAGAGCCTGTGGGTACTCTACAGCGACCATCTGGTCTGTGAATACGAGCTTCGGACAGGCAGACAGCTGCGCAGCATACAGGCAGATCCTTCCGCCGGAGCATTGGATGAGCATATCACATGGGATTTCACCGAGGATGGAGAGCTGTTTCTGAATATGGGTTCGGTTGGCGCCCAGATCGACCTGGCCCTTGACGGAATGACAGCCGAGGTCCGTAACTTTGTCTGCCGTATACCTGTGCAGGACCGTATACTGGTCTGCTATAAGGCCGGGAGCGAAAAATACTCTTTTGTTTCCTATCCCCGCTATACGATAGAAGATTTCATCCGCAAGGGGAAGGAGCTGGTAGGCGACATGGAGCTGAGCGAAGAGCAGAAAGCTGCGTATGCGCTGGAGTGAGGGATCATGCAGTTCGAAAGGATCTTTGTATTTCGGAGTATATAAGTTTTACGGACGATGGATGAACGAAGTTAATTGCTGTATGGCTCAGGAGATCGACTGAAGATGTTTGCCCATAATAATACGACTGCACAGAAGAAAAAGCATAATCTGTTTGTGCCCGGCCAGCGCATCCTGCGGACGGTGGCTGCCGTCATGCTTTGCATGATCGTCTATGAGCTGCGCGGCCGGCGGGGCATGCCCATCTTTGCGCTGATCGCGGCGGTCATGTGTATCCAGCCGTATACCCGAAGCATGAAGGCCATCGCCCAGCGCCGGGTGATCGGCACGCTGATCGGTGCCGGATGGGGCGTGATCACTTTGCTTCTTGAGCAGGCGCTCCGCGGGATCCCTGATCCGGATGATATTCTCCATTATCTGATCGCAGCCATAGGCTGCGGCATCGTCATCTACTTTACGGTATGGCTGAACCTGGCGGAGATGGCACAGTTTGCCGGTATCGTATTTTTGATTGTTGTCATCACCCAGACGGGGAGCGGCAATGTCTTTATCTATGCCTATCACAGGATCGTCGATACCCTGATCGGTCTGGTCGTTTGCGAGGTGGTCAACCGGCTGCATCTGCCCAGAGTGCGTAATACGGACATCCTGTTTGCATCTGGTGTGACCAACACGATCTTTGAAGAGGGACATAAGATCTCCGGGTATTCCCTGATCGAGCTGAATCGGCTGATCGAGGACGGATGTAAGTTTACCGTAGATACCATCGAATCGCCGGCCTCGGTGCATGAGCTGCTGAGGGATGTGGATTTCCGTCTGCCTATCATTGGTATGGATGGATCGATCCTTTTTGACATGAAATCAAGGACCTATCTGGAAGCTGTCATGATGGAGGCAAAGATCGCACAGGAGATACGCCGCCTGCTGGAAGAGGATGAAGTGGAATTTTTCATGACCACATTGGAGCATAATGTGCTGATCTACCGTTATGGCGAGATGAAAAATGAGGCCATCCGTGATGTGTTTGAGAGAAAGAGAGTTTCTCCCGACCGCAATTTTGCGCCGCGCCTGTCGGATGTTTCCTACATGGACAAAACGATCTACTTTTTTATCCTGGATAAGACAGAGAAAGCAGACCGGGCGGCAGATACGATCCGACAGATGCCATGGGCGGATAAAATCCGGATCCATGTGGATGAGCGCCATGTGCCCGATGGATACCGCTGCATCCGTATCTTCCCGGCGGAAGCCACAAAGGAACGCATGCTGGCAAAGCTGCAGGAGATGGTCGGTGCCAAAGAAACGGTCACCTTTGGCAGCTATCAGGGCCGATATGACGTCTATATCGAGAACGCGAACAAGGATCTGATGGTCAAGGAACTGAAGCACCGGTTTGAGCCGGTAAGTCTTGCCGGCTGGCGGAATATCTTCAGCGCGGATAATTTTTAGAAGAAACGTGCAGCAGGGACTTTGCGTTTGACGCAGCAGGGACTTAGCGCCTGGCAGTCTTGCAAATCCCTGCTTGCTGTAGTATACTTCAAGTCTGGTGACAGCAATTATCAATATAGCTGTCCGCATTTTTTAATTCTGCATAGGGCAGAACGTAATTGCAGAACCGCAGTGCAGTTTAACGGTTCAGACTTCATAACGGACTTATTATTTACTGGAGACTGAAATGTATACTTCTGTTTTAGACTGGCTTGATCATGCATCAGCAGACCATACGGATCGGATCGCATATGCTGATGCTGAACAGCGTCTGACCTTTGGACAGGTCGATCAGATCTCCCGCGCTGTGGGAGATTTTTTGTTGAATAAAGGTGCCTTGCCGGCAGAACCTGTCGTGGTGATGGGGGCAAGGAATGTGTTTACACCGGCATGCTATCTGGGTGTTGTGCGTGCCGGCTGTTTTTATGCCCCTGCGGATGCGGAGCTGCCAGCAGGCAGGCTGCAGCAGATCCTCGAGGTGATCGATGCGGCATATATGATCGTCAGCCGGACATACCTGGACAAGGCACAGGCGCTTGGCTTTTCCGGAAAGATCTTTGTGCTGGAAGATATCCTGGAGGAAGGCGATCCGGCGGCATACAGGGAAGATGCGGTCTGCGGGATAACGGAGACTTCACCGCTGTATGTTATCTTTACCTCCGGATCAACAGGAAAACCCAAAGGGGTGATTACTTCCCATTATTCGCTGATGTGCTATATCGACGCCGTGCAGAGTGTCCTGCAGCTGGATGAGAGTGACGTGCTGGGCAATCAGGCGCCCCTTGATTACATTGCTGCCGTGCGGGATATCTATCTGCCCCTGTATACCGGGGCTTCTTCGTTCATTATCCCCAAAAATGAATTTGCCATGCCGGACCGGCTGTTTGGTACATTAAACAGCCAGAAGGTGACCACTCTTTGCTGGAGCACGGCGGGACTGGAGATCGCAGCCAGGCTTGGCGCGTTCAAGATCCAGGTTCCGGAGCATCTGCGCCGTGTCATCTTTTCCGGGGCCGTCATCTCCAATAAGTATCTGCGGATCTGGCAGGACTATCTGCCGGAGGTACGGTTCTTTAACCAGTATGGACCGACAGAGGCGACTGCCTCCTGTACCGTCTATGAAGTAAAGGAAAAGGTCGAGGAGGATACACGTCTGCCCATCGGGCGTCCATATCCGCATTACAGGATCCTGCTTCTGGATGAGCAGGGAAAAGAGCCTGCAGTAGGCAATCCTGGCGAGATCTGTGTCGGCGGGCCGGTGCTTGCCCTTGGATATTATAGGGATCCCGAGCGCACCAGAGCAGCCTTTATCCAGAATCCGCTCAATGACCGCTACCGGGATATCATTTACCGGACGGGTGATCTGGGCCGGATCCGGGAGGATGGGCTGCTGGAATTCCTGGGACGGAAGGACAGACAGATCAAACATCTGGGCCACCGGATCGAGCTGGATGAGATCGAGATCGAAGCCGGAAAGGCAGAAGGTGTCGATACCTGCTGTGCGATGTATGACCCAAAGAAATCTCTGCTTTATCTGTTCTACTGCGGACAGGCGACAAGCAAGGAGATCGCGCTGATGTTCCGGGCAGACATGCCGGCATTCATGGTGCCGCGAAAGATCATCCGCCTGGAGGGGATGCCCACACTGGCAAATGGAAAGATCGATATGAAAGCCCTTCGGGAAATGTTTTCATAAACGGACTTTACGTTTGTCTGACCAAAGCTAAGACAGCATGATTCGTATTATTTAAAATCAAATTTCTGAACATTGTATTTTTGAACTTGTTTTTAAACATTCATTCAATACACTTTTGAAGGAGAAATGCATCATGGAAAGATTAATTGAGATTCTTGAATCCGTAAGACCGGACGTAGACTTTGCAACCGAGGAGGCGCTGATCGATGACAGCGTTCTGGATTCGTTTGATATCATTGCCATCGTAGGCGCACTTAGTGATGAGTATGACATCGAGATCCAGCCGGGCGACCTGATCCCCGACAATTTCAACAGTGCAAAGGCGATCCTGGCACTGGTCGAGCGTCTGCAGGACGAATAAAGCAGGATTTAAATCATATATGGCATTGCGCATCCGGGGATAACTTTTCAGAAAGAGAAGAGACAATATATGCAGCCTTTACCGATCGATTTTTCCAGTCTGACAGAAAACATACATACACCGGCATACCTTTTTTCGGAGAGCATGTTTCAGAAACGGGCAGATGCGGTAGCAGAAGCCTTCGGGCCGCAGGTTGGCCTTTGCTTTTCCATAAAGGCCAATCCTTTTTTGCTGTCATTTCTGCCCGACATCTTTTCCAATGTAGAGGTCTGCAGTCCGGGAGAACTGGAGATCTGCAAAGCCCTGTGCGTTGCACCGGAAAAGATCATCTTTTCCGGTGTGAATAAGAGAAGAGCGGATGTCGAGGCTGCACTGGATTATCGCTGCGGTGTGTTGACGGCTGAGAGCCTGCGTCATCTGGAACTGATCGAATCCTGCGCTGAAGAGCGAGGCGAGAAGGTGGATGTTCTTTTACGTCTTGCCAGCGCCAGTCAGTTTGGCATGGATGAAAGCATCCTGCGGGAGATCCTCGGAAACCAGGAAAAATGGCCGCATGTGCACCTTGCCGGGATCCATTATTTTACCGGTACGCAAAAGCGCAAGCCCGTCAAGATCATTGAGGAGCTGGACGCTTTTGAGGCGATCCTCGGATCGATCGCTGAGGAGACGGGTTACCTTCCGGAGCGGGTCGAATATGGGACAGGCCTTGCCGTTGATTATTTCGCAGAGGATCCGGAGCAGGAGGAGATGAAGCGCCTTACGGCGATCGCAGACAGGATCCGCGTGTTCGGCGCGGTGAAGGGCCGTCGCCTTACGGTGGAGATGGGCCGCTTTTTTGCGGCGCCCTGCGGCTTTTATCTGACACGCGTCGAGGATCTCAAGGTCAACGGACAGGTGAAGTATGCGATCCTGGACGGCGGCCTTCATCAGCTGAAATATGACGGGCAGCTCTCCGGCATGCAGGTTCCAAAGCTCACACATCTGAAGAAGGATGCTGAAGGAGTGTACAGAGAATACCCATGTACAGCTTCTGCTGATGAGAATAATTCAAATGCCTGTACGGCTTCGGTTGGCGAGAAAAAGGCTGAGGATATGGTCACCCTTTGCGGAAGCCTTTGCACAACGATGGATGTGCTGGCCAGAGGGGCGTATCTGCCAGATCTGGCGGAGGGCGATATCCTGGTCTTCCATGAGACAGGTGCCTATTCGGTCAGCGAAGGCATGGCGGCATTTCTGAGCCGAGATCTGCCGGAGGTCTGGCTGCTTGGGGCAGATGGCAAACTGCTGCTTGTGCGGGAACGCAGGCAGACCTGGGGCTGGAACTGCGCAGCACGGGGAGATGACTGATGGCATATACGACATTTTCATTTTTGCTCTTTACGGTCATTGTGACCGCGGTCTATTATCTGTTCCCGGTAAAAAAATATCAGTGGACCGTACTTCTGGCGGCAAACTATTATTTTTACCTCTGTACAGGAATAAAGTTTGCTGCTTTTATTCTGTTCACGACGTTCACGATCTATGCGGCTGCCCGGGCGATCGAGCAGGTGCAGGTAACGGTTAAGCAGAGGCTGAAGAACGCAGGCGCTTCCCTTGACCGCGAGGGAAAAAAGGCGCTGAAGGCACAGGCAAAGAGCCGCCAGAAGGCGTATATGATCCTTGCCCTTATTGCCAATTTCGGGATCCTGGTCTTCCTGAAATACACCAATTATATTTTTGGAAATATCAATCTGCTGTTTGGCTCCGCCGATGGAACCGGACCGCTGCCGTTTTTGCATCTGATCCTTCCGCTTGGCATCTCGTTTTATACCTTCCAGGCGGCCGGCTACCTGATCGATGTCTACCGAGGCACGATCCAGGCAGAAAAGAATCTGTTAAAATTTGCTCTGTTTATCTCGTTTTTCCCGCAGATCGTGCAGGGACCGATCAGCAGTTTTGCCCAACTTGCGCCGCAGCTGACAGCAGAGCACAGACCGGAGTTTGTCCGGTTCAAGCATGGGCTGGAGCTGATCCTGTGGGGACTTTTCAAAAAGCTGGTGATCGCCGACCGGGCGGTCATCGCGATCAGCACCCTTACCGCCGATTATACCCAGTACTGCGGACCGGCGATTTTGTGGACCGCTCTGCTGTATGCCTTGCAGCTGTACGCGGATTTTTCGGCAGGCATCGATATCAGCCGCGGCATTGCCCAGATCCTTGGCATCGATATGATCCAGAACTTCCGCAGACCGTATTTTGCTGAGTCGATCAACGACTACTGGCGCAGATGGCATATCTCGCTGGGTGAGTGGATGAAAAACTACATCTTTTACCCGGTTGCCATGTCAAAGCTATTCCTTGGCTGGAGCAAAAAGATGAAGCAGTCCGCCTTTGGAAAGACGGCAGCCGGAGCGCATATCGCCAAGGTGCTGCCCACCAGCATTTCCTCCCTGATCGTATTTCTGGTCGTCGGCATCTGGCACGGCGCAAACAGCCGCTATATCGCATTTGGTCTGTGGAATGGCGGCATTATCATGCTGTCCATCCTGCTGAAGCCGGTGTTCGACTACCTCTGCCAGATCCTGCGGATCCGGACGGAGTCCTTTGCCTGGAGAGCCTTCCGCATGGCAAGGACGTTTATTCTCGTCCTGATCGGATATTACTTTGACATCGCACCCGGATATCACGGTGCCATGGACATGCTGGCAAGAAGCATCTTTGACCACAACATTGCCCTGGGAAGGGAGCAGTTTTTCAGCCTTGGACTTGGCCGGAATGATTTCATCGTCCTGCTGATCTGCACCGTGGTGCTGTTTATCGTCAGTGTACTGCAGGAAAGAAACCACATCGATGAGCCGGGAGAGCTGCTGGACCGCTGCGGATACGGCCTGCAGGTGGTCGTTATTGTGATCATCGCTGTAATGACCGTATGCTGGGGCATCTACGGCCCTGGATATGATCCTGCAGAGTTTGTGTACATGCAGTTCTGATGGCACTGCACAGATGAGAGCAGGTAAGTGGAAGAGGCCTGGCTATAAGGCGCTTTTCGCAATAAACGGAAATCAGACGGAGAACAGACTGGATGACAAGCAGACATAGTTTATACCTGAAACGATTTATAAAGACTCTATTTCTGATCCTTGTGCTGCTCACAGTGATCGGTGGTATGCAGCATTATTATCTGTGCGGCGTCAACAACAACGGTGTTCGCCTGCGCGGCTTCTACAAAGAGGACAAGAACTCCCTGGACGTGGTCCTTCTGGGATCGAGTGAAGTCTACTGCAGCTTCAATGCGCCAGAGTTTTATAAGCAGACCGGCGTGACCAGCTATCCCTATTCCTTTGAATGCAATCCGGTCACCCTGTGGAGCTATCAGCTGGACGAGATCCTTCGCAGGCAGACCCCAAAGGTACTGATCGTCGAGCTCAACGGAGCGGTCTACGACGATGACATGCTGTACAAGGAGGCCTCGGTCCGGTATATGGCCGACTGCATGCAGTCCCAGAAGGCAAAATGGGATATGGTCAGCCGCTATGGAACCGAGGAAAAGCTGTCCTACTTTTTCCCGATCATGAAATACCACAGCCGCTGGGACCAGATGGAGCACCTGAAACGGATCAAGCTGTACATCGGGATGGACCTTCGCGGATATTCCTATCTGAAGGGCTCCTTCACCCACACAACAGAAGAAAAGCTTCCACCTGAATGGACCGATTATGATCCGGAGGCAAGGCGGGATCTGAATCCCGTGGCAGAAGAGTGCCTGATCGAATTCCTGGACAAGTGCAAGGCATCAGGCATAGAGCATGTCCTGTTCGTGCGCTTCCCCCATCAGGAAACCGACAACGGAGCCATTGAAGCTCTGGAGAGGTACAACCGGGCAGCAGATATCGCAGCAGAGTACGGATATGAATATGTAAATCTGGACGAATACTGCGATGACTGTGGGATCGAGATCGAAACAGACTTTTACAACCGCGACCATATGCTGCTCAGCGGACAGAAAAAGTTTACCGATTTCCTGGCCAGATATCTGCAGGACAAATACGACCTGAAGCCGACCAAACTGACAGAAAAGCAGAAAAAAAACTGGGATCGATGTGTCGAAGAAATGGATGCATGTTATACTTATTACGAGGATTACATGGCGAATCCTACAGAAGCAGACACATACGAAATCTGTGAGCGCCAGGATATTCTGGACATACTGGACGGATACCTGGCCAGGTAAAGGAGTCCCCAAATGCTGAAACTGTTTTATCTGGAAAACTGTCCCTACTGCCGGCAGGCCTTCCGGGCAATGGAAGAGCTGTTTGATGAAAAACCGGCCTGGAAGACGATCGAAATCGAAAAGATCGAAGAAAGCCGGGAGAGTGCCATAGCGGACCAATATGACTACTATTACGTGCCAACCATCTTCATGGGAGAAAAGAAGCTGTACGAGGCACATCCAGGCGAGACCTTTGCAGAATGCAAAGAAAACCTGCGCAAGGTATTTGCGCAGGCGTAAAGCGCAGAAGGCTCTGCAGTCATGATGACGGCAGAGCCTTAATTTTTTGTTTCTCTGTATAGAAGGATATGGTTTTTCCTTTGAAAAAATCATGGAGAAGTGAAAGCTTCGCGGCATAGCTATCTGCGATAAAAGCAGCTCGCTCCTCCGGCAAACCACCATTAAGATAAAAGTCACGGACCTCTTCCGGCGAGAACAACAGGTCCTCTTTGACCAAGGCCTTATTCTGTACCCGCGCCAGCATTTTCTCTTCTTTTGTATAAAAACCGGTAATGTTTCTGTCGAGCAACTCACTTCTTGTATAGGGTTTGTTTCGCTGATCACTGTAAAACATGCTGTTGCCCGAATCAAAGATCGGCGCCGGTCCTGTCATTTCCAAAGACTCCGTATCGCGCAGCAAGCCGAAATTTAACAGGTGCTCATCTGTATTGCTGATAACAAAATCGGTCATGGTCTGATAGTCCATAAAATCCCGGATCTGTTTTTCATCTAATCCCAGCTGCACACAGCAGAATATATATGCGTCGTATGGAGACAGCTGGCTGCTTACCTTCTGAGAAGAGACAACTTCATATGCTGATACAAATTCAGTTTGTTCAGAGGTAAAAGCGGTGCAGGTTGACCGGATTCCTTCTCCGAAAGGACTTATCTCAATCGAATATTCGACAAAGGGTATACCAGCATTTAGCCTTTTGTGCAGTTCTGTCGCAAACAACTCATTTAAACTTTGTTGTCCATGCCAGGCAGAAGCTGTTTTTATAAGAACCGGGGGCTGAGTGGAAACATCCCACACCTTATCCATCTGACCGCCAAGTGAGGCGTTGGGATCGTACGAAGACGCATGATGATAAGGAAGATAATCCTTCGTAAATCTCCGGTGCTGATAGAGCTTTACCTCGTCCCAATGAAGATCGATATCTTCCGGACAAACCCAATAGCAATCGGTAAGACTGAGAGCCAGGTTTTTGGCAAGAAAATTTTCGGAAGTCATGCACCCGGCTGATTGAAGGATTTCTTTTATCTGCTTTCGTGAACCTGGGATAGATCGCATTGCCCACCATCTCTTTGCATTATTCATTGTGAAAATCCCAGCAAATGGCGCCGCAGATGGTGCAATCAGCGTGGAAGTCACAAGATTACCGCTCACCTCATCAAGCTCTATAATGGCACAGACTTCATCCTTGTGCTTCAGAAGATACATTTTCCCCATTGCTGTATTTCTCCTTCAGCTTTTTCAACTTTTCCCTGCTTTCTTCCTCCTGCAGATATTGATCTATCTTCATGGCAGCGTACTTCGCATAGATCTTGATCCGTTCTGGATAGCAGAGCTTTTCTCTCATATTGACTTCGTGGGAAATGCCATCTTTGGTAAAACAAAGGACGGCATCTTCATCATCATAACGCCAGGTATAATCGATATTGCCATAGGTCCCGCTCATGGTATCCAGAAACCTTCCGGGATTCAGGATATTCGGCACATCTGTGCCAAGTACAGCTGCCAGTTTCCAAACGGCAAAAGCATCACAATGGTTGATATCTGTTTTCTGTGTGCGAATCCTGCTCAAGGTCGTATAAGGAATATTAGCTTCTTTGGCAATCTGATATAAACTCTTACCGGAATACGCAACTTCCCACATAAATCGTTCGTTCATCGGAAATCATCCTCCATAGGCTTACTATAACACATATGTGTTAACGAATCAATGAATCGAAATAATAACGCCTGCGCAAATATTCTGCGCAGGCGTTATTTGGATTTATCAGCCAGATTAAGCTTAGTCAAGTGAAGGCCGATTTGTAATTGGATTTTTTTACATTAGCGGAAGGATAATGTTTTCCCAAAGTGCACTGACAGGCATGACAAGTATCATGGAAAGCAGCATGTTGGCAATGGGGATCTCCTTTACCTTCATGATGGTAAAGCCTGTGGCCAGAAGAATGATGCCTCCGCAGGCTTTAAAATCTGCGATCATATTGTCGGTGGTCAGGGGCAGGATCAGACGCGCAGAGAAGAAGAGGACCAGCATGATAAGCAGCTGCGGAATACCGATGAATGCGACCGCTTTTTTCAATTGGCAGGCAAAGATCATTGCTGTGAAAAAATCAAGAACAGACTTTGCGATCAGGATGCTGTGATCCCCGGTCATTCCGGATGTGAGGGTACCATATATCCCGGTACCGCTGGCACAGAAGAGCACAATAGCTGTCACCATAAGAGGCATATTTCCGGCAAGATCCATCTTGCTGAGAAGACGTCCGGTACCCCTGCGGATCATACCATCCAGATTCAGGGAAATCCCGATCAGACTTCCCAGGATAACTGCAAAAATGACAGCAGGCATATTCTTCATCAACACGATCGAACTGACGCCCATGGATGCAGCACAGACACCAAAGATCGTGGTCATCTGCGTCTTTAGACGGTCAGACAGACGTTCACCCACAAGGCTGCCCAGCAAACCGCCGGATACAACAGAAAATACATTGATCAAAACACCTATCGGCATGGGGCTCCTCCTGTAAAAAATAATTCACTGGGTGGTTTTGCGCAATATCCAAGGAGATGGTTTTGCACAATTCAATCTAAAAAGAAGTATAGCATAGGGTGCGCAGACTTTAAAATATAGCAGATAAAATTGCCATAGAAAAACTCCGGCCTAAACCGGAGTTTTTTCTATGCTTATCTACAAGATCAGCCGAATCCTATCGCGAATCTAGAAGCTTATCAGTCGACCTAATTGTTGAATTCGATCAGTACAGCGGGAACTGGGTGCAGAGCTCATCTACCTTGGAGAGGATCTCACCGCGGGACATGCGGAAGTCGAAGATGGCCTGCAGGATCAGATGGCCGATGATCTCCATCTGTTCTTCTTTCATGCCGCGGGTGGTCATGGCCGGTGTACCGATGCGCACACCGCTGGTCTCGGATACAGGACGGGGATCGCCGGGTACGGCATTTTTGTTGACGGTGATGTGGACTCTGTCCAGACGATCCTCCAGCTCCTGGCCGCTCATGTCTGCCTTGCGCAGGTCAAGCAGCATCAGATGGTTGTCGGTACCGCCGGTAACCAGATCCAGGCCGCCCTCCAGAAGGGTATTGGCCAGTACCTTGGCGTTTTTGACGATCTGTGCCTGATATTCCTTGAACTCAGGGCGCTGTGCCTCGCCGAGGGCAACAGCTTTGGCAGCGATGATGTGCATCAGCGGTCCGCCCTGGGTGCCGGGGAACATGGCCTTGTTGATCTTCTTGGAGATTTCTTCGTTGTTGGTAAGGATGATACCGCCTCTGGGACCGCGCATGGTCTTGTGGGTCGTGGTGGTGACAACATCTGCGTAGGGCACCGGATTTGGATGTTCTCCGGCAGCGACAAGTCCTGCGATGTGGGCCATGTCTACCATCAGGTAGGCGCCGACCTCATGAGCGATCTCAGCAAACTTCTTGAAATCTATGATACGGGGATAGGCGGAGGCGCCGGCGATGATCATCTTCGGGCGGCATTCCTGGGCGATCTTGCGGACTTCATCGTAATCGATCAGACCGGTCTCTGTGTTGACGCCATAGGATACAGAGTGAAACATCTTTCCGGAGAAGCTGGCACGGCTGCCGTGAGTGAGGTGTCCGCCGTTTTTAACGTCCATGCCAAGTACGGTGTCGCCCGGCTCACACAGGGCCAGATAAACGCAGAAGTTTGCCTGTGATCCGCTGTGGGCCTGAACATTGGCAAATTTCGCACCAAAGATCTCCTTGGCCCGCTCGATGCAGATATTTTCTGCAATATCTACATATTCACATCCGCCATAGTACCGTCTGCCCGGATAACCCTCGGCATATTTGTTGGTCAGAACGCTGCCCATGGTGGCCATGACTTCAGGGCTGACCAGGTTCTCAGAAGCGATCAGCTCCAGGTTGTTCTGCTGGCGCTTCAGCTCCAGAGAGAGCACACGGGCGATCTTTGGATCCTTCTGTTCAACAATGTTAATGTTTTCGGTGATCGTATTGTTCATATGTTTTACCGTTTTCCTTTCTTTGCTGAAGCCTTTGTCATACGTAACTTCATCTGTGGTTTATGGTAAAGGATCATCTATGATGTTTTTTGCAAAACATGTGATTTGCGCTAATCATTTTTATGATTATAGCAGAAGACTATAAAAATTGCATCCTTAGAATGATATTTCGTGAGAAACATACAGAAAGAAAGGATTACAGATGCAGAACAGGGCAATTTTCAGTATAATAAGAGTATAGTAGTAAAAGGCCTTTTCGAGTTGAAGCAATCATCTTTTAGGTATAAGAAGGAAAAAGTATGACCCGATCAGGAAAAAGAAAGGGATGTTGAGATGACACTAAATAAAAAAATCCTGTTATGTATATTGGCTGCGGTGCTTGGCGCAGGTGTGGGGGCGCTTCTTGGCTTCCTGCTGCCGATGGGGAGCCGCGGATCAGCGAAGATGGAGGATTCTGCTTTTGCGGAAGCGCAGGAGAGTGATGCTGCTTCTTTGGCCATGACAGATGGATCAGCTGATTTTGCAGGAGAAAGCGGGCTGGCGGATACTGCGGCTGCGGATAACAGTTCCGACTCTGGCAATACTGGCATTGCTGAAGATGGTTCATCAGATGCTGGTTCTGCAGCTTCTGGTTCTGTTGATGTGGGTTCTGCAGACAATGGCTCGGGCGCAGAGGCAGGGCCGGCGGCAGAGATCGTGGGTAAGGTTCCTTTTTTCTACCGTCATATCTATGAAGGTACCGTGGGAGCAGGAGCCACAACTTACTATGAATATGAGTATGGCGTTCTGGAACCGGATGACTATACAAAGCAGGCGTACCCGGCACTTGCGGAAAGCATCTCCGCATATAGCCAGGATATCCTGGATCAGGCCTATGAGCGCGGCGCAGGGATCGTACAGGATTATGATGCCGATCTGGGGTATATGTCCATGGCGACGATCTCAAGACGTATGTATACGGCTCGTGCGGATGGACGCCTGACCTCGGTGGTCATGGATGGCTATACCTACAATGGCATGGCTGCTCATGGGATGGGAATCGAGCGCTCGGCTGTTTTTGACTCCGCAACGGGCAAGCGTCTGTTTCTGGCGGATGTCTGTGATGCGAATTATATGCTGCATTTACTTGCCAGGACGATTCTGGAGGAAACCGATCCTACGCTTCTGGCTAAGGAGTGGACAGAGGATTCTCTGGCTGCCTACATCCGGGAGAGTGTGGATGCGGACGGCGGAAATATGGCCTGGTTTATGACGGGCCGAGGTCTGTGCCTGTATGTTCTGCCGGCGGTGATCACCTACGATATGGTTAATACCCAGTTTGTGGAAATTACTTATACGGATTACCCCGAGGCTTTCAACGATGCCTATCTCCCTGCGACGGACAGCTGGGCGATTCCTGTGGATGCGGTATTCACGCATTCCATGGATATGGATCAGGACGGACAGGCTGATCAGATATACTGTGCTGATACGACAGGAACGGATGGCGGCCAGAACCTTGCGCTATATTTTAATGATCAGAAGGAAGATCTGCCACTTTCTGCCAATATGCTGCGGGATGTATACTACATGCACACCGGAAGCGGTAACGACTATCTTTATCTGTTTGGCCTTGGCAGCGAGAGCAATGGGAGTACCTCACGGCTTCTGATCTATTCTGTGAAGGGTGGCAGTATTGCTGCAGAGGGAGAGATGGAGAATGTCTATCTGGCGGTACCGGTTCAAAATGATGAGCCGGGAGATGAGTATCTGGATGCGCTGCTTGCCGATCCGGAGAATTTCCTGCTGGCGGACAGCGTTCCGCAGGCCCTATCCAGCTCGATCCAGAAGGTCTACCATGTAGCTGCAGACGGTATGCCGGAGTCAAATTCCGGAGAATAAGCAAAAGAAAAACCGGAAATAACCTATGAGAGCTGACTGAGACGTCCGCTCACATTAATTAGTGAACTGAGAGAAAACATCATAAGAAGAGGAGGAAGCATCCTTTCATCCTCGTATTGCATACAGCACACGATCTCTGAAGACAAAAAAGCAAGCATTTAGCAAGCCCGGAAAAGGGCGAAAGGCTGAAGCACCAAAGCGTTTGCGTAATGTTTCCAGAATCGTGTGCTGTTTTGTCTAAGTGAATCGCTCCTCCTATTTATCTGGCGGTTTTTGTGCCTGCCGTCTTGAGTCACGCAATTAATGCATATGTGTTATCTATAAATGTGCATTGCCATGAATAATTCGAATTATACAAATAATTTGCAAAAATCCCTCGACATAATCATACATTTAGTGCTAATATATGATTCGGATATGCAGGATAAGTCATATTTTGCTGTAAATTCATTCTAATTTCTTACATTGCAATATTTGTATTTTTTGCAGGTAATCGTTATGAATAGGAATATAAATAATCTTACCGCACAGGAAGCAGATGTTCTTTTTGCTCTTTCAGAGCATGGTACTATTATGAAAGCGGCTGATTCTCTCGGAATCAGCTATAACACATTTCGCAGAAGACTGGCATCTGCGCAGGAGAAGCTGGGTATCGAATTGTTTTATCTGGAGTCCGGGAGCTACCGGATGCAGAAAGGAGCAGATAATATTCTCCGCCTGCTTCGCCGGATCCGAAGCATGGTGCAGGGTTCCATCGAGGAGGCGATCTCTCTTTCGGACAAGAGCCTTCCGCCGACCATTCGCTATTGTTACACGCCGCTGACCAGGACATCGGATATGGTCCGGAATCTGGAGTTTCTGACGCAAAAATATCCGGGCCGGCAGTTCGATATGGTGCCCTACGAAGGTACAATGAACGAACGCCTCCGGATGCGGCGGGATTTTGGCCGTGAGTTTACCATCTGGCCGGCCTTTGGAGGCGATACAAAGCTGGGGAAGTATCCTTTTCAGCCGGTATTTGAGGAAGAACTGGTATTGGTCGCAGGACCTGCCGATCCGCTGGCCTCTTTCCTTCGGATCGTCCCTCAGCAGCTGAAGGGCAGGGAGATCATCGTGGCCAGTGATCAGGTCAACCGTTATTTCCCGGAAGCGGCAAGACTGCTTTGCAAAAGTGCCGAGGGTCTTGGTGTGCGGTACTCAAATACCATGGATATGAACCTTTTGAATGACGGAATGAAATACGGCCTGCCGATACTGGTTCCGGAATCCTGGACAGATATGTATCCGCAGATGAGTAAGATCCGGATCAGCCTTAGCAGGAACGAAGTGGACGGGGAGCTGTTTTCGGCAGAGGACGAAATCATTACAGACTCCAATCTGGTGCCGCTAAAGATCCCCTTTGGCTATTATTACTGGAATGAATGAAAAAAGGCTGTTTGCAGCGATACCGTTGTAAACAGCCTTGGTCTTTTACTCGGAGAGCTCCTCCCATTTTTCGTAGAGCTCTTCGAGTTTTTTGTTGATTTCCTCCTGTTCGCGGGAGAGGGCCTGGCACTTGGGCAGGTCGGTCCCGGTGCCCGGGAGGAGAAACTCTTCATCGATCTCCTTGCTGCGGGCTTCGAGAGCAGCGATTTCCTCCTCAACCTTGCGGATGGCATTTTCCTTTTTGCGCTGTCTGGCTGCCTCCTCTTTCTGGGCGAGCCAGCCGGCCTTGGATCCCTCGGCGGCAGATACGCTGCCGGCATCGGCAGCTGCACCGGAATCTGCACCGGCACCTGCCTTGGGTGCAGTGTAGGCGTTTCTCAGCTCATCCATTTTTTCCAGATAGTAATCGTAATTGCCTATGTAGTTGATAAGCATTCCGTCATGCAGATCCAGGATGCGGGTCGCCGTCTGGTTGATAAAGTAACGGTCATGGCTGACGTAGAGGACCGTCCCGCTGTAGCTTCTGAGCGCGTCTTCCAGGATCTCCTTTGACAGGATGTCCAGATGGTTCGTCGGCTCATCGAGGATCAGAAAGTTCGCCTCGGACAGCATGAGAGAGGCCAGGGACACGCGTCCCCGCTCGCCTCCGGACAGGCTGGAGATCTTTTTGAATACGTCATCTCCGGTAAAAAGGAAAGCCGCAAGCACATTGCGGATCCGGGTCTGATTGAGGGAGGGATAGCGGTCGCTGATTTCCTCGAAGATGGTTTTCTCCGGGTGGAGCAGCTGATGCTCCTGATCATAGTAGCCGATGTGCACCTTGGCGCCGGGAATGATCTTTCCAGCATCCGGGGTAAGGAGGCCATTGATCAGCTTCAGGATCGTGGTCTTGCCTGTGCCGTTTTTGCCGATGATGGCGACACGCTCCCCGCGCTTGATCTCAAAGCTCTGGTCGGTAAAGAGCGGGAGACCAGGGTAAGACATAGAGAGGCCTTCAACTGTAAGAACATCCTTTCCGCTTTCGATCCTTGGCTTCAGCTCGATGTGCATCTCCGCCGAGACCTCGGTCGGTTTATCCAGGATCTCTACCTTTTCCAGCAGCTTTTCCCGGCTTTCAGCTCTTTTGATGGACTTCTCCCGGTTGAACTGCTTCAGCTTTGCGATGACCTCCTCCTGATGCCGGATCTCCGCCTGCTGCTTGAGCCAGGCATTGAGCTGCGCCTTGCGGACGTTGGCTTTTTTGGCGCTGTAGTCGTTGTAATTGCCGGTAAACATCATGGACGTGCCGTTTTCGATCTCAATGACACGGTTGACGATCCGGTTCAGGAAATAACGGTCGTGAGAAACGATCAGCACGGTTCCGTTGTAGCTGCGCAGGTAGTTTTCCAGCCACTCGATGGAGGCCATATCCAGATGGTTGGTCGGCTCATCCAGCAGCAGTATATCCGGGCGGGTGAGCAGCAGTCGTCCCAGGACGATGCGGGTCTTCTGGCCGCCGGAGAGGGAGGATAGGGTACGGGAGAAATCCTTTTCCTCAAATCCAAGGCCCTTCAGCACGCCGGTAACTTCACTCTCCACAGCGTAGCCATTGTTCTGCTCGAAGGCATGCATCAGGCGGGTGTAGTCCTCCAGAAGCCGGGTCTCTGCCTCGCCGGACGCATGCTTCATCTCTTTTTCCATCTCGCGGAGGCGGACCTCCATGTCCAGCACATCCTGGCGGGCTTTCCGAACCTCCTCATAGATGCTGTATTCTCCCTCCAGTTCCTGGTACTGGGCCAGATAACCGATGGTCTTTCCGCGGGTAACAGTGACGGTACCGGAGTCTGCGGCATCTTCACCAGTGATAATGCGAAGAAGCGTGGATTTGCCGGCGCCGTTGATGCCGATCAAGGCAGCTTTGTCCCTCTCTTCGAGATGAAAGCTGATGTCCTTGAGCACGGTATCGGTGCCAAAGGATTTATGGATATTCTGACAAGCCAGGATCATGGTGACCTCCAGAGCGGGATCCTTTGCATAGAAAAGGAAAGGATCCGCGAACGATTTTTATAAGGAATTCTCTGCCGAAAGAGCAGAAGAAGAGTGGTTCTGCATATAGCCACTCTATCATAAGCTACCCGGGAAGAATTCGCAAGTGCAGGGTATGGGAAAGAAGAAGACAAAATAGTGCAGGTTATTTCCGCAGAATCGCACCGGAAATCGTTGCAATATCTGGGATTGTTAGAGAATTAACACTAAGATTGACAGTTTTTAGACAAAGTATTATACTAAACATATCCAAAGGAGGGCTTAAAATATGAGCCATAAGGAAATATCGAAAGCTGTCATCAAAAGACTTCCCCGTTATTACCGGTATCTGGGGGAGCTCAAGGAGGCCGGCGTAGAGCGGATCTCCTCGGCAGATCTTTCTTCTCTGATGAAAGTGACCGCATCTCAGATCCGGCAGGATCTGAACAATTTTGGCGGATTTGGCCAGCAGGGCTATGGCTATAATGTGCAGTATCTGCGTGATGAGATCGCCAAGATCCTGGGGCTGGATCATATGCACAATATGGTAATTATCGGTTCAGGACACCTTGGCCAGGCTCTGGCCAATTATACAAATTTCGAGCGCAATGGTTTTCAGGTGGTGGGCCTGTTTGACAACAACAAGGATCTTCTCGGAACGGTTGTGAACGGTATCCCGATCCGTATGATCGATGAGCTTCCGGCATTTCTGGCCGCCAATGAGGTGGAGATCGCCGCTCTGACCCTGCCCAAGGACAATGCAAAAAAGATGGTGCCCGTCCTTCTTGAGGGCGGCATTCACGCCATCTGGAATTTTGCCCACACCGATCTGAATCTGATCGTGCCGAAGGACGTTGCCGTCCAGAATGTGCATCTTTCCGAGAGCCTGATGCGTCTGTCCTACAACCTGAAGACGCTGCAGGAGGATGCATCTCCTGCGGATCAGAAAGAGCCGTAACATGACATAGAAGCTGCCGCGCAGAAGGGATGTAATATCTGACATCCAGCTTGCGGCAGCTCTTTTGAATTTGATTATTTTTGCATCCTATTATTTAAATTTGTTTATTATATATGTATATATGTTAATGAGTTTGCGAATTTGATCTGCTTATTTCATTTACGAATGATTCTACGATCTGGAGGTATTGCGGTATGAGACCGATCTTATCTGCAAATCAGCACAGGTCTGCCGATATGCGGGCTTCGGCCCTTGGCATTCCGTCTATGGTTTTGATGGAGCGTGCAGCCCTGGCTGTGGTGGAGGAGATGGAGAAGGCCGGCCTGGATCTTTCCCGGGCTTTGATTTTTTGTGGAAGCGGCTACAATGCCGGTGACGGGGCGGCTATCGCCAGACTGCTGGCGGAAAGAGGGCTTCACCCGGTAGTTTTTGCTTGCGGTGACCCGGCGCATTATTCCGAGCAGATGGCGCTGCAGATGCATATCCTGGAGAGCTTTGACGTGTCAGTCATCCAGGCCGTCCAGGACGGATGGTCCGATGAAGCACTTTTGGATAAAACGGATTTTTCTTCCTTTTCTGTCATTGTCGATGCCATCTTTGGCATTGGTGTCAGCCGGGAGATCACCGGCTTTTATAAGCATGTGATTGATACCGTCAATGCCCGCCGCGGAAGTGTACCGGTGGTGGCCGTGGATATGCCATCCGGCATCCACACAGACAGCGGGGCCATATGCGGCACCGCGCTGCGCGCTGACCTGACCGTCACCTTTACCACGGGAAAAGCAGGGCTTTACCTGTATCCTGGGGCTGCGTATGCCGGGCGTGTCGCCGTGCGGAAGATCGGCATTCCTGTGCCGGCGGACATGCAGGCGGAATGCGATCTTTTTGAGCTGGAGGATGCGGATATCCGGCAGATCCCTCCGAGGGATGAATCCGGCAACAAGGGGACCTTTAAAAAGCTCCTGGTGATCGCCGGATCGGCCGATATTTTTGGAGCGGCCTTCCTGTCGGCAAAAGCAGCGCTGCTGTCCGGGATCGGCATGGTCAAGGTCCTGACCCATGAAAAAAACCGTACGCCGCTGGCGACGCTTTTACCAGAGGCACTTCTGGCCACATATGACGAGAAAACGGATATCGCGACGATCCTTTCACGGGATCTGGCCTGGGCGGATGCAGTGCTGGCCGGACCTGGCCTCGGAACCGGTCCACTTTCCCTGAAGGTGCTGCAGACCTGCCTGGAGCAGAACAGCCGTCTGTTCTCCGGTCCGCTTCCCATGGTGCTTGATGCGGATGCGTTGAACCTGATCGCTGCCCACCAGGAGCTGATGGGTTATCTCTCTGGCGAGATCTGGATCACGCCGCACATTGGAGAGATGAGCCGTCTCACCGGCTACCAGGCCGAAGAAATCAAAGCTCACGCGGTAAGAGTAGCCAGCCAGGCTGCCGTAGATGCTTCCGTCGTTGTGATGATGAAGGATGCACGGACGGTGACAGCCCTGCCGGATGGGCGGTGCCTGATCAACCGTTCCGGCTCGAGCGCCCTTGCCACAGCAGGAAGCGGAGATGTATTATCCGGCATAGCCGCGGCTTTCCTGGCCCTTTACGATCAGGAGATAAATGGGGTACCGACAGCCGCGCTGGCCGTCTATATCCACGGAAAATGCGGAGAGAGAGCGGGAAGTGTATATTCCAAAAGCTCTGCAACCGCAGGGAATATCCTGGAATTTATCCATGAATATCTTCCCTGAGAGGGCTGTGCCGGAGGGTTTTCTTCCTTATAATTAACGTATCAAAAAAGAACCGGTTTTTACCCGTTTTCTTGGCACTTTTGTTAAGTTGACGCCTTTTACGCAAGATGATATATTTTTAAGGTAATGATAAAATTTGCGCATACTATGAAAATGCGTGTCATAAGGAGTGAGATTTTTTATGTCTGGACATTCTAAATTTGCCAATATCAAGCACAAAAAAGAGAAAAACGACGCCAAGAAGGGCAAAATCTTTACCATCATCGGCCGTGAGATCGTTATCGCTGTAAAAGAGGGCGGTCCCGATCCCAACAACAACAGCAAGCTGCGTGATGTCATTGCCAAGGCGAAAGCAGCCAATATGCCCAACGATACCATCGACCGCGGCATCAAGAAGGCTGCCGGCGACGCGAATGCCGACAACTATGAGCATATCACCTACGAAGGCTACGGCCCGGCCGGTATCGCCATCATCGTAGAGACACTGACCGACAACCGCAACCGTACCGCTGCAGATGTCCGCAGCGCTTTCACCAAGGGCCACGGCAACGTCGGTACCCAGGGCTGCGTGTCCTTTATGTTTGACGAGAAGGGTCAGATCATCGTCGACAAGGAAGAGTGCGAGATGAGCTTTGACGATCTGATGATGGTCGCTCTGGACGCCGGTGCCGACGATATCAACGAGGAGGAGGATTTCTTTGAGATTCTGACTTCCCCGGATGATTTCTCTGCTGTCCGCGAGGAGCTGGAGAAGCAGGGCATCCCGATGGCTGAGGCAGACATCGCCATGATCCCCCAGACAAAGACGGCTCTTACCGATCCGGCAGACCGCAAGAACCTGCAGAGGATCCTGGACCTTCTGGACGACAGCGACGATGTACAGAATGTATTTACCAACCTCGACGGAGATCTGGACGAGGACTGACCTTTGATGCGTCTGCCCTGCGGCATGCAGGGCATGAGGAGTGATGCGGTATGTCGATCATTAAGGCTATTGTGCTGGGCGTGATCCAGGGGATCGCTTCCTTCCTCCCGGTCAGCGGCTCCGGACTAGTCGTGCTGTTTGCCGACCTTCTCGGAGCGGGAGAGATCAGCCTGAAGTTCCTGACGATTCTTCACTTAGGCTCGCTGATCGCTTCCATACTCGTATTTTACCGGGACCTTATCCGGATCTTTCGATCGCTGATATCCGCTCTTGGCGGTGCGCTCGGAAATCTGGTGATCTTTTTTCAGAATATCCAGCACCCGGAGGAGGGGGATTACCTGCCGGTGATGCGCGGCACCTACCGGCGCATGGCCATCCTTCTTCTGACCTCCCTGATCCCTGCGGGGATCATCGGAATGATCGTCCGCAACTTTGCGGCGGTCGGTGCGGGAAACCTGCTGATCACGGCCATGGGCTTTTTTGTCACGGCGCTGCTGCTGATGGTGTCCTCCTTTTCGGAGGGGACCGGCAAGCGGCCGGAGAGCACGAAGCTGCGCGAGGCTCTGCTGATCGGCGTTTTCCTGGGGATCTCCGTGATCCCCGGCATTTCCAGGATCGGCATGGTCCTGGCGGCGGGAAGCCTGTGCGGCTTCAGCCGGAAATATATGGCTAAATATGCCTGTCTGCTCAGCGTTCCGGCCATGGCCGGCTCGATCCTGATCGAGCTGTTTGACCGGGAGACTTCACTGGCATCGGACGGAGGCCTCGTGCCTCTGGCGGCCGGCGTATTGTTCTGTGCGGCAGCAGGGTATCTGTTCGTCCGTATTGCCAGAAAACTGCTTGTACGCGTATCCAACCGCGGCTTTGCCGGCTGCTGCCTGTTTGCCGGCATCGCGAGCATTCTGGTTTATGTATTCTGATACAGGCATAAGGGGAGAATAGCCGCGTGTCCGGCAGTTCATATGCGGAACGGCGGCCAAATTGCAGAGGAGTATAAAACACATTGGCATCTGGTAAGGGGAGCAAAAAAAGTACAAAATCAGCAAAGACAGCGGCAGCAAAGGTGTCTTCCTCTTCCGGAAGAAAGACTTCCGGAGCGAAGAGCAGCCAGAAGGAGCAGAAGAACGCAGATGTCCGGGAAGACCGTCTGATGCGTGATGTCCAGCTGCTTGTGGTGCTGGCGGTGTGTATTCTGCTGTTTCTGAGCAATCTGGGGCTTGGAGGCACGGTGGGACATATGGTAGCATCCGTGTTTTTCGGGCTTTTCGGCCTGCCTGCCTATGTTTTTCCCGTGATGTTTTTCTATTTCGTTCTGCTGGTCATGGCCGAGGGCGATGCGGGCGAGACAGCCAGGCGGATCATCGGTCTGACCGGTCTGTATATTTTCCTGTGTGCGCTGTTTCAGCTGATCCTGTTTGGCTACCGGGAAAAGATCCGGGTCCTGACGCTGTATTCTGACAGCTCGCTGGATCAGACCGGCGGCGGCCTGTTTGGCGGCCTGATCGTACAGCTTGCCGGTGCGGCCTTCGGGACTGCCGGAGCTTACGTGATCATTTTTATCGGCTTGATCATCTTTGCTATCTTTCTGACGCAGAAGCCTCTGCTTTCGCTCCTTCAGGAGAAGGGTGAGGAGGCCTATGACACCCGGGACGAGCGCAGAGCTGCCCGCCAGGAGCGGCGCCTGCAGCGCCAGGAGGCCAGGGCTGAGGCGGCGGCAAGACGCGAGGAGGAGATGCTTCGCCGTGAGGAGGAGCGGGCCAGAAGAGAGGAAGAGCGGGAAGCTGCAAGAGAGCAGGCGGCCATCGCTTCGCAGGGAGAAAGAGCCCTGTTGGAAGATCATGGCAGCGCGGATCTGCAGGAGGTGTCCGAAGGCACGGGACAGCTGCAGGCTGCTGCCGATGGCGGTATTCTTCCTGTTACGGCTTCCGGTGTCGAGGAGACAGATGATTCTGAACTTTCCCGCAGAAGAAGGAACCGCAGAAGCGGACGCGCAGAGGATCCGGATGGCGGACATGCCTTCCAGACCTTCGATCTTTCTTCGGAAATGCCCGGCGGTATGGGGCCTGTGATGAAAAAGTCTTCCGAGGAAGCTGTAGCCGAAAAAGATATGGCTTCGGATAAGCAGAAGCTGTCGATCCTGCCAAAGGATACGGAGCCGGAGATCACCGGCATCGGCATCGACGATGCCCTCATGCCTCCAAAAGCGGAAGCGCATGAAAATTTCGATGATTCTTATGAGCCGGAATATCTGGAAAGCTTTGATGAGGATGACGAGGAGATCGTCTCTGCACAGGAGCTGGCCAGCGGCGCAGCGCCGATACGTCCCGCAAGACGGAGCCGCGGTAAGGCGGAAAGCAGTGCTGCCGAAGCGGTTTCAGAAGAACCGTCTGCAGCAGGTCCGGCAAAGGAGTCCAAAGAGGCCCGTCCGGCCAGACGAGGAAAGCCCTCTGTGGGCGAGGTGGAGGAGATCGTCGTACCCGAAGAGGAAGAGGAACCCTATGTATACCAGTTCCCGCCCATCGATCTTCTGAATCCGCCGGATCCCACAAGGAGCGGCGATTCCAGGGAGCACCTGAAGGATACCGCCGCAAAGCTGCAGATGACGCTGCATAACTTTGGCGTAGAGGTGACGATCAACCACATCAGCTGCGGTCCTACCGTAACACGCTATGAGCTGACGCCCCAGATGGGTGTAAAGGTCAGCAAGATCCTGAGCCTGCAGGATGACATCAAGCTCAACCTTGCAGCGTCGGATATCCGTATCGAGGCCCCGATCCCCGGCAAATCTGCCATCGGCATCGAGGTACCGAATAAGACAAACACCGCCGTACCGCTCCGGGAGCTCCTGGAGTCGCAGGCGTTTATCAACCACAAATCCAAGCTTGCCTTTGCGGTGGGCAAGGACATCGGCGGCCAGGTGGTCGTCACCGACATCGCCAAGATGCCTCACCTGCTGATCGCGGGTGCCACAGGCTCCGGTAAATCGGTGTGCATCAACACGCTGATCATGAGTATCCTGTACAAGGCGGCTCCCGATGAGGTGCGCTTTATCATGATCGACCCGAAGGTGGTCGAGCTGTCCGTCTACAACGGCATCCCGCATCTTTTGATCCCTGTGGTCACCGACCCCAAGAAGGCGGCAGGCGCCCTGAACTGGGCCGTGGCAGAGATGACCGACCGCTACCAGCGTTTTGCTGAGGTCGGCGCAAGGGATATGCTCAGCTACAACGCAAGGATCGCGGATATGCCGGAGCCGGAAAACGGCGAACGGCCAAAGAAGATGTACCGGATCGTGGTCATCGTCGACGAGCTGGCAGACCTGATGATGGTCGCCCAGAACGAGGTGGAGGACGCCATCGTCCGTCTGGCCCAGCTGGCCAGAGCGGCAGGCATTCACCTGATCATCGCCACTCAGCGTCCGTCGGTCAATGTTATTACCGGCCTGATCAAGGCCAATATGCCTTCCCGTATCGCGCTGGCGGTTACCTCCGGCGTGGATTCCCGGACCATCCTGGATATGGTCGGTGCCGAGAAGCTTCTGGGCAAGGGTGATATGCTGTTCTACCCCCAGGGCTATCCAAAGCCTGCCAGGGTGCAGGGTGCTTATCTCTCGGATGATGAGATCGCCGAGGTGGTCAGCTTCCTGAAAGGAACGGTAAAGACCTCGCACTTTAGCGAGGAGAGCAACGAGATACAAAGCAAGATCAACAGCCACTCCCTGGGTTCGGAAAGTCCGTCCGGGGATGCGATGGATACCGATGAGTACTTTACCGATGCGGCGAAGCTGATCATTGAGAAGGACAAGGCATCCATCGGTATGCTGCAGAGAGCCTTCCGCATCGGTTTCAACCGGGCTGCCCGGATCATGGACCAACTCTGTGACGCCGGTGTCGTCGGGGAAGAAGAGGGTACAAAGCCGAGAAAAGTTCTGATGACGATGGAGCAGTTTGAGAATTATCTGGAGGAGAATTAAGCAATGAGGACCTGCACAAAATGCGGCGCACAATTTCCGGATGATGAGCTGTTCTGTCCTGTGTGCAAGCAGGAGGTCCAGCTGGTTCCTGACTTCATCACCATCGAGAGCCGTTACCAGGAGGAGCAGCTAAAGAAGGAGGAGCAGGAGCGGATCCGCCGTGAGGAGCGGGAACGCGAGGAGGAAAAGATGCGCCGCCGCAATGCGCGGAAGCGCAGTATCATCATCTCCTGTGTCCTGACCGCTCTTGTAGTTATCGGCGTGATCGCCGGCATCCTGATCTTCCGTGCGCATCGAAAGGCCCAGTCCTACGAATATCAGTACGCACTGGCAGAAGAGCTCTACGGCGAAGGCCGGTACGATGCTGCCCTGGAGGCGGTCAACGCGGCGCTTGGCTTCCAGCCTAAGGATTTTAACGCACGGCTCATGCTGGCCAGGATCTACATCAATAAAAATGCAAACGGCAAGGCAACAACGGTACTGACAGAGCTTACCAACGAATTCCCGAAGGAAAAAGAACCCTGGGAGCTGCTGTTCTCCGTCTATGAGACGCAGGGAAATACAGCTGCGATCCAGAAGCTTCTGGATACCTGTCCCTTCGAGGATCTGGTGGCCCAGTATGCGGCCTACCGTCCGTCCGCTCCGGTTTTCAAACCGGCGGAAGGGGAATACGATGAGTTTATTGAGGTTAGCATCACTGCCGAGACAGAGGGAACCATCCATTACACCATCGATGGCAGAGAGCCTGGCGCGGATTCACCGACCTACACAGGCCCCATCAAGCTGGATGAGGAGAAGAGCGTGACGGTAAAGGCCATGCTCATCAGCAAGGTGGGTGTACAGTCCGATACGGTGAGCGCAAAATACACTATCAAGCTGAAGGAGCCGCCGGCTCCGGTGATCACACCAAAGTCCGGCAGCTACACCAGAAGAGTCGATGAAGAGGGCAATGCAATTTCCGGTACATTTGCCGGCCCCGATGATTCGGACTACATGATTACCGTAGAGGTGCCGGAGGGGTACACCTGTTTCTACTCCTTTGACAAGCGGCCCACCGAGAACAGCACCCGCTATACCGGTCCCGTGGAAATGCGTACCGGCGAGCATGTGTTCTATGCGGTGCTGAAGGGCGAGAACGGCAAGCTGGGCAAGGTTGCTTCTGCGACCTACCTGTATACGGAGACGACGCCGACACCGACGCCGACACCCGTGCCTTACTATTATTATTACCCAAGTGATACACAGTATTCCGAGGAGGTCCCGCAGGAGACGGATGCGGATCCGGAACCCACAGAGGCACCTTCGGATGCTGGGGAGCCACCGGCAGGAACGGATACCGATCCCTCCGGCGGTGATACCCAGAATACATCTGACGACGGTGGAAGCAGCGCGCAGAGCACGGATAATTCCTCCCAGAGTACAGATGGTTCATCTTCCGGACAGTCTGCGGGCGATGGCGGATCGCAGACAAATAATGCCGGAGCCAGCAGCAGTTCTTCAAATGCTGCACACACAGCCTCAGGCAGTTCTTCCTGATGGAACTTGCCAGGAGACTGCAGAGCACACAATAACAACAGCGCTTTAACAGAGCTGAAAAAGAAAGGATGAGTGGAAGAGAACATGTACAGGATATTGTATGCTGACAAGCTTGCGACCAACATCACACGTATGGTAGTGGAAGCTCCCCGTGTGGCAAAACACTGTGAGCCCGGTCAGTTCATCATCGCAAAGACAGATGAGGTAGGCGAGCGTATCCCGCTGACGATCTGTGACTTTGACCGCGAAGCCGGAACGATCACCATCGTATTCCAGCCGGTAGGCCAGTCCACAGCCATCATGGCTGAGCTGAAGCAGGGAGACGCATTTGAGGATTTTGTCGGACCTCTTGGCCGTCCCTCTGACCTGATCGATACCCCCATCGAAGAGCTGAAGAAAAAGAATATTCTGTTTATCGCCGGCGGCGTAGGCACTGCTCCCGTCTATCCGCAGGTCAAATGGCTGCATCAGCATGGGATCACCGCGGACGTGATCATCGGTGCAAAGTCCAAAGAATTTGTCGTACTTGAGAAGGAGTTCCGCGAGGTCTGCAACCTGTACATCACCACGGATGACGGCTCCTACGAGCGCAAGGGCATGGTCACCGTATGCCTGCAGGATCTGATCGAGAAGGAAGGCAAGCACTATGATCACTGTGTCGCCATCGGACCGATGATCATGATGAAGTTTGTCTGCAAAATGACAAAAGAGTACGGCATTCCGACCATCGTCAGCATGAACCCGATCATGGTCGATGGTACCGGCATGTGCGGCGCCTGCCGTGTACAGGTCGGCGGCGAAGTCAAGTTCGCCTGCGTGGACGGCCCCGAGTTCGACGGCCATCTGGTAGATTTTGATCAGGCCATGCAGCGTATGAAGATGTATAAGACCGAAGAAGGCAGAGCTGTTCTGAAAAAGACCGAGGGTGCCACCTTCCACGGCGGCTGCGGCAATTGTGGAGGTGACGAATAATGGCAGTTGATAAGCTGAAAAAAGTTCCCGTGCGCGAGCAGGATCCCCAGGTCCGTGCCCATAATTTTGAAGAGGTCTGCTACGGCTACAATGCCCAGGAGGCCATGGACGAGGCCAGCCGCTGTATTCACTGCAAGAATGCAAAATGCATTCAGGGCTGCCCGGTAAACATCAATATCCCCGAGTTTATCGCCGGAATCAAGGAAGGCGATTTTGCCAAAGCCTTCTCGATCATCAGCGAATCCTCCGCTCTGCCGGCTGTCTGCGGACGTGTATGTCCCCAGGAGTCCCAGTGCGAGGGCAGATGTATCCGCGGCATCAAGGGCGAGGCTGTCTCCATCGGAAAGCTGGAGCGCTTTACCGCTGACTGGGCAAGAGAGAACGGCATTCATCCTGAACCGGCCAAGGAGCTGAACGGCCATAAGGTAGCCGTCATCGGTGCCGGCCCTGCAGGTCTTACCTGTGCCGGCGATCTGGCAAAGCTTGGCTATGAGGTCACCATCTTTGAGGCCCTTCACAAGGCCGGCGGTGTACTTTCCTACGGCATTCCGGAGTTCCGTCTGCCCAAGAGCGCTGTCGTGGACAAAGAGATTGAGAACGTCCGCAGCCTCGGCGTAAAGATCGAGACCAACGTTGTCATCGGCAAGTCCGTCACCATCGACGAGCTGATGGATGAGGAAGGCTTTGAGGCCGTCTTCATCGGCTCTGGTGCGGGCCTTCCGATGTTCATGAACATCCCCGGCGAGACCGCTCTTGGCGTACTCTCTGCCAATGAGTTCCTGACCAGAAACAACCTGATGAAGGCATACCGCGACGACTATTACACCCCGATCCACAGAGGCAAAAAGGTCGTTGTCGTCGGCGGAGGAAACGTTGCCATGGATGCTGCCAGAACCGCACTGCGTCTTGGTGCCGAGACCCACATCGTCTACCGCAGAAGCGAAGCTGAGCTGCCGGCAAGAGCGGAGGAAGTCCACCACGCCAAGGAAGAGGGCGTCATCTTCAACACCCTCTGCAATCCGGTCGAGCTGATCGTCGACGAAGAGACCGGCTGGGTCAAGGGCTGCAAATGCATCCGCATGGAGCTGGGCGAGCCGGATTCCTCCGGTAGAAGACGTCCCATCGCCATACCGGGCTCCGAGTTCGAGATCGAGGCAGACACCGTCATCATGTCCCTGGGAACCTCCCCGAATCCGCTGATCTCCTCCACGACCATCGGACTGGACATCAACCACAGAAAATGTATCATTGCTGATGAAGACACCGGCGCCACCTCCAAGAAGGGCGTATACGCCGGCGGCGACGCCGTAACCGGCGCAGCAACCGTCATCCTGGCCATGGGCGCAGGCAAAGCCGGCGCAAAGGGCATCGACGAATTCATCAAGGCAAAATACGCAAAATAAGACAAAAAGAAGATAACATCACAAAAGCGACGGAAGATGCGGCTCTGTCTGTAAATTGACGGAGTCGCTATTCCTGTCATTAGGAGAATGTTAAAAACTGTGGACAATACACACCTTGCATAATTGTCCCTGCATAAAAAGCCTTGCATAATAGCCTTTAAAACATGCTTTCATAAAGAACAAAAGAAATACCTGAAAAGGACATTTCATCGAGAGAACAAATGAAAATAACAATATGCTGCGCAGGCCGGATCAAGGAGAAATACCTGACGGCCGGGATCGCTGAATATGCCAAGCGGCTTGGCAGGTACTGTACGCTGGAATGGTATGAGATCGCCGATGAGAAAACACCCGACGGCGCCTCCGAAGCAGAAGAGCAGGCGATTCTGAAAAAGGAAGGCGACAGGCTCTTAAAAGGCATTCCGGATTCTGCCTACTGCATCGCCCTCGCCATAGAAGGCAAGATGCTGACCTCCGTAGAACTGTCACAGAAGCTGGACAGCCTGCAGGTCTCCGGCGTCAGCCACATCGTCTTTGTCATCGGCGGATCCCTGGGACTGTCCCGGGACGTACTAAAACGCGCAGACTACCTGCTCAGCTTCTCAAAAATGACATTCCCGCACCAGCTGATGCGGATGATCTTGCTGGAGCAGATCTACCGCAGCTTCCGGATCAGCCGGAACGAACCATATCATAAATAAGAAAACGAGATGCCTGCCCTTATGGACCGGTCTTTGTGGACTAGCCTTTGCGGACTGGCCTTTGTGGACTGGCATTCATATATACCCATTTGGGGGAAACATCTGCATCTGATGATAAGAGAAAAAGCAGATGTGTCTGGCAGGAATAATCCAGCTCATATGAGGCCTGTCAGGAAAAAATCACATCTGCATTTCAACACAACCAGAATTGCGGATGTGTTCGTAATAATTATACTGTTTTAGATTTATTTGCAGCTTACCTGACGGAGGCATGATGACGGACAGACAAGAGATTGAAAATCTGATCCTGGAGTATCCCATCTACCAGTATGTTTTCCTGCGCCCTGAGGATGTGATGTTTACGGAGAGAGTCCGGACCATCTGCAAGCAGGAGTGCAAGCGGTATGGGACCAGCTGGTCCTGCCCGCCGGCCGTGGGAACGGTGGAGGAATGCCGGGAGCGGACGCTTGGCTATACAGATGTCCTGTTCTTTTCCACGGTGACGGAGGTGGCGGAGATCCTGGATATGGATCAGACGCTGGCGACCAGGGGACCCCATGAGGAGGTCACGACCGAGATCGAGCAGCTGCTTGCCTCCCGCGGGTACCGTGTGCTGACGCTGTCCAGTGAGTCCTGTGCCATCTGCAGCAAGTGTGCCTGGCTGGAGGGGAAGCCCTGCCGGCATCCGGATGTCATGCATCCCTGCATCGAAAGCTTTGGCATCGTGGTCTCGGACCTGGCGGAAAAAGGAGAAATGGATTATTACCTCGGGGAACACGAGCTGTTGTGGTTTACCCTGATGTTCCTCGGGAAGGATTGATAGAGCTATGGCAAATGGAATTATCGAAGCGGAGATGATGATCCCCGCCCAGCATGAAAAAAACATCTTCGGCCAGTTTGATCAGTTTGTAAAAAAGATCGAGCGGGCCCTTGCGGTGACTCTGATCTCACGGGATGGCCGTGTGCGGATCCTCGGACCGGAAAAGCATGTCAGCCGGGCCAAAAGTGTCCTGGAGCAGCTGCTTGCCCTTTCTGTACGCGGAAATGAGATCACCGAACAGAATGTTAATTATATCCTTGGCATGACCATGGACAACATGGATGTCGATGTGGTCACGCTTGACGGAGATACCATCTGTCATACCATCCAGGGACGGCCGGTAAAGCCCAAGACAGTGGGACAGAAGAAATATGTGGACGCGATCCGGGAGCATATGATCACCTTTGGCGTCGGCCCTGCCGGTACGGGTAAGACCTACCTGGCCATGGCGATGGCCATTACAGCCTTCCGGAATGATGAGGTCAGCCGGATCATTCTGACCCGGCCTGCCATCGAAGCTGGAGAGAAGCTTGGTTTCCTTCCCGGCGATCTGCAGAGCAAGATCGATCCCTACCTCCGCCCGCTGTATGACGCGCTGTATCAGATCATGGGCGCTGAGAGCTTCCAGAAAAATATGGAAAAGGGCTTGATCGAGGTTGCACCTCTTGCCTATATGCGCGGACGGACGCTGGATAATGCCTACATCATCCTGGATGAGGCCCAGAACACCACGCCCGCCCAGATGAAGATGTTCCTGACGCGAATCGGTTTTGGATCCAAAGTCATCGTTACCGGTGATATGACCCAGAAGGACCTTGCAGCCGGCCAGACTTCGGGCTTGGAGGTTGCATGGCAGATCCTGTCCGGTGTCGAGGGGATCGCGTTCTGCGAGCTGACCAGCCGTGACGTCGTGCGCCATCCGCTGGTTCAGAAGATCGTAGAAGCCTACGAAAAATATGAGAAAAAGGAGACCCGCAGGTCTACGACCGCAGCTGCCAGACGGACAGAGCGGAAGAGCACCGGCGGCAGAACGAAAGCATGACGCTGAGCATAGAAAATGAACAGACGCTGGATCTTTTTCCTGATTTCGAAAAAACGGCAGAAGCCGTAGCCGAGAAGGCACTGGATCTGGAAAAGTGCCCATATGAAGCAGAGATCTCTCTGACCCTGGTGGACAATGCGCGGATCCAGGAGTTGAACCGGGACTTTCGCGGTATTGACCGTGCCACCGATGTGCTGTCCTTTCCCATGATCGACTATCCGGCGCCGGCAGACTTTTCCGCCGCTGACGAGGATGAAGCTGAATGCTTTGATCCGGAGACCGGCGAGCTGCTTCTTGGCGATATCGTGATCTCTGTAGAGCGGGCAGCCGAACAGGCGGAAAGCTACGGCCATTCCCTGAAGCGGGAGATCTGCTTCCTCATCGCCCACAGCATGCTGCACCTGATGGGGTATGACCATATGACGCCGGAAGAGGCCGAGATCATGGAGGCAAAGCAGGAGACCGTGCTTGCCGAGCTCGGGTTGACCAGGGATTGCTGAGGGGAATCTGCCGGAAAATGGCTGAAATAGCTAAGCTTAGAATTAACACCCCATAAACAGTGAGGTTTGAGAAAGCAAGGCTGAATGATCAAAGCTGCTCTATCAAATAAGGTCATAAATATAACAAAATCAGAAAAGCAAAAGTAAGAAAGCAAAAGTCAACAAGGATACAAACCGTCATGAAGAATTTGTCCATCCGGGAGAAACTGAAGGATAAGCAGAAGATCGTCATCAAGATCGGTTCTTCTTCGCTGGCGCATGCTAACACAGGGGAGCTGGATCTGATCAAGCTGGAGATCCTGGTCCGGGAGATCTGCGATCTGGTGAATCAGGGCAAGAGTGTGGTCCTGGTCTCCTCCGGTGCCTGCATGGTCGGGCGCAAGGCGCTCGGCATCGATCGGGCAACAGAGACCATCGCCCAGAAGCAGGCCTGCGCATCGGTCGGCCAGGCACGGCTGATGATGGTGTACCAGAAGCTGTTTTCCGAGTACAACCACATCTGCAGCCAGATCCTGATCACAAAAAATACGATGCTGGACAACCTGAACCGCTTCAATGCCAAAAACTGCTTCAACGAGCTGCTGACTCAGGGCGTCATCCCCATCGTCAATGAAAATGACACCATCGCCACCTACGAGATCGATAATATGTCGGTATTTGGTGATAACGATCATCTGAGTGCCGTGGTGGCTGCCATGATCGGCGCGGATCTGCTGATCCTGCTGTCGGATATCGATGGTTTGTACACCGATGACCCGCACACAAATCCGGATGCAAAGTTCATCGATCTGGTGGAAAAGCTGGACGACCGGCTGATGCATATGGGCAAGTCTTCCACGGGCAGCAAGGCAGGGACCGGCGGCATGTCCACCAAGCTTTCGGCTGCACGCATCGCCACGATGGCCGGCTGTGACATGATCATCGCCAGCGGAGAGGATTTCCACAACATCCACAAGATCGTCGGCGGAGCGGGGCTTGGCACGCTGTTCCTGGCAGATAAGAAGGATGATTTCTATCTGCTGGATTACATGGAGAATCTGGAGAACGCCTAATAAATCTTTGGCTTTCTGAAAAAGCGAAAGATGCCATATAATACATTGAAGGATGCCAGATAATACCTTTTTTCAAAAAGAAAGGATACCTGAAAAATGGATAAGAAAGAGATCAGAAAGCTGGTTTTTGCCAGAAGAAAAGCTGCCTCAGACGAGCAGATCCTTATAGGCAGCCGGGCGATCTTTGACCGGATCCGGGCAACAGAGGATTATAAAAAAGCAAGTACCGTTTTTGCCTACATGGATTACAAAAAGGAAGTCATGACCCGGGAATTTATCGAGCAGTGCTGGGCTGATGGCAAGAAGGTTGCGGTCCCGAAGGTTCACGGCGAGATCATGAAGTTCTATTATATCGAGTATTTCGGTCAGCTGGAGTCCGGCTATACCGGCATTCTCGAGCCCATTACCCATTGCCCGGGCATCGTAACCTGTGCGGATGATGACGAGGAGGCCCTTTTTATCCTTCCTGGCGTGGCCTTTGATCCGCAGCGCCACCGCATCGGCTATGGCGGCGGTTTTTATGACAGATACCAGGCGGCCCATCCCCATCACACGACCATGGCGGTAGCCTTTGAGTTCCAGATCATGGATGAGGTCCCCTATGAGGAAACGGACATCTGTCCGATGTACATTATTACAGAAAGCAGGGTCATCGACTGATCTATGGATTTTACGACGGATACAGCAGCATTGCTGCGTGACATCGATATAACTGCGCCGGCGCCCGAACAGGAGCCCTTCCGGCAGTATTACTTTATGGAGCGGGCAAAGGCCCAGCTGGCAGAAATCTCTGCCGAGGCAGGGCGTCCCCTGACCTTCCAGGTGGTTACCTTTGGCTGCCAGATGAACGCCAGGGATTCCGAAAAGCTCCGGGGTATTCTGGAATACATCGGCTATGTGCCGGCAGAGACTGAGGACTGCGACCTGGTGATCTACAACACCTGCACGGTGCGTGAGAACGCCAACAACCGGGTCTATGGCCGACTTGGCAAGCTGCATTCCTATAAAAAGAAAAACCCGCACATGCTGATCGGCCTGTGCGGCTGCATGATGCAGGAGCCACACGTGGTGGAGAAGCTGAAGGAAAGCTACCGGTTTGTCAACCTGGTCTTTGGCACCTTCAACATCTACAAGCTGGCGGAGCTTCTCTGCACCTCCATGGACCATCCCGATGAGATGGTCATCGACATCCAGGAAAAGCTGGAGCGGGTGGTGGAGCAGCTGCCGGTGGACCGGAAGTATGCCTTCAAGTCCGGCGTCAACATCATGTACGGCTGCAACAATTTC
>DFFG01000043.1:41445-65293 GCA_002368795.1 Eubacterium sp. UBA3782
GAGATCCGCCAGCTGGTGGCGGACGGCGTCGTGGAGGTCATGCTGCTGGGGCAGAACGTCAATTCCTATGGAAAAGGACTGGAAAACCCCATTACCTTTGCCGAGCTGCTGGAGCAGTGTGCCCAGATCGACGGGCTGGAGCGGATACGGTTTATGACATCCCATCCGAAGGACCTTTCCGACGAGCTGATCGCCGTCATGGCGCGGAATCCGAAGATCTGCCGTCATCTGCACCTGCCGCTTCAATCAGGCAGCGACCGCCTGCTGAAGGCCATGAACCGCCGTTATACCAAGGCGGCTTACCTGGAGCTGACTGAAAAGCTTCGGGCAGCGATGCCGGATATCTCTTTGACCACGGATATTATTGTCGGGTTCCCGGGCGAGACCGAGGAGGACTTCCTGGAAACCATGGACGTGGTGCGCCGTGTGAAATATGACAGCGCCTTTACCTTTGTCTATTCCAGACGGACCGGCACACCGGCAGCAAAAATGCCCGATCAGGTGCCGGAGGATGTGGTAAAAGACCGGTTTGACCGGCTGCTGGCTCTGGTCCAGGAGACCGGAAGAGAGCAGACCGCCCGCTTTGAAGGACAGGTCATGGATGTGCTGGTGGAGCAGGTCAACGAGCAGGATCCGTCTCTGGTAACCGGACGTCTTGCCTGCAACAGCGTTGTCCATTTCCCGGGAAGCGCAGAGCTGATCGGACAGATCGTCCCGGTACATCTGACAAAATGCCACGGCTTTTATTATATCGGAACCCGGGCATAACACAGAAAAGGAAGACTTATGGCTTTATCTCCTATGATGCAGCATTATGTTGCAACAAAAGAAGAATATCCTGACTGCATCCTCTTTTACCGTCTCGGGGATTTCTACGAGATGTTTTTTGAGGATGCAAAGACCGTCTCGGCGGAGCTTGAGCTGACGCTGACGGGCAGAGACTGCGGCATGGAGGAGCGCGCGCCCATGTGCGGCGTTCCCTTCCACGCGGCGGAGACCTATATCACAAAGCTGATCGAAAAGGGCTACAAGGTCGCCATCTGTGAGCAGGTGGAGGACCCGAAGACCGCCAAGGGCATGGTAAAACGAGAGGTCATCCGCGTGGTGACCCCCGGCACGATCCTCAGCCCCGAGGAGCTTGACGAGACAAAAAATAACTACCTGATGAGCATCGTCTGCCTGGCAGACCGCTACGGCATCTCCGTCGCGGACATTACCACAGGACAGTGTCTGGTTTCGGAGACGGACGGCTCCGGCAGACTGACGGATGAGATCCAGAAGTTTATGCCGGCAGAGATCATCTGCAACCAGGCTTTTTTGCTGTCCGGGGTGGATGCCAAGGACCTGCGCGAGCGGCTGCACATTTCCGTCTCCGCGCTGGATGATTACTATTTTGACGATGCTGCCTGCGAAAAGATCCTGAAAAAGCATTTCAAGACGCAGACGATGAAAGGCCTCGGCCTGGATGATTTCCCCTGTGGAACCATCGCTGCCGGCGCGCTTTTCCAGTATCTGTATGAGACACAGAAAAACAGCATGGGCCAGATGACGGCCATCACGCCGTATTTCTCCGACCGTTTCATGCTGCTGGATTCCTCCACCCGCCGCAATCTGGAGCTGGTGGAGACTCTGCGGGAAAAGCAGAAGAGAGGCTCGCTCCTCGGTGTTCTGGACCGGACGAAGACGGCCATGGGCGCCCGTATGCTGCGAAGCTTTATCGAGCAGCCGCTGATCAATCTCGATGAGATCGAAAAGCGCCTGACGGCCGTGGATGAGCTGACGAAAATGCCGATGATCCGTGATGAGATCCGGGAATATCTGCAGCCGGTCTATGACCTGGAGCGTCTGGCCAGCCGCATCACCTACCAAAGCGCCAATCCAAGGGATCTGATCGCCTTTAAGACTTCCCTTGCCATGCTGCCCTTTATCCGTGAGCTTCTTGCAGGCTTCCAGGGGGATCTCCTGTTGTCCATCAAGGCGGATCTGGATCCGCTGGAGGATCTTCATGACAAGATCGAGGCCGCGATCCAGGAAGATCCGCCTCTTGCCATGAAGGAGGGCGGCATCATCAAGGACGGCTACAACGAGATGGTGGACACCTACCGCAGCGCCAAACGGGACGGCCGCAAGTGGCTGGCCGACCTGGAGACAGAAGAGCGGGAGCGCACCGGCATCCGGAACCTGCGGATCAAATACAACAAGATCTTTGGCTACTGCATCGAGGTGACCAATTCCTTCAAGGATCTGGTACCCGAGGATTATACGAGACGGCAGACCCTGGCCGGCTGTGAGCGTTTTACCACCCAGCGGCTCAAGGAGATCGAGGAGACCATCATCGGTGCGGAGGACCGGCTTTCCTCCCTGGAGTATGAGCTGTTTGCCGCACTCCGCGATGAGATCGCCGACAACGTGGCCCGGATCCAGAAGACGGCATCGGCCGTGGCGGCTCTTGACGTGTTCTGTTCGTTTTCCTATGTGTCCTCCCGGAACCGCTATGTGCGGCCGAAGCTGAACAAAAAGGGAAAGATCAACATTAAGGATGGCCGGCATCCGGTCGTGGAGCAGATGATCCCCGACGATCTGTTTATCGCTAACGATACCTATCTGGACAATTCCGGCCACCGTGTCGCCATCATCACCGGCCCGAACATGGCAGGAAAATCCACCTACATGCGCCAGAGCGCCCTGATCGTGCTGATGGCCCAGATCGGCTGCTTTGTACCGGCCGCTTCGGCGGATATCGGCATCGTGGACCGGATCTTTACCCGGGTAGGCGCCTCCGACGACCTGGCCAGCGGCCAGTCTACCTTTATGGTGGAGATGACCGAGGTGGCCAACATTCTGCGAAACGCCACGGCCAACAGCCTGCTGATCCTGGATGAGATCGGCCGGGGCACCAGCACCTTTGACGGCATGGGCATCGCCTGGGCCATCATCGAGCATGTGGCGGATACGAAGAAGCTGGGCGCAAAGACACTGTTTGCCACCCATTACCATGAGCTGACCGAGCTGGAGGGCAAGCTGCCCGGCGTCCACAACTACTGCATCGCCGTCAAGGAAAAGGGCGACGGTATCGTTTTCCTGCGAAAGATCGTCCAGGGCGGCGCCGACAAGAGCTACGGTATTCAGGTCGCCCGCCTGGCCGGTGTACCAGAGCCGGTGCTGAAGCGAGCCGCTGAGCTGGTGGATCAGCTTTCCGATGCGGATATTACGGCTGCGGTTAAGGATCTGACCGCGTCCGGACAGAAAAAGAAAAAGCGGGCTTACTATGATACGGTGGACATCCAGCAGATGTCTTTGTTTGATACCACAGACAACGACAAGATCATCAATGAGCTGAAGGATATCGACATCAGCAACATGACGCCTCTGGAGGCCCTGAACATGCTCAATCATCTGCAGAGCATGGTGAAAAACCGCTGGTAAGCACAAAGGAAAGGAAATGCCATGCGTTCGATCGAACTTTTGGATAAGACGACCATCGACAAGATCGCTGCGGGCGAGGTGGTGGAACGGCCGGCTTCGGTCGTCAAGGAACTGACGGAGAATGCCATCGACGCCAGCGCCACAGCCATCACCATCGAGATCCGGGACGGCGGCACGACGATGATGCGGATCACCGACAACGGCGCCGGGATCCCGGCCGATCAGGTGCGCAAGGCCTTCCTGCGCCATGCCACCAGCAAGATCCGCAAGGTGGAGGATCTGGTACAGATCGCATCCCTTGGTTTCCGCGGCGAGGCGCTTTCCAGTATTTCCGCCGTATCCCGGATGGAGTGCATCACCAAAACGCCCGAAGCCCTGACCGGTATCCGCTATGTGATCGAGGGCGGAGAGGAGAAGGAATATGAGGAGATCGGCGCCCCGACCGGCACGACCTTCATCGTCCGCAACCTGTTTTACAATACGCCGGCAAGGGCGAAATTCCTGAAATCTGCCCAGAGCGAGGCAAGCCAGGTCACATCCTTTGTGGAGGAGCTGGCCCTGTCCCATCCGGATATCTCATTTAAATTTATCGTGAATGGGCAGAACCGGCTGTACACCAGCGGAAACGGGAATCTAAAGGAGATCGTCTACCAGATCTTTGGCAGAGACATCACAAAGGAGCTGATCCCCATCGAGACAGATGCTGGAGCGCTCCAGATCAACGGTTTTATCGGCAATCCCACCATCGCCAGAGGCAGCCGCGGCTTTGAGAATTATTTTGTCAACGGCCGCTATGTGAAAAACAAGATCATTGCCAAGGCCATCGAGGATGGCTATCATGGCTTCCTAATGCAGCACAAGTTTCCGTTTACCCTGCTGTATCTGACCATCGACGGGGATAAGGTGGATGTCAACGTCCATCCTTCAAAGCTGGAGGTGCGTTTTTCTGATCAGGAGATGATCTACCGTCAGCTGTGCCTGGCGATACAGAATGCGCTGATCCGCAAGGAGCGGATCCCTGCCGTTTCCATGGACAGGGATAAACGGACAGGCGGAGATGCTGCAAAGCTTCCGGTCATCAATGAAAGCCGGCCGGAGCCATTTGAGGCGGTCCGCCGGACGGAGGAAGCCCGGATCGAACAGACGGACCAGCCGGGCGCCTTTGCACCTGGAAATGGCGGAGCGATCCATGGCAGCAATGGAAATGCCGGCAAACCTTACGGTTCTTATACTGGCAATGCCAATGCTGCAGGCGGCAGTTCCTATGCCGGCCGCCCGGGCGGATATGGTGGAAATGCCTACGGAAATGCAGGACGCGGCACGTACCGCGTAGAGGAGGGTCCCGCCAGTTACGGAGAGAATTCCGGCAGGCAGGAGGAGACGAATTTTCTCGATGCCTGGAACCGGGAAATGATCGCCTCCGGCAAGGCTGCCGGAAATGTGGGCAGCCCGGATGCCGCAAAATATGTGGCAAACGATGCGGCAAAGAATATGGCAAACGATGCCACTGCTTTGAATCCGGCTGATCCGGCGAAAGATAGAACATCTTCAAACGCAGAATTGACAGCAGAAGTTCCGGTGTCGGAAGGGACAGCTTCCACAGAAGTAAGTTCTTCCACCGAATTAAGGTCTTCAACAGAAGCATATTTTGCAGCTGAAGTTTCGACTATACAGGAAAACATTTCTGTATCTGACGGATCTGCAAAAGCAGAACAAGCCGAACAGCTCAAACAGCCAGAACAGCCCGAACAGCTAGAAAAGCTCGAAAAACCCGAACAGCTGAACCTGTTTGACGAGGATAAGGTCCTGTCGGAACAGGCCCGGAAGATGTACCGCCTGATCGGCCAGCTGTTTGATACCTACTGGCTGATTGAGTACCGGGACAGCCTGTATATCATTGACCAGCATGCAGCCCATGAAAAGGTCAATTATGAGAAAATGATGAAGGCCTACCGGGAAAAGGCGGTGACTTCCCAGATGATCTATCCGCCGATCCTGGTCAGTCTCAGTGCAAGAGAAGCCGCCCTGCTGGACCGTCATATGGATGCCTTCGAGCAGCTCGGCTTTGAAATCGAAGATTTCGGCGGCAATGCCTACCGCATCTGTGCGGTGCCGGCAAACCTGTATTCCATCGCCAGCGACCGGCTTTTTACCGAGATCCTGGATCAGCTGGACGAGCTGGGTGAGATCCGTCCCGACGCGGTGCCGGAGCGCCTGGCTTCCATGTCCTGCAAGGCTGCCGTAAAGGGCAACAGCAAGATCTCTGCAGCTGAGATGGAAGCATTGATCGATGAGCTTCTTACCCTGGAGAATCCCTACAATTGTCCCCATGGAAGGCCCACGATCATATCCATGTCCAGATACGAGCTGGATCGGAAATTCAAGAGGATCGTTTAAGAGAATCTTTTAAAGAATCTTTCAAGAGGATAATTCAATAGATCATTTATAAGAATCATTTATTAAAATCATTTATTAGAATCATTTATTAGAATCATTTATTAGAATCATTTATTAGAATCGTTTATTAGGATCGTAAGAGGATCATTTCACACGGGAGGATCGTTTTATCTATGCAACAGAGTGCAGCAGAAATTGAAAATAAAAAACGCCCCGTGCTGGTGCTGACCGGCCCAACCGCCGTGGGAAAGACAAAGCTTTCCCTGGAACTGGCGAGGGCCGTGCAGGGTTCCATCATCTCGGCGGATTCCATGCAGGTCTACCGCCACATGGATATTGGCTCAGCCAAGATCCGTCCGGAGGAGATGCAGGGCATCCCGCATTACCTGATCGATGTGCTCGAGCCTTCCGAGGAATTCAATGTCGCCACCTTTCAGGCGATGGCCAGGGAGGCGATGGAAGAGATCTGGGCGGCAGGGCGCATTCCGATCCTGACCGGCGGCACTGGTTTCTATATCCAGGCCGTACTGCGGGATGTGGATTTTTCTGAGAGTGACGGCAAATCCGCGATCCGGCTGCGTCTGGAGCAGGAGGCGGAAGCCCTTGGGGAGGCCGCCGATGAGATCCTGCACAGCCGTCTGGCCGAGGTGGATCCGGAGGCAGCTGCCGAGATCCACGCCAACAACCGCAAGCGGGTGATCCGGGCGCTGGAATTTTTCGAGCAGACCGGCACGCCCATCTCTCTGCATAACGCGCAGCAGAGGGAAAAGTCCTCCCCCTACAATTCCTGCTATTTTGTCCTTACCGAAGACCGGGCACGTCTGTACGAGAAGATCGGCATCCGGGTGGACCAGATGATCGAGGACGGCCTTGTGGAGGAGGTCCGGCAGCTGATGGCCATGGGTCTTACAGAGGACAACACCTCGATGAAGGGGCTTGGGTACAAGGAGCTGTTTCCGTATCTTCGGGGCGAATGCAGCCTTGAGGAGGCGGTTATGATCATTAAGCGGGACACCAGACATTTTGCCAAGCGGCAGCTGACCTGGTTTAGGCGGGAGAGTGATGTCATCTGGCTGATGCGGGAAGGCCGGCCGGATGATGATGCGCGTATTCTTGAACAAATGCTTGCCTGCTGCAGGCAGAAGGGAATCATAAAATGACAGAAGATATGTACAGCATGTATGAGAGTATGGGGATCCGGCGCGAGGTCGCTGCCTTTGGCGACGCCGTTGCCGAGAGTCTGACCGAGCGTTTTTCCGCCATCGATGCGACCGCAGAATACAACCAGCTGAAGGTGGTGCACGCAATGCAGGAAAACCGTGTCAGCGAGGCCTGCCTGTTCCCGTCCTCCGGATACGGCTACAACGATATCGGGCGGGATACCCTTGAGAAGGTCTACGCCTCCGTGTTTCACACCGAAGACGCCCTGGTGCGTCCGCTGATCGCCTGCGGTACCCATGCCCTGGGCATCGCCCTTGCGGGCAACCTGCGTCCGGGAGATGAGCTTCTCTCGGCTGCTGGAAAGCCCTATGACACCCTGGAGGAGGTCATCGGTATCCGTCCATCCAGAGGATCCCTGGCCGAGTATGGCATCACCTACCGGCAGGTCGACCTGCTGGCGGACAGCTCCTTTGACTTTGCGGGCATTCGCGCCGCGTTAAACAGCAAAACAAAGATGGTGACCATCCAGCGTTCCAAGGGCTATCAGACCAGAAAGACCTTTTCCGTCAGCCAGATCGGCGAGGTGATCCGCTTTATCAAGAGCATCCGCCCCGACGTGATCTGCATGGTGGATAACTGCTACGGCGAGTTTGTCGAGCGGATCGAGCCCAGCGATGTGGGCGCAGACCTTATAGTTGGATCGCTGATCAAAAACCCCGGCGGCGGCCTTGCTCCCATCGGCGGCTATATTGCCGGAAGACGGGATCTGGTGGAAAATGCTGCTTACCGTCTGACCACTCCCGGCCTTGGCAAGGAGGTTGGTGCTTCCATCGGAACAAATCCGGCATTTTATCAGGGCTTTTTCCTGGCACCGACGGTGACCGCTTCCGCGCTGAAGAGCGCCATATTTGCCGCAAACATCTACGAAAAGCTGGGCTTTTCCGTCGTGCCGAACGCCACGGAATCCCGGCATGATATCATCCAGGCCGTGACCTTTGGCAGCCCGGAGGGTGTCATCGCCTTCTGTCAGGGCATCCAGGCCGCCGCACCGGTGGACAGCTATGTCACCCCGGAGCCATGGCCGATGCCAGGCTACGATTCCGATGTTATCATGGCGGCCGGTGCCTTCGTGCAGGGCTCGTCCATCGAGCTTTCGGCCGACGGTCCCATCAAGCCTCCCTACGCAGTCTATTTCCAGGGCGGCCTGACCTGGCCCCACGGCAAGCTTGGCATCCTGATGAGCCTGGAAAAACTGGTGGAAAAAGGGATTGTAAAGCTTTGATCCCTTTATTGGTGGGTCATGGTCCATTAGGGATTAAGAGTTTAATAACTTGAGATTTTGTTATAAAGTAAGATTTTCAATCAAGTAAAAATTTCAATAAAGTAAGAATTTCAATAAAGTAATATTGCTCATATAAGCAAATAATTCCTGGCTGACAAGGGATTTGCGCAGTTCAAACGGAAAGGAGAGTCGGCATGTCTTCTGTACTGATCGTCGGAGGCGGTGCCTCCGGCCTGATGGCGGCCATCACAGCGGCACGGTGCGGTGCAACGGTTACTGTGCTTGAGCAAAACGAAAAGCCGGGCCGGAAGCTTCTGGCTACTGGTAACGGCAAATGCAACCTGACAAATCTGGATCTTTCCGGACTGTGCGTGCGCAGCGAAGATCCCGCATTTATCCACAGCGTGATCGCCCAGTTTCCGCCGGAGGAGATCGTCGCCTTTTTCAATGCGCTAGGACTCAGGACGATCGACCGGGACGGCTGGGTCTACCCGGCCACCGAACAGGCCACGCAGGTGCTGGAGCTTCTTCTGATGGAAGCGGAGCGCCTTGGTGTAAAGATCAAGACCAGAGAGACCGTGTCCGGCATCCGGAAGGAGCTGACCGAGACTGGAAAGCGCCGTTTTCTGACGCAGACAGCCACCTGGGAATATGCTTCTGATACCGTTATCCTGGCCTGCGGAAGTCCTGCTTCTGCCGTAAAGGGATCTTCTGATACCGCAGCCGTACTGGCGGAAGCGCTTCGGCTCGACTTTATTCCTTTCCTCCCGGCACTTGTACCGTTGAAGATCCGCGGCAATTTTGCCAGCCGCTGGGCAGGCACCAGGATCCATGCCAAAGCAATGCTGGTTGTCGACGGCGAGGAGCTCCTGGAGGATGAGGGCGAAGTCCAGCTGACGGAATACGGCATCTCCGGCATTCCGGTCTTTCAGCTGAGCCGTTTTGCAGTGCGTGCCATCGAGACCGGTCATGACACCCGCATCCTTCTGAATTTTCTGCCGGATCTGACCGAGGAGGAGCTGACCGACGAGCTGATGAACCGCCTGCAGGCCCATCCGGACCGAAGCATGGCAAAGATGCTGGTAGGGCTCCTGCCGGACCGCCTGATCCCTGTGATCACCGGCGAGGATTCCGGAAGGGATCTGAAAAACCTTTCTCTCATGGAGCTTGGTCAGCGGATGGAAGAGCTGGCATGGCACATCACACATTTCGAGGTCGAGATCCGAGGGGCCGCGGCGCTATCCCAGGCGCAGGTCTGCTCTGGCGGAATCCGCACCGAGGAACTGAACGAGCATATGGAATGCCAGCGGATCCCCGGGCTCTATGTGACCGGTGAAGCTGTCGATATGGACGGTGCCTGCGGCGGTTATAACCTGACCTGGGCATGGGCCAGCGGATTTGCAGCTGGCAGAGATGCCGCAAGGCGATAAACCAGGCATGATCTTTGAATAGCGTTTCCTGGTTTCATTACGCTTTACTTTCAACATTACGCTTTACTTTCAACATTACGTTTTCAATAGGAAGAGGACCGATGATCCAGATCACTCAGCTGAAGCTGCCCGTAGCCCACACGCCGGAGCAGCTGGTCAAAAAGGCAGCCTCCATGCTACATGTACAGGAAAAGGATATTCTGTCATGGCGGATCCTGAAGCGTTCCATCGACGCGAGGGACCGGCAGGAGCTTCTGTATGTCTATTCCCTGGCGGTCACTCTGTCCTCTGGCAAAAAGGAAACACAGGTCCTTGCCCGTGCCGGAAAACGGGAGAGCAGGATCTCCGAATATCAGGAACCGGCATATCATTTTGTCCCTTCCGGGCAGGAAAGCCTTGCGGAGCCGCCGATCATCATCGGAAGCGGTCCGGCCGGACTTTTTTGTGCCTTGACGCTGGCGAAGGCCGGTTACCGGCCTGTTCTTTTGGAGCGTGGCGAAGAAGCCTCTAAAAGGAAGGCCCGGGTGGATCATTTCTGGCAGACCGGCATTCTGGATAAAAACTCCAATGTACAGTTTGGAGAAGGCGGAGCCGGCACTTTTTCTGACGGCAAGCTGAACACCGGTGTCAAGGACAAATACGGGCGCAACCACGAGGTTCTGCGGATCTTTGTGCAGGCCGGCGCACCCGAAGATATTTTATATGAAGCAAAGCCCCATCTGGGTACGGATCTTCTGGTGGGCATCGTCGAGGAGCTCCGCAGGCAGATCATCGCCTGGGGCGGCACCGTGCATTTCCGGGCGGAGGTGACGGACCTGCTCCTTAAGGGACAGGAGATCTGCGGCGTACGGCTCGAAGACGGAAGAGAATTTTACAGTCAGGCCGTCATCCTGGCCATCGGCCACAGCGCCAGGGATACCTTCTCGATGCTGAGTAAAAAGCCCCTGCACATGGAAGCAAAATCCTTTGCCGTGGGACTTCGCATCCAGCATCCCCAGGAAATGATCAATGCCAGCCAGTACGGACCGGATGCACCTGCCTTCCTGGGTGCTGCCAGCTACAAGCTGACGCGGACATTGGCAGACAAACGCGGCGTTTATTCCTTTTGTATGTGTCCCGGCGGCTATGTCGTCAATGCCTCCTCGGAGGAGGGCATGCTGGCGGTCAACGGTATGAGCTATCACGGACGGGCATCCCACATGGCCAACAGCGCTATTATCGTTTCGGTCGGTCCAGAAGATTTCCGCCCCTGGCATGCCGAGGGCACAGATCCTGTGCTGGATGGCATGGCCTTTCAGCGGGCGCTGGAGGCAGCAGCCTTTCGTGCAGGTGAAGGGAAGATTCCCGTGCAGCGTTTTGAAGATTTCCGGCTGGGCAGGAAAGGCGGAGAGGGAAGATGGACGCCCTGCATGAAGGGAGAATGGCAGTATGCCGATCTGCGGCAGATTCTGCCGGATTACCTGGCCGCATCGCTTGATGAAGGAATCACCGGATTCGACCACAGGATTCCCGGTTTTGCCGATCCGGATGCGCTGCTTGCCGGCATCGAAAGCCGGACTTCCTCACCGATCCGCATCCTGCGGGATCCGGATAGCCTGGAGAGCAGCATCGCGGGTCTGTATCCCTGCGGCGAGGGTGCCGGCTATGCCGGCGGCATCACCTCGGCCGCCATGGACGGACTGAAAGTGGCAGAAGCCGTGGCCGCAAGATTCCGGCCGTTTTCCTGATTTTTGAAAAGGAAGATTTTGCACTTCGCCAGGCCTCTTTTGGAAAGTATTTGTATCTTACCAGGGTTCTGTGCTAAAATAGATGTTCACAGGATATTCCGCCTGCCTTTTTGTCATGGGAGAAAGACAGGAGGACACATGAATCTTACTATGAAACAGCTGCCGCAGGATGCCCAGCCCTATGAGAAATGCATGCGGTACGGTCCGGAATTTCTGACCGATACCGAGCTTCTGGCCGTGGTCCTGCGCATTGGGAGACAGGGCAGCAATTCCCTGGAGCTGGCAGATGAGCTGATGCGCAGCACAGCTCTGGCAAAGCAGGGAAGCAAAGAAATGGATGACAGTGCAGAACGGCTGGTCCGTGTGCTGCACATGAGCATGGCAGAGCTGGTTACACATGACGGGATCGGCAAGGTTAAAGCCGTGCAGATCCAGTGCATCGGTGAGCTGGCAAGGCGGGTATCCCGTCAGGAGGCCAGGCGCGCGCTGGATGTGAACGATCCCTCTTCGGTATATGACTATTACCGGGAGACGCTTCGCTATGAGGAGCAGGAGGTCGTCATCTGCATGATGCTGGATTCCAGGAACCGGCTGATCGGCGAGACCGAGCTGACAAGGGGCACGGTCAATATGTCGCTGATCTCGGCCAGAGAGGTCTTTATGACCGCACTTTCGGCCCATGCGTCAAAAATCATCCTGATCCACAACCATCCGAGCGGAGATGCATCGCCAAGCTCCGCCGATATTGAGACAACAAGACGTATTTTCCTGGCAGGGGAGATGCTGGGAATTACTCTGCTTGACCATATCATCGCAGGGGACAATACGTATACAAGCCTATATGCCTGCGGAGTCCTGCAGACGCCGGATCCGGACGATCCGGTCTTCCGGCAGATGTGGGAGGAGGCTTCCGTTTAAGGGGAACACGTTATATGACACTTCAGCACGTATTCGGTGTGGATCTTGGCACGGGAACGGTCAAGATCTACGACCAGAAGAACGATAGCATAAGTAAAGAAGTGAATATGGTCGCCGTCAGGAACACAGACACGGTCTTTGCGGTGGGAAATGAAGCGTACGAGATGTACGAAAAGATTCCGGAAAATATGGAAATCATATCCCCCATGAGCAATGGCCGTATTAGTGATGTCCTGATGGCGGAAGCTGTTCTCCACACCCTTCTTTTCCGCACATCGACCAGAGTCGGCTACCGGCCGGTCATCTATTTCTCTGTTCCGATGGATATGACAGAGATCGAACGCCGCGCCTACTCCACCATTGCAAGAAAAGGGAGGTTCCGCCGGTGCCGTGTGTACCTGGTGGAAAAACCCATCGCCGACGCCCTGGCTCTGAACATCCCGATCCACCACACCAAGGGAGACATGATCATCAACATCGGGGACCAGAGCACAGAGGTGGCCATCATCGCCGACAAGCGTGTCATCATCAGCCGCATGATCCCCATCGGCGGCCGTTCTTTCAACGAAGCGATCACCCAGGGCATCCGGAAGAAAAACAATTTTGCGATCAGTGACCGCACGGCCAACCGGCTCAAGGTTACCCTGGCCAACCTGACCGAGGATCCGGCCGAGGGCTGCAAGGTCAGCGGCATCGATCTTTCCAGCGGACTTCCGCGAAACGGCATCATTTCCTCACGGAACGTATCCGAATGTGTCCAGAGCGAGATGCTGAAGGTAGCCATCGAGCTTCGGAAGATCCTGGAGCGGATCCCTCCCCAGGTACGTGCCGGCGTTCTGGAAAACGGGATCTATCTGACCGGCGGAAGCACGAGGATCCCCGGCATCGCCGAGTATCTGACCCGGCAGCTTGGCTGCACGGTGCGGCTCTCAAAATACTATGAGCTGAGCACCATCTGCGGCCTTCGCGAACTGATCACACACACAGAGCTGCAGCACTGGGCATATGCGCCCGGCAGAAGATAGGAGAGCAGTTTTTTCATGAAAAGAAAAGGCGCACATACAAAAAGCAGATATCTTCTGATCGTTCTGACGATCGTCTGCCTGTCCCTGATCACCCTGACGGTGAATCAGTTTGTCAGCATCGACGGCATCCGGAACGCGGCAGGTACGCTGATCGTCCCCCTGCAGACGGGGATCAACCGGGTCGGCGACTGGCTGAACAGCCGGACCGACGGCTATATCAGTGCCGTACGGCTGGCCAGGGAGAATGAGGAGCTGCGGCAGAAGGTGGATTATCTGGAGGAGCAGAACACGATCCTTTCAGAAAATGCCGACGAACTGGCCAGGCTCCGCGATCTCTACAAGCTGGATCAGGATTATTCTGCCTACGACAAGGTAGCCGCATCCGTCATCGCCAAGGATCCCGGAAACTGGTATAACACCTTCACCATTAACAAAGGAACCAACGACGGCATTGCCGTGGATATGAATGTCATCACCACCGGCGGACTGGTGGGCCTTGTGACCAAGGTCGGCACGAACTGGGCCCAGGTCCGGACCATCATCGATGACAACAGCAACGTCAGCGCCATGCTGATGACGACCAATGCCAACTGTATCATTTCGGGAGATCTTTCCCTGATCAATGAGGGCAAGCTGTCACTTTCCGAGCTTCGTTCGGAGATCGTTGCCTCGCCGGGAGAGAAGGTCGTCACCTCGAACATCAGCAGCAAATATCTGCCGGGCATCCTGATCGGCTATATCGACACCATCAGCGATGACACCAACCATCTGACCAAGACCGGTTATCTGATCCCGGCGGTTGATTTTGAGGATATCCGCAACGTATTTGTCATCCTGAAGGTCAAGGAGACCGGTAACTGATCATCATACAGAAACGCTTCATAAGGAAATAAGGAAATTAGGAAAGGAGGAGAATCATGCGAAAGAATCTGGCCATATTTCTGATCATTATTGTGACCTTTCTTCTGCAGACCTCCTTCCAGATGATCCTTCCTGATGCGGTCGCCGTGCCGAACCTGCTGCTGATCCTGACCGTTTCCATGGGCTTTATGCGGGGCAAAAAGTCCGGCATGTGGACCGGCTTTGTGACAGGTCTGATCATCGACCTCTTTTTCGGTTCCTATTTTGGTCTGACCGCCCTGTTGTTTATGTACATCGGGTATGTCAACGGCTTTCTGTACAAGATCGTTTTTGACGATGATGCCCGTGTTCCCATGATCACCGTTTTTATCAGTGATTTTATTTACAATTCCGTACTGTTTGCCGTCAACAGGCTCACAGGCGGCCATATCAGCATCGGCAGTGCCCTGACAGGCATCATTCTGCCCGAAGCCGTGATCACCATGGTCGTCACGATCGTGTTCTACAATGTGTATTTCTGGCTGAATAAAAAGATCACAGCCATGGAGCTGGAGGAAGAGCAGTCACCTTGGTTAAGAAGATAATCCGACAGATCAAATATGTCTTCGCCCAGCGAGGCATCATACTGCTTGTTGTTTTCGCGCTGATGAGCTCCGCCCTTCTGTACCGTCTGTTCGACCTGCAGATCGTCAACGGCAGCACCTATGCCGAAAATTTCCGTATCCTGACGACCGCGACCCGCAGCATCCGCAGCAGCCGCGGAAACATCTACGACAGGGACGGCGTTCTGCTGGCCTACAACGAGCTATCCAATTCCGTCACGCTGGAGGACAACGGCTCCTACGAGACCACCAGGCAAAAAGCGCTTTATCTGAACGGTGAAATCTATTACATCATCCATACCCTGCGGGAAAATGGCGACACCCCGTCCCATGATTTCCACATCTACATGGATGAAAGAGGAAATTACGTTTTTGATACCGACAACGAGACGACCCTCGCCCGTTTCCGGGCCGATGTCTTTGGCTATCGGACCATCGATGAGCTGAAGGAAGAAGAAGAAAACGCAACGGCTGAGGAGATCATCGATGTCCTGGCCAGCGAGGAGCGTTTTGCCATCTACAATTCAGAGGAGCCCTACACCGAGGACGAGCTCTACGCCAACGGGCTGCCAGCCCAGCTGACGCGTCAGGACGTCCTGGATATCGTGGTGGTTCGCTATCAGCTGTCCCTGGTCAGTTTCCAGAGGTACATGCCGGTCACCGTTGCAACGGATGTTTCCGAGCAGTCCATCGCCATCCTGATGGAGAACAAGGACAACCTGACCGGTCTGAACATTGCCGAGGATTATGTCCGGCGTTACAACGAAGAATATTCAGAGGTCATGTCTCCGCTGATCGGCTATACCGGCCGGCCCTCGGCTGAGGAGCTGGAAAGCCTGCAGGCGGTCAACGAAAAATACAACAGCACGTCCATCATCGGAAAATCCGGTCTTGAGCAGTCCATGGAACTGTATCTGCAGGGCACGGACGGCTCTGAGGATGTGACGATCGACAACCTGGGCAAAGTCGTGGCTGAGCTTCCCAGCACCTATGAGGCCCCCCGGCAGGGCAACGATATCTACCTTACGGTAAGCGCCGAGCTGCAGCAGGCATGTTATACGATCCTGGAGGAACGTATTGCCGGTATCCTGCTGGTAAATCTGGAGGATGTAAAATACATCGATGTCGAAAAGCTGAAGGATATCGATACGATCCCCGTTCTGTCCTATGACATCTATTCCCAGATGTTCAACAACAACGTCATCGACTACGCGCATTTTACGGAGGATGACGCGACAGAAGAGGAGAAGTACATCCAGAGCAAGCTGGAGGAATCCATCGCCAATGTGCTGGCCTATCTGGAAGAGCAGCTGACCAGCGATTCTCCGGTTCCCTATAACCGGCTGACCAGAGAGCAGCAGGCATATTTTGACTATGCCATCGAGACCTTCCTGACACTGAACGAGGAGGTCCTGGATTCTACCAATATCGATTCCTTTAATGAGGTCTACCAGGCCTATGAGAAGGACGGCAGCATCAGCCCCAAAGAATACCTGACCTATGCGGCCAACAACAACTGGGTGGATGTGACCCGCCTTCCGGAAAATGCCGAAGCATATCTGACCTCCGAGGAGATCTACCGCGCGGTGATCGACTACATGAAGGAAAACATGGCCAAGGAGGACACCTTCCTGAAGCTTGTATTCAAATACATGCTGCAGGGCGATGTGATCCTGCCAAAGGACGTGCTGATCGTTATGTATGATCAGGGCATCCTGAACAAGGAAGACGGCTATTATACCCAGCTGACAGCACCAAATTCCAAGATCGATGCCTTTGAGGTCCTGCAGGCAAAAATGGATTCCCTGGAGATCTCGCCGGCCATGATCGCGCTGGATCCCTGTTCCGGCTCGGTGGTGCTTACGGATCCCGACGACGGCAGCATCCTTGCCTGCGTCACATATCCCGGCTTTGACAGCAACCGTCTGGCCAACGACATGGATGTCGATTATTATTACGAGATCAATGTGGATCAGTCCACACCGTTCTATAACAAGGCAACACAGCAGCTGTCGGCACCCGGTTCTACCTACAAGATGGTCATGGCGATCGCCGGCATGAACGAAGGCCTGATCGAGCCGGATACCATCATCAACTGCTCCGGCCGTTTCGGTACGGATCTGGGCTTCCTGTCCGACTCCGACCGCGTACACTGCTGGTACACCGCCGGTCACGGCATGCTGAATGTCGCCCAGGCGATCAAGGAGTCCTGCAACGTCTTTTTCTGTTCCATCGGCTTTGGTCTTGGACTGGACAGCGATGGAAACTATTCCCAGACAAAGGCTCTGGAAAAAGAACAGGCTTACTCTCAGGACTTTGGTCTGGATCAGCATTCGGGCATCCAGCTGCCGGAAAGTGAACCCCACGTAACAGACGACCTGCCGATCCCGTCCGCCATCGGACAGGGAACGCATCAGTATACGACGACCCAGCTGGCCCGCTATGTCAGCACTGTGGCAAACCGCGGACAGGTTCCGATCCTGACCCTGGTCGAGCGGGTAGAGGACAGCGAGGGCAACCCGGTGGAGAACTTTACCGGCCAGGTCCTCAAGACGGTGAAATACGACGATTATATCTGGGAAAATGTCTACCGCGGCATGTATGACGTGATGGACACAGATACCGTATTTGGTACCTTCTCTCACGATGTTCTGGTCTATGGTAAAACCGGTACGGCCCAGGAATCCACGGTCCGCTCGGACCACGCCCTGACCGTTGGTTTTACCAAGATGCCGGTGGAGGGCGAACCCCTGGATGTTATCGGGCCCAGACGCTCCACTGCCGCAAGGGAGGCAGCCCTTTCTTCTGAAGATGATGATACGTCATCTGAAAGCACAACAACCGCTTCCTCCACAACAGAAGATGGCAGCAGCATTCGGAACAAACGGGTCAAACGGCCGGAGGAGATCGCCTTTGCCTGTCGTGTCGGTAACGGCTACACCTCTCGAAATACCAACGTCATCATGAGTGACGTGCTGGATTATTACTACAAGCTGACCGATGTGAAGAAGATCATCCTCGGCCATGCAAACCAGACGCAGATCGTCAAGCTGACCCACGGCGACTAAGCTTTAGATTTTAGATTACAGAAAGGAGGCAGGGTATGATCCGCCTGTACAAAATCAGAGATTACAACTTCATCCTTGTTCTCCTTCTGGCTGTAATCAGCACGATGGGGATCCTCCTTGTAGGATCTGCAGATGCCGAGCTGCAGCTGCGGCAGATCATGGGCGTCATGCTTGGCTTTGGCGTCATGGTCTTTCTGTCCCTGATCGATTACAGCTGGATCCTGAACATGTATTACTACATCTACGCGGTAATGCTGTTTTTGCTGGCTCTGGTCCTTCTGGTCGGCGTTATGACCAACGGCGCTGCAAGATGGGTCAACATCGGCGGCTTCCAGTTCCAGCCAACCGAGCTGTGCAAGATCCTGATGATCATGTTCCTCGCTGCATGGTTTATGAAGCACGAGCGAAACATCAGCAGTTTCTCCACCATCGCGCAGGCCGTCATTCTTGCCGGCATCCCGCTGGTCATGATCCTGCGTCAGCCCGATCTGAAAAACACCATCACCATGACGGTCATCTTCAGCCTGATGTATTTTGCCGCCGGTCTGGAGTACAAAAAGATCGGCATCATCCTGCTGATCATCATCCCGGTGGTGCTCATCCTGTTCCTTCTGATCACCCAGACAAATCTTCCCATCGTGGACGATTACCAGAAGGAGAGGATCATGACCTTTATGGAGCCGAACAATGAGGAATACTCAGAGTCGGCCATGCAGCAGGAAAACTCCATCATGGCCATCGGTTCCGGTCAGCTGACCGGAAAAGGCCTGAACAATAATTCCGTCTCCTCAGCCAATAAGGGCAACTTCATCGCAGAGATCCAGAACGACTTCATCTTTGCGGTAGCAGGAGAGGAGCTGGGCTTTGCCGGATGCTTTTTCATCATTCTGCTGCTGTTTATGATCGTCCTGCAGTGCTTTATCACCGGCAAAAATGCCAAGGACCTGTCGGGAACACTGGTCTGCTACGGCGTCGGCTCCCTGATCGCTGTACAGAGTTTTATCAACATCAGCGTTGCCACCGGCATGCTGCCGAACACCGGCACGACACTGCCTTTTGTCAGCTATGGTCTGACCTCCATCGTCAGCCTGTACATCGGCATGGGTATGGTGCTGAACATTGGCCTGCAGAAGAAACAGTACTATGAGATGGACCGGCTGTACATTGGTACGCCGGCAGAGGGATATAAGGAAACCTATTGATGAAGGCAAAACATTCCCGGAAAACAAGAAGCAGACAGCTGTCCCTTATGTGGGGAACGGTGATCGCAGTCGTTGTGATCGTGGCGGTGGGCTTCATCGGCCTTCGGCTCTATCTGATGATGAGCCGCAAGCTGGATGTCACCCATGCCTATGCCATCGAGGAGATGCACCAGGTCGCTCATGTCTCGAATTTTACGCTTCAGCGGACGGACGGCATCGCGGAGACCCTTGTCTCCACGGCAGATAATGTCGGCCAGGACATCATTCATCTGGAGCAGGAGGAAGATGAGAGAGGGCTGCTTTTCAATATGAACACCCGAGAAGCCATCTATGCCCGCGGGATCTATGACCGGATCTATCCGGCATCCGTCACCAAGCTGATGACCGCCCTCCTTTGTGTTAAATACGGAAACCTGGGCCAGGAGGTCACGATGACCGAGGCGGATTTTGATCTGGGCGACGATGCGCAGGAGAGCGATCTGGAGCCCGGAGACCGGCTGACGATGCAGCAGCTGCTGGAATTCCTGATGGCCTACTCGGCCAACGACGCAGCTCTGGCTATCGCCAGGACGGTCAGCGGAAATGTCGAAGATTTCGTGGCGCTGATGAATGAAGAGGCAGCGAAGCTTGGAATGACGGGCACGCATTTCATGAATCCCCACGGACTGCATGACGATAATCATTACACCACTGTATATGACATCTATCTGATGCTGAATGAGGCCAGCAAATATCCGTCCTTCGTGCAGAGTGCAGCCCTGGACAACATCACCGAGATCGTTACCGACAAAAACGGCGAGTCCAAAACACTGTACGAATACAGCACAGACAAATACATGACCAACAACTATTCGCTGCCGGCCGGCGTGACCATCATGGTCAGTAAAACCGGTACCACCGATGAGGCAGGCTCGTGTCTGGCCCTTGTGGTGCAGAACGGCTACGGCGAATCCTTTGCAGCCATCGTCATGGGCGCATGGGACAAGGACACTCTATACGGAGATATGACGAAATTTCTGCAGATGGTCAATGATTAATGTACAGGTTGACGAAAGATTTCCAATTCCGGATTGGCACTTGCCAATTTGTTGGTAATCCACTATAATTTAGGAAAGAACCTTACGGTTTTTAGTAAAAAACACAAGTTGCACTTAGGAGGATTTGGCTATGGTTCAATTGATCGTAGGAAATAAAGGCAAGGGAAAAACAAAATGCATTCTGGACAAGGCAAATACAGCAATTAAGGAAGCGAATGGCTGCATCGTATATCTTGACAAGAGCTCCAAGCATATGTATGAGCTGAACAACAAGATTCGTCTGATCGATGTATCTGTATTTCCGCTGACTGACAGCGACGAGTTCGTCGGCTTCATCTGCGGCATCATTTCCCAGAACCGTGATATCGAGGAGATCTACCTCGACAGTTTCCTGAAATTGGCCAAACTCGAGGACAACCATGAAGGATTTGACGACACGATCAATCAGCTCGTCAACATCGGCAAGCAGTTCAATGTGAAGTTCATCATCAGTGTATCTCTGGATGAGGCTGAGCTGTCCGATGCCATGAAGGCTCTGGTTGCTGTTTCCCTGTAAGCACTTTCATTTCCCTTATTATACATAGTGAATCGGAGCATCCCGGATTCGGGATGCTCTTTCTTGCACGATAAAAAACCAGCGACTGCGTGCCGGTAACTATTTCTGTATCTATTCTGGCACCTGCAGCTGTCGGCTGACGGATCAATTATATCCGCCGCATACCGGAGAATGTTTTGAGAAGAAGATTATTCGGAAGAGCAAATATCGGCACGGTCATCTTTGGCATGCTGTTTCTCTACTTGCTCATCACCATCCTCATATATCTTACAAATGACAAGGTCTCGACCTACATGGTCACCAGCGGTACGCTCTCGACCAATGAGAACTACAATGCCCTGGTGCTGCGTACAGAGGAGGTCGTCACCGCCAACGTCGATGGTTACGCCACCTACTATGTACAGGACGGGACGAAATCGTCTAAAAATGATGTCATCATGAGCATCGGCAGCACAAAGAATTCGCCCTCCACGGCAAACATGACGGAGGCGGATATCGAGTCTGTGCGAAAAAGGGCGGTCGAATTCTCCCGCACCTATGATCCCAACGAGTTCCATTCGATCTATGATTTCAAATACTCCATGCATTCCTCGATCATGAACGGGACGGGAAAAACTGCGGTAAATGGCACTTCGGTAAAAGCCGTGCGGGATGGTGTGATCTCCTTTACCACGGACGGCTACGAGACGCTGACTCTCGCTGATGTTACAGCGGATACCTTCCGTTCGCAGACCACCCAGACCGAGCAGCTTTATACTGACGACATGGTCACGATGGGAGATAAGATCTACCGCGTCATCAGTGATGATGTCTGGTCCATCGTCATGCCCATCGCGGACCGTCAGTATGCAGCCCTCTCGGCCAGAAGCGCCGTCCGTGTACGGTTTGACAAAGACGGCCACTCGGAGACCGGAGATATCAATCTCTTTGACCGGGATGGCGTCCATTATGTGCAGATCATCTTTTACAGCGGCATGGTCCGGTATTCCAACGAACGTTTCCTGAATGTGGAGCTGGTCACAAACAACCAGACGGGACTGAAGATCCCCATCACCTCCATCGTCACCAAAGAGTTCTACACGATCCCGACATCCTACCTGTCCTATGGAGGAGAAAACGGCGAAGCCGGCTTCCTGCTGAAGACAGAGGATGCCAACGGCAATGCAACCACCAGCTTTGTCTCGACAGAGCTGTATGAACGCACCGTCGGAAGCGACGGGATAGAGATCTACTATGTAGACAAAAGCGATTTTTCCAGAGGCGATGTCCTCGTACAACCGGATTCCAATTCCACCTACACCATCGGTGCGGTGGGTACCCTGGAAGGCGTATTCTGTACAAACAGAGGCTACGCCATGTTCCGCCGGATCAACATCATAGACCAGAACGAAGAATACTGCATCGTGCAGACCGGCACGACCTACGGCATATCCCTCTACGACTACATCGTCCGGGACGGCAGCAAGGTCAAAGAATCCGACGTACTGGCAAGGAAGAATGCTTAAAAAAGTGCTAATAAGGAACGCGCGCGTTTCTCGCGCACAAGATTGCACCGCGCACGGTAATAGGAGTCGCGCGCGCACCGCGAGGCACAAGTGCCAATAAGGAACGCGCGCGTTTCTCGCGCACGAGATTGCACCGCGCGCGATATGGAGGATTTATGAGCAACGAGTTTACGGATGGTCTGAAAGTAAATCTTGAAAATACGATGGAACGGATCCAGGCAGCCTGTGAAAGAGTGGGCAGAGATCCGAAGGAGGTCACGCTGATCGCTGTCAGCAAGACGAAACCGGCTGAAATGATCGAGGCATGCCTGGAACTTGGCCAGATCGATTTTGGCGAGAATTATCCACAGGAGCTGAAGGAAAAGATTGCGATTCTGCCGGATACGGTGCGCTGGCATATGATCGGCCATCTGCAGAGAAACAAGGTAAAATATATTGCCGAGAAAGCGGCAATGATCCATTCCGTTGATTCCCTGGACCTGGCTAAAACGATCCAGAAGGAAGCAATCAAGCATGACCGCGTCATCGATGTTCTGATCGAAGTCAATGTGGCGGAAGAGGAGAGCAAATCCGGTGTCCGCACGGACGAAGTCCTGCCACTTGTACGCGAAATCGCAGCGCTGGATCATGTCCATATCTGCGGCCTGATGACCATCGCGCCCTTTGTGGATGACCCTGAGGAGAACCGCCCGGTTTTTCGGACGCTGCGGCAATTAAGTGTTGACATTGCAAAGGAAAACATTGATAATATCTCTATGAGTGCCCTGAGCATGGGCATGACAAATGACTATGAAGTTGCCATCGAAGAGGGAGCTACGATGGTCCGCATCGGTACGGGGATATTCGGTGCGAGAGATTACAGCAATAAATAACACTAGGGAGAAAAGGGATTATGGGACTGTTTGACAAGTTTCTGGACGCAGTTCGTCTGAACGATGACTACGATGAGGATGATGACGATTTCTTCGATGAAGACGACGATTTAGACGAAGAAGAGGCTCCGAAAAAGCCTGCCGCGGGCAGATTCTTTAGCAAATTTGGCTCCAAAGCCAAAGCAGAGCCAGAAATGGATGATGACTTCGACGATGAGCCGGCACCGGCTCCGCGGAAGGCAGATCCGAAGCCTGCAGCCGCCGCACCTGCTTCCAGCAGCAAATACAATGCAAAGCCCGCAACCGGCATGAAGACCACACCGACGAGAACCACATCTTCCCGTCCGTCTTCATCTTCACAGAAAGTTACTCCGATGCGTCATGGAAAGGGCACAATGGTGTCCAGCAGCTCCGGCATGGAGGTCTGTGTGATCAAACCGACACGGGTAGAAGATTATCGCGAGATCGCTGACACGCTGCTTTCCGGCTGCACTGTCGTGCTGAATCTTGAGGGTATCGATGTAGAACTGGCACAGAGGATCATTGACTTTGCCTCTGGTTCTTGCTATGCCATCAATGGTGGTCTGCAGAAGGTTTCCAGTTATATCTTCATCATGACACCTGCTGATGTGGAGATCTCCGGCGATATTCAGGATCTGCTGAGCGGCGCAATGCCCAGCATGCGTACCGCATTCTGACGGAAAGATTAATAGGATAAGACGAGAGCATCAGACGGGAACCCCTCTGGTGCTTTCTTTTTCAGTTAGATGATCGTTTTT
>DFFG01000091.1 GCA_002368795.1 Eubacterium sp. UBA3782
AGTTGTCAAAGTGCTGTGCTGTTCGGCTTGTTTTTTGCATCTCTCGCCGACAGCTCACTTAGAATACCACCCCTAATAGGGAATGTCAACACCTTTTTTTGATTTTTTTCAAAATATTTTTAGAACGTATTTTATGCGTTTCAATATAGATTACGGGCGATTTCCCCTCAAATCAGGCCTCTGCCGCTCCTTTTTCGCCGGTTTGCGGCCTGCTCTGCCGCATTTTTTAGTGACTGCGGTATGTGCCCGAAAATATTTCGCATACAATATATACAATTCTTACAATTTCTGCAGATATCCAAGAGCCTGCCCGATGTTGTCCACCGGGATCAGACCGATCTTCAGCTTATCGCCGCTTCTTTCCAGAGACCGCAGGCAGGCCCTGGGAAGCATAACATGCTGAAAGCCCAGTTTTTCCGCTTCCTTTACTCTCTGCTCGGCCATAGCCACAGAACGGATCTCGCCGGACAGACCGACCTCGCCAAATACGACGGTGTCGCTGGGGATAACGATATCCTTTCTGCTGGACGCCAGTGCAAGAACGATGGCCAGATCCACCGCTGGCTCAGACATACGGACACCGCCCGTGATATTAACATAGGCATCCTGGTCCGACATGCTCATATGTCCGCGTTTTTCCAGGACAGCCATCAGCAGATTGACCCTGTTAAAATCCACGCCGTTTGCCGTGCGCTTTGGAAAATTGAAAAAGCTCTTTGACACCAGCGCCTGGATCTCGATCATAATGGGCCTGGTCCCCTCAAGAGAACAAGCCACGACCGAACCGGAGGCATCCAGGGGCCGTCCCTCCAGCATATATTCCGAGGGATTCATCACCTCAGCGAGGCCTTCGCTCCGCATCTCAAATACACCGATTTCGTTTGTCGAGCCAAAGCGGTTCTTTGCCGCACGAAGGATACGGTAGGACTGATTGTGGTCGCCCTCAAAATAAAGGACCGTATCCACCATATGCTCCAGAACCCTGGGTCCGGCTACCGTACCATCCTTCGTCACATGGCCAACGATAAAGACCGGGATATGCAGCGTTTTTGCGATCTTCAAAAGAACGCCGGTCGTCTCCCTTACCTGGGAAACACTTCCGGGGGAGGATGCTACCGCCTCATTGAACATGGTCTGGATCGAGTCGATCACCACCATTTCCGGCTTTGTGCGCTCGATCACATTCTGGATGTCATCCAGATCCGTCTCGCAAAGCAGCTTTAGTGCATCGGTAAAACTGCCGATACGCACGGCACGCATTTTGATCTGCTGAAGAGACTCTTCACCAGAAACATAAAGGACATTCGTCCCCTGCGCTGTCAGCTCGCGGCAGACCTGCAGAAGGAGCGTTGATTTTCCGATACCCGGATCACCGCCGATCAGGATCAGCGACCCTTTGACGATGCCTCCGCCCAGCACACGGTCCAGTTCACCGATTCCGGTGACCAGCCGGTGCCCGGAATCCAGATCGATCTCCGAAAGTGATTTCGGTGCGCTCTTCTCCGCTCCTCCTATACCGCTGCCAGCGCTCTTCTGCGTCTTCTTTGCCGATACCATCTCCTCCACAAAGGTATTCCACTGGCGGCATGCGGGGCACTGGCCCATCCATTTTGCCGATTCATATCCGCAGTTCTGACAGAAAAAAATACTTTTCTTCGCATCCTTTGCCATTACCATACCCCCGTATTATTCCGCCGGCGTACCCTTGCTTAATCTATTTTCGGCTCTTTATCCGGTACACACCGGAAGCTCAGTCCATCCTTTGTGCACCCGACCCTGACCGTGCTGTTTCGCTGCACCTCGCCGGAGAGCAGCTTTTCTGCCAGCGGATCCTCGACGTTTGTCTGCACTGCCCGCTTGAGCGGTCTGGCACCATACTTGCTGTCAAAGCTCTTGTCGATCAGCCATGCACGTGCCTGGGCAGACACCTCCAGCCGGATCTGCATCTGCTCTTTGCAGCGTTTTTTCAGATCCGCCAGGATGATGCCGACGATACTCTTCATATTTTCCCGGTTCAGGGCATGGAATACCTGGATCTCATCGATCCGGTTGAGGAATTCCGGACGGAATACCTTTCGCACCTCTTCCATGACCTGTCCCTTCATACGCTCATAATTCTGTTTTTCATCATCATCCGACAGGAAGCCCAGCTTCTTTGGCTGAAGGATCCGGTTTGCCCCTGCATTGGATGTCATGATGATGATGGTCTCTTTAAAGCTTACTCTGCGCCCCTGAGCGTCCGTGATATGACCGTCATCCAGCACCTGCAGCAGGATATTAAATACATCCGGATGGGCCTTTTCGATCTCATCGAACAGAAGCACACTGTAGGGATTGCGGCGCACCTTCTCGGACAGCTGGCCTCCCTCCTCATAGCCCACATATCCCGGCGGCGAGCCGATCAGCTTCGAGACACTGTGTTTTTCCATATATTCGGACATATCGATCCGGATCATGGCATCTTCCGTGCCAAAAACCGCTTCTGCCAGGGCTTTGGACAGCTCGGTCTTGCCCACGCCGGTCGGGCCCAGAAACAGGAACGAACCGATAGGGCGGCCGGGATCCTTCAGGCCCACGCGTCCTCTGCGCACAGCCTTCGCCACTGCCGTTACTGCCTCATCCTGCCCGACGACCCTCTTGTGAAGGATCGTCTCCAGCTTTGCCAGCCGTTTGGATTCGGATTCCGCGATCCGCTCCACCGGGATCCGTGTCCAGATGGCTACGGTCCGCTCGATGTCCCGCTCCCCGACAATACGGGCCTTCTGATTTTTTCCGCCTTTTGTCCGCTGCTGCTCCAGTTCCCTTTCCTTCTTTTCCTGCTCTTTCTGCAGATCAGAAGCAAGGGCAAAATCCCCGTTTTCGATCGCCGCCTCCTTCTGATCCAGAAGGTTCTTCAGGGCTTTTTCCGCGGCGTTGATCTTCTCCTGACGGGCCGTAAGGGCAGCAAAATCCCCCAGCTGGGCCCGGGAAGCCGCCTCATCGATCAGATCGATCGCTTTGTCCGGCTGGAAGCGGTCATTGATGTAACGGTCGGACAGGCGGACAGCAGCCTCCAGCGCATCGTCGCCGATCGTGACCTGATGATGTTTTTCATAATATGGCCGAAGTCCCCGCAGGATCTCCAGTGTCTGGGCATCCGACGGCTCCTCGACGTTGACCGGCTGGAAGCGCCGCTCCAGCGCGGCATCCT
>DFFG01000065.1 GCA_002368795.1 Eubacterium sp. UBA3782
ACAAAGGACCGCTACTACGAGGCGTTCAAACGATTCTGCGCCTTTCTTGCCGATCACTATCAGCTTCAGAAGATCGAGAACATCAGCGGCAAGCATCTGGTGGCCTATGTGCTTTACATGCAGGAGCACGGGAAATCAGCCAGCACCATCAAAACCGATCTCTCTGCCATCCGCTTTTTCCACGACAAGATGTCAGACCCGAAATACCGTCTGCCGACGAACGCGGAGCTGGGGATCGAGCTGGAGCAGCGCCTCTTTGCGGAGGCTGACCGCGCATGGACGGTCCCCGAGTTCAACCGCGCTCTGGCAGCGGCACAGGCGGAGAGACGCTACGACTATATCCTCGCGCTGTATCTGGCCCGGTATGCGGGGCTGCGCATTCACGAGTGTTTTCGGATCGATACGGCAACGGCCGAAAAGGCGCTGCGGGAGAATATGATCACCGTGAAAGGCAAGGGCGGAAAGATCCGGTCGGTCCCGATCCCGGAGCATATACGCCCCATCCTGGAAACGCTTCTTGACCAGACCGAACGCGGCCACAAGCTGCTGGTACCGGACGACAAGCCGACCGACCGGGCGATCAAGGAGCTTCAGGGCTTTCTCCGCAGGGAGCGCGCAATGATCCAGGACCCCGGAGACGATCGGCCGTTGACCTTCCACGGCCTGCGCCACAGCTATGCCTCGGATACATATATGAATCTGCTGGGCGACGGCATGAGTGCTCTGGATGCCCACTTTGAAGTGTCCCGGCTGCTGGGGCATGAGCGGGCGGACGTAACCAATATTTATCTGGCTTCCGTGCGCGGAAAGCTGGATGAAGGGAAGGAGGACGGTCAATGAGCAAACTTTATAATGAGTTGGTACGTCAGCAAAGAGAGGCACAGATCCAGGACTCTGAGCTGGGAGACATCCCGGTCATGATGACCGTCCCGGAACTTGGAAAGCTGCTCCGCATCAGTCGGAACAAGGCCTATGAATATGTCCGCAGCGGTGCCGTCCCCTCAATAAAGGTCGGCAAGCAGATCCGCATTTATCGAGGCGATGTACTTCCTCTGCGCCGGCTCAGGCATTCATCCGAGGACCGGTGAGCTTCTCCCTTTTGCGACATTTTGCGCGGAAATGTAGGAAACGAAAAATAGCAATATGACGTAACGAACACGAAAGCGCCCGGTTTCCTGCGAAATCGGGCGCTTTTTTGCATTATAATTTGCGGTTTTTCGCACGACCTCATCATTTTATGGGATGAGGCGGAGGAACGAAGGAAGAATCCGTAAAATGTTCGGTTTCTGTTGCGAAAATGCGCGAAAAAAGGTATAATCTTATTGAGCAGATACTCCTGATCGGTTGTCTGGGCAATAAGAATGAAGGCACTGTGAAAAGGAGTATATATGAATCCACGTAAAAAAGGCAACAAATGGGAGGTACAATATCGCGTACCCGGCTATCCCAAGGCTTTCTATGAACGTTTTGACACCGAGGTAGAGGCAAGACTGCGCTGCGCCCAGATCGAGATCGCGAGGAAAAACCACAATCTGATGCCTCCGGCATCGGCGCAGAAGGTCATTCCCATCACCATGAGCGATCTGCTGGACGAGTATGTGCAGACCTATGGCCTGACGCACTGGGGCGACAGCTATTATTCGCTCACAAAGCACCGGATCGAGGACTATATCAAGCCCGCCGTCGGCAATATTCTGGTCAGGGACATCACCCCCAGGTTTCTGGACGAATGCTATAAGAACATGCTCAATACCCAGGCAAAGGCTATGGCAGGGCATAAGGACGTCGAGAAAAAAATCTCGTATCCCGTCATTGTAAAATGCCACTGCCTCATCCGATCGGCGCTGAATCAGGCCGTCCGCTGGGGCTATATCCAGATCAACCCCGCCGTGAATGTCAGTCTCCCCAGAATGCCGGCCAAACGGCGGGAGGTCTGGACACCGGAGCAGGCGCTGATGGCCATCAACCTCTGCACAGACCCGAATCTGAAGACCTGCATCCTGCTGGCCATAGGCTGCAGCCTGCGCCTGGGCGAGATTCTCGGTCTGCAGTGGAAGCACGTCCACATCGACGAAAAGTCCCTGGAGGACAACAGCTCCACGCTGGAAGTCAAGCAGGAGCTCAAGCGCTGTTACAAAAATTCCCTGGAGGATCTGGAGAAGATGAACCGGGGCAATGTGTATTTCAAGTTCCCGGACGTGAAGGAGTGCAGCAACACCTCGCTTGTCCTGAAAATCCCGAAAACCGAGTCCAGCATCCGCACTGTTTATATCCCCAATTCCGTGGCCGTCGCGCTGCAGGCGCAGCGTGCTATGCAGGAAAAGCGGAAGGAATTGATGCATGGTCTCTATTCGGACTACGGGATGGTCATCGCATTGGACGATGGGCGGCCGACCGAAGGAAGAGTGATCGACAGAGCTTTCAAGGAGCTCATCGTCTCAAACGGCCTGCCGGAAGTCGTGTTTCACTCCCTCCGCCACCTGAGCACCTCCATGAAGCTGCAGGTCAGCGGCGGAGATATCAAGGCGGTGCAGGGGGATACCGGCCATGCGCAGGCGTCCATGGTGACCCAGGTTTACAGCCACACCTTTGTGGAGAACCGAAAACGGATGGCAGGCCTGATGGAGGATACCTTCTTCAGCGGCGTGAAAGGGGATGCAGCCGAAAATTCGGCTGCGGACGCAAAAAAAGAGCAGATCCTGCATCTGCTCAAAGAATCCCCGGAGCTGGCCGACCTCATACTGGCCATCGCCGGAGGGGCGAAAAGCAGGTTAAACTGAGGCCCTGGGGCTTGTAGGAAAACGTAGGAAATCGCCATTTTTCAGATCATTTAAAGGAACTTTTGCAAAAGAAAAACGCCCGATTTCATTCAAAATCAGGCGTTTTTCTGGAGCTGCTACCCAGATTCGAACTGGGGACCTCATCCTTACCAAGGATGCGCTCTACCTTCTGAGCTATAGCAGCAAATCTGGCGACCCGGAACGGGCTCGAACCGTCGACCTCTAGCGTGACAGGCTAG
>DFFG01000052.1:0-21622 GCA_002368795.1 Eubacterium sp. UBA3782
AAAGGAGTTGTTGACCAAACACTAAGTAATTTGTAGATAGACGTTTTGTGATTATCATATTATAAGCAGACAGGAGAACAGATCAGCTTATGACAAGCAAACAGAGAGCATATTTAATGAGCCTGGCTCAGAAAGAGCAGGCAATCATTCATATCGGCAAGAGTGGGATCACCCCCGAGCTGACAAAGGCAGTAGATGAGGCACTGGCAGCCAGAGAGCTGGTCAAGGTCGGCATCCTTCAGAACTGCTTCGATGATCCAAAGGAGCTGGCCGTCACCCTCGCAGAGCGTACCAGTTCCCAGCTGATCCAGATCATCGGAAAGAAGATCGTCCTGTATCGCCAGGGCAAGGATGACAAGCGGAAGATCGAGCTTCCAAAGGCAAAAAAGAATCAGGACTAAACGCAGAAAACGCCAGACAGATCAAAATATAGGATAGTCAGCAGACAGCTGTGTGTAAAACGTATCAACGGCAAAGCAGACAGTAAGCCGAATATGAAGATAAATTCATAGTCGGCAGCGCAGGCAGACAGCCGGGAGATCAGATATGGAGCAGACAAAGAAGAGATTCAAGGCAGGCATCATGGGCGGCACCTTCGATCCGATTCATATAGGCCATCTGGTTCTCGGGGAGCGGGCACATCATCAGTTTGGCCTGGATAAGGTCTTTTATATGCCTGCGGGAAATCCGCCCCACAAGCAGAACCGGAAGGGCAGAGCTACTGACGAGCAGAGGGTAGAGATGGTCAAACGCGCCATCGCATCCAATCCTCACTTTGCCCTCTCACTGGTAGAGATGAATGCGGATGGCTACAGCTATACCTACCGCACTCTTGAGAGACTGCGGGCACAGTATCCGGATACAGACTTCTACTTTATCATGGGCGCTGATTCGCTGGCTGATTTTCATGAATGGAAGGAACCGCAGCGTATCGCAGATGCGGCCAATATTGTAGTCGCGACACGCAATCAGATGGATCCGGTCCGGTTTGAAGAGCTGCTGGAACAGCAGAGCGAGCGGTTCCACACAGAATTTCTGCGTCTGGACACGCCAAACCTTGATATTTCGTCAAAAAACATCCGTGCCATGGTTCGGAATGGCATATCCCCCCGCTACTACATACAGGATGTGATCCTGGACTACATCACGGAAAACGGGATCTATCTGGGCGAAGAGGAATAAACAGACAGTATGAGCAAAAAAGAAGAGAGCATAAAAGATAAGAAGATCGACTGGGAGGTCATCGAAGGCAAGCTTCAAAAGGACCTGACTGCCAATCGTTACCGGCATACGCTGGGCGTAACCTATACTGCCTGCGCGCTTGCCATGGTGCATGGCGAAGATATCAACAGGGCTCGCCTTGCCGGACTTCTGCATGACTGCGCAAAATGCATCCCCAATGCCGAAAAGGTGCGGATGTGCAAAAATGAACATATCGATGCGACAGAATTCGAGATCGAGCATCCGGTGCTGCTGCACGCAAAGCTGGGCGCCCATCTGGCAAAAAAGAAATATAACGTCACCGACGTGGAGATCCTCAGCGCGATCCGCTGGCACACCACAGGCTGTCCCCGCATGAGCCTGCTGGAAAAGATCGTCTTCATCTCAGATTACATCGAGCCAAACCGGGACAAAGCGCCAAACCTTGCGTCCATTCGCCAGATGGCATTTGAGGATATCGACCAGGCTATGTACATGATCCTGCGCGATACCGTAGCGTACCTGAGCGCAAACCCAAAAGCCATGGATCAGACGACCCTTGGCGCCTACGAATACTACAAAAACCTCGCTTATGAAAAAGCAGAGCAGGAATAGAAATAAGTGATAGAACACGAAACTATTCCTGATGAATTCAGAAAAATGCAGGAAAATTTATAAAAATTTCATTAGTTCAAATATAGAATACATAAAATCAGAAAAATGCATTCCCATCAGCCGCTATCCATGATAGAATAAAGGCAGCTGATCAGACATCGCTCATGCGATCCACAATGATCAGGAAGGAGGAAATAGGAATGGCAGATTCCAAAGAAATGGCAAAACTGGCGATCAAAGCACTGGAGGACAAACAGGGATCTGATATCCGCGTCATCGATATCAGCCACATCTCCACACTTGCCGACTACTTCATCATCGCCAGCGGCAGCAACCGCAACCAGGTTCAGGCAATGGCTGATGCGGTCGGCGAAGAACTGGCAAAGATCCAGGTATTCGCAAAAAACACCGAAGGCTACCAGAATGCCAACTGGATCCTGATGGACTACGGCGACATCGTGCTCCATCTGTTCGATCAGGAAAACCGCCTGTTCTACGATCTCGAAAGGATCTGGAGAGACGGACAGCAGATCGACCCGGACAGCCTTGAGTAAAAGAGCAAAAACAAGAATTGATCCAAATGAATGCTTCGAATGATTGCTTCATATGGCTGCTCCGGTAGGAGATAAGAGAGTAATCAAGAGATCAATTCCGTACAAATATTAGACAAACCAGTGGAATTTAAATCTGGCTGAAAATCAAAACATAAGTACTAACACACGAGGCAGGACGCACAAGCGGCCTGCTTCGTTTTTTCACAAACAAAAATGGAAGTACACATCTACAATAAGGAAAAATCGGACAATGCAGATGTGTACACATCGAAATAACCAAAATGAAAATTCCAATATTGACGATGTAAGGAGTATGCCTTCTGCAGAATAACAAAACCAAATAAATGGTTATTCTCGCCCAAATTGTTGCAGAAATATAGCGCAAAGTGGAGGGAGAAGCCTTATTTATTACGAAAAGGTGACAAATATATCTTTGCATGTTATAATGACCGTAGTATAAAGGGGTTATTATGAGAAAATATGCTTTACTTACATTAATAACTACAGCAGCTCTTTTGATGGGCAATCCTTCTGCGGCCTTTGCGGCAGAGGAGCTTGGCAGTACCGTGGAGAGCGGAACAACGGATACCGCTGGTACTGGTGCGGACAGCACCGGGACTACAGGTTCGGAGACGGGTACGGAAACTGGTACCGTTTCTTCTTCTGCGGCTGCTCCTTCTGGAGATGATTCTTCTTCCAGCGGAAGTACTGCAGCTGATCCTGCAGTATCCGGCGGCTCATCAACAGATGATGCTTCTTCCGGAACGTCTGCAAATACAGGAGATGCGGGTACTGCATCCCAGGATAGTTCTGCTGCAACATCTGCGACCAGCAGTACTTCGACGGACAGCAGCCAGAGTACATCGGCTTCTTCCAGTGATTCTGCTGCATCTTCCACATCCCTGTCCGATGAGGAGCTGTTTACCCAGGGCGGCGGATATCTTCCCTACATCCAGACCTTTGTTCATCCGAAGAATGTCAATCTGCCGGAATCTGTGACCAGATACCTGCCATGGGTGGAACGGTACTGTGCCGAAAACAATATTTCGGAATATGTTCCCTATGCGATGGCAATCATGAACAATGAATCCGGCGGCACGACCATGGATGTCATGGGCTGCAAGGGAGAAGATCCTTACGACTCCGTCAAGGAAGGATGCAGGATTTTCGCACTGTGTCTTGATGATGCAAAAAAGGCAGGCGCAGATATCAATTCGGCTGTGCAGGGCTATAACTACGGAACCAATTTCTGCTTTTATGTTGGTTCTGCCGGCGGTATCTATACCCAGAGCCTGTCTGATATGTATGCCTACGATGCTTCCGGCGGAGAAAAGATTCCCTTCCCCAACAGTTTGGGTTTTGGCTGGATCTACAATTATGGCTGTCAGTACTATGTCGGACTGACCATGAGCTATCTGGAGGAGATGACCGAAGAGGATCTTGCTGCGTATAATGAAAAGCAGGAGGCAAAGGAGACGGATTATGTTGTCTGGCTGCGCGAGTTTGCCGAAGAAGAAGGGCATGGCTATTCTGATCTCTATTACAAGGGGACAAAGAATGTAAATGATGCCAGCCTGATCTATCTTGCTCTTCAGAATAACGGCTATCTGGTCGGTGAGAAGGAGGACTGTCCCTTTGACCGGGAGTCCATTGTCCCGACCATCACCAGACATGGCTTTGTGGAGGTTCCCGAGGCTGAGACAGATTATATGCAGATGCGTGCCGGCGATATCCTGATCGGCGATTCCGTTCTTGCAATTTTTGTAGGTGACGGCTGTATTGTCAATGTAGAGGATACTGAAGATGCTGTCGCCATCAGAGATGTCCCGATCGAGACGGCCTACAAAGTGTATCGCTGTGAGAAGAAGGATGAACCCCTGAACGATTATACGGCCTGGATGGTAGAGCATGCCTATGATGATGTGCATGGCTATGCCTTGTTCGGCCGGAATGATCCTGATGTAAATGAAAGCTCCTTTGTCTACTATGCACTTGCTTCCTGCGGTTATCTGGAAGGAGAGGACAGGACGGAGTATTTTGGCGTAGAGGAAGAACCGGAGATCCTGCTCCGACACGGTTTTGCTGAGGTGACAGATAAGGTTATCTCGGCAGTCCCAAATGCAGGTGCATCCGAAGAAAAATCGAACAGTTCTGCGCTTCGCACGGGCGATATCCTGATCGGCGCAAATGGCGAGAATGCCGTGTATGTAAACGGCGGCAGATTTGTATATGCCCAGGACGCCAGAAAGTCACTGGCAGATTATGGCGCAGGAGACCAGAGCGGCCATGAGGTCATTGTCGGAACGCTGGACGGGGTTCCGTGGGTACACGTCTTCCGTCTGGAGGCAAAGGACGAGCAGAGGGAAGAGAAGAGCATTACAGGCACCTTGTCATGGACCGGTGAAAGTGAATCCGAGCATCCTGCGGAGATCAGTATTCTCCTTGTTGCAGATGGGAAGGCGGTCAGGAAGATCACCGTACCTGTGCAGGATGGTTATACCTATTCCTTTGCAGGTGTAGATGCAGATAAGGAATACTCGATTTACAGTGAAGATATTCCGGGGTATCAGAAAACCTATGATGGCTTCAATGTAAGCTACAAAAAAGAAGCTTAAGCATAATTCAGGATAGCCCGCAGAGTTTATAGAACCTCTCGGGCTATTCTGCGTTTTGTAAGGATAAAAGAATCAAAGAAGTGTTGTTTCGCATGGGGGTTAGCAGAAAGGAGGTACGGCGAATGGAAGAAAAAAAGACAGGTCTGGCAGATGGATTCACAGAGAATCCGGAGGAAAAGGATATTCCCATATCTGATGTGACCGAAAGCGTCGTGCCAGATTATGTGGAACCTTCCGAGACTTACATGGAGCTGAACAATAGTCCTGCATCGGATGCAGCATCTGCAGAACCGGAAGGCCAGATATATGATGAAAACCATGATCCGGGCGATGATTTGTATTCTGATTCTCCCTACAAAAAAGAGTCCTTTGTGACATGGGAGAGTGGTGCTGATTCTGCCAGAGAAGAAGACAAACAGTTTGAGGAAGCCGTAAACAACTTCTTTGCAGACGATGAAGAGAGAGAGAATGAATCGGACGCTGCAGGGCCAGACAGAGAGCTTCCGCCTGTCTTAAGACATTTCCCGCGCGTTATGATCCTTCTGGCAGTTCTGGCCATCGCTGCCGCGGTTTATCTGTTCTTTGGCATAAAGCATGTACCGGCAAAGCTTGATCTGACGGATTACACGGATGTGAAGTTCACCGGCTATGATACCTTCGGTTATGTCAAAAATGATTTCGACCGGACGGCCTTTTCTGATGCGGTGATCAAGTGTCTGAAGGACAAGAATGTGATCAGCATGGATTATGTCCGGGGCGCAAAAGAACTGCCGGAAGACGAGTATGAACGGGAAAAGTATCAGGAAGATACGGCAGTGATCGATGCAGTGACATCGGCCGTTACCATTCATATCGATACGACCACGGATCTGACAAACGGCGACGTGGTGCATGTAACCTATGACTACGACAACAGTGAGCTGAGAAAATACAGGATCCAGCTGACGGGCACAGAGATGGAGTGCGTGGTAGCGGACCTGCCCATTGCCCAGACCTTTGATGCATTTGCCAATGTCGAGCTGGCCTTTGACGGCTACAACGGATACGGAACGGCAGCACTTACCGATACGAAGAATGGAGCCGATCACATCAGCTTCTCCGATAATGCGGGTATTTACCTGCAGAACGGTGATGTGGTGACCGTGACGGCCGTATCAACATTCGGCAGCAGCTTTAAGGATTACTGCAACGAATACGGCAGGATTCCCCAATCCACGACGAAGCAGTATACGGTATCCGGACTTCCGGAGGTAGAGATCTTTGATGCCTTTGCCTGCGTAACTCCGAAATTCGATGGAATATCCCCGCTGGCGACCTTTGCCTTTGAGCTTTCCGATGAAGCAAGGGAGGCCGTGGAGTATAAGGCGGACAAGACAGAAAAACTCGCCAATGATGATACGGTAACGCTTGAGATCCATACGGAAGGAGAGAAGGAGAATAACGGCTTTGACGAGGCCTTCATCCGCAAATACGGCTGCTATCCGAAGGAGCTGAAGAAGACCTACAAAGCGGAGAAACTTCCGAAATATCTGGAATCCTATAAAGAGATTCCTGAGGATATTCTGAAAGAGATGCGGAAGATCGCCAACTCCGAGGCGTCCAGGATCACGAAATACAACAACACAAAGCTGCGCTCCGTCGAATATGCCAGCACCTATCTGCTGAGCAATTATGAGGGAGATGTAAAAAATAAGCTGTACATCGCCTACCGCTGTCACGGATCCTACACCATAAAGGCGAACAAGAAGGACAAGAAAGCCAAGGATGAGACGGTTACCTTCTCCTTCCTGACGTATGCCCAGTTTATGGATATCGTGATCGAGCCCGATGGCACCTGCAAGGTGGATCTGGACAACTACAACACGACATCAAACGTGATAACGGTAGAAAAGGTGGGAGACTTTGAAGGCTTCCGCACGGCTGCAGAGATGGAAGATTACATCCAGGCGATCAATCCGGATTATACCTTTGAACAGGTAGATTGAGTCGGATAAAGACTAACAAACAAAAGAACAAATGAGAAAAAAGATCGGACATGGAGCAGTCAAGCTGCCCATGTCCGATCTTTTGTTGTCGATTTTTATTATCCAAAAGGAAAAGATAGCGGAGCGATATTCCGCCGTTTCTCTATAGGAAGAAGCGCATCACGCCGATGACCTCGCCCAGGATCTGGAAGCTGTCACCAGGACGTACGATGATGGGCTGCATGTGATCGTTCTCCGGCTGGAGACGGACATGATCCTTCTCATGATAGAGCGTCTTGACGGTAGCAGAATCATCGACCAACGCCACGACGATATCACCGTTTGCGGCTACCTGGGTCTGACGAACCAGGACATAATCCCCATCCAGAATGCCGGCATTGACCATGCTTTCCCCCTTGACCTTCAGCATAAAGGTCTGGGCATTGGGAAGCTTGCTGACCGGAACAGGGAAGTAGGTCTCGATCTGTTCGACTGCCAGAAGAGGCTGGCCGGCGGCTACATTGCCGATGACCGGGACATTTGCATACTCTGTGGAGGCTGCGGTCTCCAGCTCAGGGATCATATGACGGATCCGGGTATTGAGAAAGTCGTCATCGATGATCTCGATCGCACGCGGCTTGGTCGCATCCTTGCGGATGTAGCCGTTCTTCTCCAGTGCCTCCAGGTGAGCATGTACGGAAGAGGTGGATTTAAGCTTGACTGCCTCGCAGATCTCACGGACTGACGGCGGGAAGCCGCGGGTGAGGATCTCACTCTTCATATAATCAAGGATCTCCTGCTGTTTCTTGCTGATGGGTCCTTTCGTTCTGCCTGCCATATATACCTCCTTCACGGCAAGCCATTACGGCCTGCACGCAAAAAACGGCGGATCTGCATAAAAGAATATGCATATGCCGATGTCTACATAATTTCCTGGCTCCAAGTATACACTGCTTTATGGAAAAATGCAACACGAAATTCCGAACAAATATTCCGAACAAACGTACGGAAAACCATTGACATCGTAATATCAGCGTAATATAATTGCAATATACGAACGGATGTTCCGAACAGACATTCCAAACGGAGGATCCATTATACACACAGCGATGTGCAAAAAAATGTACACATGATTTGCTAGAATGATTACAGGCGGTGAGGGGAGAACACCGCAGGCGCATCCCGCCAGATCAGCTGGGGATGCAGAGTCGTTCGAGAACAAGGAATATTGCTTTATTCACAGGGGGGTATTTACGATGACAGCAGCAGCTTGCTTCAATACAGAATATGATAGCTATACCGGTTATGAGAGGGAGAACGCCAGCTTCAGGAGAAGTTCAGGCCGCATGGAAGAAGAGGAGCATGCGCGCAGGATGCGCAGAAACGCCCGGCGGCGTCTTTGCAGCTACAGACGCAGGGAGGCCAGGCTCAAGAGCATGATCCTTGTGCTCCTGCTGATCGTAGCCGCCTGCTTCTTTGCATTGTTCATGACAGCCACAAAGACTGAGGCACACAAGATGGACAAGCCTTCTTATAAATACTATACCAGCGTGACCGTGGATGCCGGCGACACGCTCTGGACCATTGCAGAGGAGCATATGACCGAAGAGTACCGGTCCATCGACGAGTATATGAGCGAGGTAGCATCCATCAATCATTTGAAGGGAGACCGCCTGACCAGAGGCCAGACGCTGTGCATTCCCTATTATTCCACCGAATATAAGGACTGATCCCTGGTTCTTATATTATATCTGCTCCCGTACACCCTTGCGGGAGTCTATATCCTTAATTCACCCTATCCCATGGCGGCAGGTCATCCCCTAAAAGACCTGCCGCCAATTTTATTTAACTATACAATGTATACAATGTCACCAATTGTGGCGGTTGAGAAAAAAACAGAGATGTAGTAACATTAACACGTAAAGCATTAAGGCCAGTAAGAAGGGGAGTATACATGGCTGATTTTGATCCTGTTGATAATGAAAACACCCAGGGTTCTGATCCCGGGTTTCAGACATCCTTTAATTCCATAAATACCCTGCTGAACCGATGGCGTGACGGTACCTTTGGTGAGATCATTGACGACTGGAAATGGATCTTTTCCTACAGTGCCAGATACAAGGGCGCCATCATTTTCTATACCTTTCTGGGCATTCTCAGCACTTCTCTGGGTCTGGTCAGCAGCATCGCCAGCAAATATGCCATCGATATCATTACTGGCAGGCAGACCGAGCGTCTCGCCCTGCTGTTGACGATTATGATCAGCAGTTCGGTGTTCAGCATGGTCTTTGGCAATGTGATCAGCCGGATCACGCTCAAGCTGAGCATCCGGATCAACAACGATATCCAGGCGGATATCTTTGACAAGATCATCGATGCCGACTGGCTGGAGATCAGCCGGTATTCCAACGGCGATATCCTGAACCGCTTCAACAGCGATATCGGGACGGTATCCGGCAATGCGATCAGCTGGCTTCCGACCATCGTGATCGCTGTTTATCAGTTCATTGCCACCTTTGCTGTCATCTGGAATTACGATCATGTCATGGCGTTTATCGCACTTGGCAGTGCGCCGTTTATGATCCTGATGTCCCACTATGTGGTGAAAAAACAGAGGGAGTACGGCAAGCAGGTCCGCCGGATGAGCAGCGATATGATGACCTTTGAGGCGGAGACCTTCTACAATTTTGATACGATCAAATCGTTTGGCATTGCGGATATCTACAGCAGAAAGATGCGGGAATGGCAGGGCAGGTTCCGCGAGTTGCAGCTGACCTATAACATGTTTCAGATCAAGACGAATGTGCTGCTGTCCATCATCGGCCTGTTCGTGCAGATGCTTGCCTTCCTGTATTGTCTGTATCTGCTGTGGATGAATGCCATCACCTATGGCACCATGACATTGTTCCTGGGACAGCGTTCCAAGCTTTCCAGTGCTTTCCGGAATGTGGTCGGCATCATCCCGAACTTTCTGAACAGTTCTGTATCCGCCCACCGGATCCGCGAGCTGGTGGATCTGCCGCGGGAGGTCCATATCCCCGGCAGCAGTGAGATCGATGCATATATGGACGATGGATATACCGTCGAACTGGATGATGTAAACTTTGCCTATCTGGAAGATTCCCGTGTGATCACCAATTCTTCCTTTGTCGCACGGCCAGGTGAGATCGTAGCCCTGGTCGGTCCCTCCGGAGAGGGCAAGACCACCATGATCCGACTGATCCTGGGACTGGTCCATCCCGATGGGGGAAAGGTCACCATCGGCGCGTCAAATGGAGAACAGATCGAGGCAAATGCCGAGACGAGGCACCTGTTTGCTTATGTACCGCAGGGAAATACGATGCTGTCGGGCACTATAGCCGACAACATGCGCCTTGCAAAGGAGGAGGCAACAGACGAGGAGATCATCGAAGCACTGAAGATCGCCTGCGCCTGGGATTTTGTAAAGGAAAAGCCGGAAGGTATCAATTCCGTGGTCAGAGAGCGGGGCAGAGGCCTGTCTGAGGGCCAGGCCCAGCGGATCGCTATCGCCAGAGCGGTACTGCGGGATGCGCCCATCCTTCTTCTGGATGAGGCCACCAGCGCCCTCGACGTTTCCACAGAGCGGCAGGTGCTGCGAAATATCGTGCAGCAGCGCCCGAACAAGACCTGCATCGTGACGACCCATCGGCCCAGCGTGCTCAATATGTGCAAACGGGTATACCGGGTCATGAAGACGCATGTCACTGAGCTTTCCGAGGAAGAATCCAGCCGGATGGCCATGGACTTCTGATTTTATACCGGCTGCCGTTGGAAAAGGAGCGGCAGAGCATGGATCACTTGCCGGAACCAGAAAACTTAAGAGAGAAAGTTACATAAATACAAAAAACTCTGGTAGAATAGAGATAAATCGGTTGACCCTAAGGAAAAAAACAGGTAAAATATATTACTGCTGTATAAAATACCTGTTTGTATATACAATAATATATTATAATTGCTATTGTATTTGGGTACAGGTATACATGCATTTTGATTGCTTTTTGTCTTCTTCCGTATCCGCAGAAACTATGCAGGAACGCTCATTAATGTCGTTGCTGTCCAGACAGGTTTGATCATGGATGATATTTTCAATATTCACAACAGAACATTGGTCATAAGAGCCGGACTGCTGATCATCTGCGATGCTGTCCTTGTGGGCCTTAGTATGCTTTTGGCATTGCTGGTCCGGTTTGACATGCAGCTTTCGGCTGTCGATCCGCTGTTTCTGGATACCATACGGCGGTTTATGCCTATCACCATCATTATCAATCTGATCGTTTTCTCCGGTTTCCATTTGTACACCAGCCTCTGGCGTTTTGCCAGCAGTCTGGAACTGCGCAATAACATGCTGGCTGTAGCCATTACCACAGTCCTGCAGGCAGCTATCATGTACATGATGGGCGCCTATATCCCGCGGAGCTTTCCATTTCTGTTTTTCGTTCTGCTGCTGGCCGGCAGCGTATTGCTGCGGTTTTCATACCGGGCGATCCGTGTATCCAAGCATAACCGGGAGATTGCCCATGCAGTTGCCCCCGTCTCTACGATGATCATCGGGGCAGGTGCGGCAGGATATAACATCATCCGCGAGATGAAGAACAGCAAGCATATGAACCGTAAGATCCCCTGCATCATCGACGATGATCCGAAAAAGATCGGCTCCTATCTGCAGGGCGTACGGATCGTGGGAAATTCCGAATCGATTCCTTTCAATGCGGAAAAATACAACATTCAGGAGATCGTGATCGCCATCCCGACCCTGACCGGCAAGGAGAAGAAGCGGCTTCTTGGCCTTTGCCAGAAGACCAAGTGTAAGATCCTGATCCTGCCCGGCATCTATCAGCTGGTCAATGAAGAGGTCAGTGTATCCATGCTCCGGCAGGTGGAGATCGAGGACCTGCTTGGCCGTGAGCAGAAGCAGGTGGATCTTTCCGGCGTGCACAACACCCTCCATGACAAGGTCGTCCTGGTCACGGGCGGCGGCGGTTCCATCGGCAGTGAGATCTGCCGTCAGGTGGCAGCCCATGCGCCGAAGATGCTGATCATCTTCGATATCTATGAAAACAACGCCTACGATATCCAGAATGAGCTGAAACGGGAGTACCCGGATCTGGATCTGGAGACCCTGATCGGCTCTGTGCAGGATAAGGAAAGAATTAATTTCGTATTCGAGCAGTATCATCCCCAGATCATCTTCCATGCAGCTGCGCACAAGCATGTGCCGCTGATGGAGACCAGTCCATGGGAAGCCATCAAAAACAATTCCTATGGCACATGGCTGGTGGCTGAGGCTGCCGACCGGTACCATGCAGAAAAGATGGTACTGATCTCCACGGACAAGGCCGTGCGCCCGACAAACGTCATGGGTGCATCCAAACGTATCTGTGAGATGGTCATTGAAAGCTTTGCAAAGGATTCAGAAACCACCTTTGCCTGTGTACGCTTTGGAAATGTCCTTGGCAGCAACGGTTCTGTGATCCCGCTGTTCCGCAGGCAGATCGCAGCAGGAGGACCGGTGACGGTCACTGATCCCAACGTGATCCGTTATTTCATGACCATTCCAGAGGCGGTCAGCCTGGTGCTCCAGTGCGGCGAGCTGGCCGGAGGCGGCGAACTGTTCATCCTGGATATGGGTGAGCCGGTAAAGATCCTGGATCTGGCGGAGAACATGATCCGGCTGTCCGGCCTGAAGCCCTACGAGGATATCGAGATCAAATTTACCGGACTGCGTCCCGGCGAGAAACTGTACGAAGAGCTGCTGATCAACGAGAAAAACCTGGCCCGCACCTCAAAGGACGGGATTTTTGTGGCAAAGATGGAGCCGCTGGACCGTGAAAACTTCAGGGAAAGACTGATGGAATTGTACCAGGCGGCAAAGGCAGAGGATCCAGGGATCCGCGAGAAGATCCGGGCGATGGTACCCGAGTATACCATCCTTGGGAACGGAAACGCTGCGCAGCAGGTGAGCAGCAGCAGGGAATAAGCAAAACCGGTAAAAACGCAGATTGGAAAATATTCATACAAAATACATACAAAAGAATGAGAGAATTGGCATTTATTTTCCCGTGAGGGGATTGCAATTTTCACGTATTCTTAGTAAAATACAAGGGAATGGTTTTGGAATAAGCGGCATCGCAGGATGGCAACTTATTCTGCATATGTCGTAGTCCTATAGATTCCGGACACCTGAAGAAAATACACAGGAGGGGAAAATGATGAAAAAGAGAGTATTAGCACTTGTCGCCGCACTTGTGATGACCATGAGCGTAGCTGCCCCGGTATTTGCCGGACCAAGCAAGCAGAACCCGCCCAAGAAAAATGTTCCGCCGGCACCGAAGACCGGAGAGATGGCAGACGCCGCAGCAGCAGTTGGTGGCATCGTGATCCTTGGAGGCGTTGCATATGTATCCGCTTCCAAGATGAAAAAGGCCAGAGCCTGATCTGGCGGATCCGGCAGGAAGCTTCCCATGGAGCCATCGCCGGTCAAGAAAAGAACGTACGGGGTTGTCCTGAAAATCGGGCAGCCCTTCTTTTATGTATGCACGATAAGGAACTGATAAAAATAGTTCCACTAACGCGGCTTGCAGAGAGGAATGCTCTCCGTCGGGCTTCCTTTTCGTGCATGGAGAAAGGAACTCACTGACCTATGGCAGGAAAGAAGAACGAAAAGAAGTCCGGGGGCATCTGGATGGTGCTCCTGATCCTTTCGCTGATCGGTATCGTGATCATCCTTGGCGGTATTGTTTTCAGACTCTATCAGGACATGCAGGCCCAGAAGGAGTACGAGGCCTTGCAGGCCCAGCTGCAGATGCAGCAGGAACAGGAGGAAGAAGAAAACGCCGACACCATTTCCGGTTCCTACGATCCGGAAGGTATTGCGACAGAGGAAGAGATCAACAGTCTGGAGTTTACCGGCACCCGTGAGGGCGAAGCGGCAAGACTTCCGGATGGGATCTTCAGCGGTGCAGGCGATCTGGTGGATTTTGCAAAGCTCGAAGAAATCAACCCGGATCTGTATGCCTGGGTGCGGATCCCCGACACCGCCATCGACTATCCGGTGGCGCAGTATGGCGGCGAGGATGACAGCTTCTACCTGAATCACGATATGTACGGCAACTGGCGTTTCGCCGGATGCATCTATTCCGAAAAACTCAACAAGAAGGATTTTTCTGATCCTCTCACTGTGCTGTACGGCCATAATATGATCAACGGCAGCATGTTTGCCGGACTGATGAAGTTTGCGGACCAGGAATATTTCGATGCCCATCCCTATATCTACGTCTACACAAAGGATAAGGTCTATGCCTATGAGATCTTTACCTTTTATACCTTTGACAACCGTCACCTGCTCTATGCCTTCGATTTCTCCAAAAAGAAGGAATTCAAAAAGTATCTTGAGGAGATGGAAGAGGTGCACAGCTGGGATCTGAAGCGCCGCGAGGATGTGGAGGTGACCACAGATGACAAGCTCCTTGCCCTGGAGACTTGTGTCGGCAACGCCACAGACAACCGCTATCTGCTGCACGCAAAGCTGGTGTGGAGTGGATCCAATGAGGAATATCTCGAGTACATCGGAGCAGAAGAAAACTGATGGATGATCGGAAGAAAACAACAGACCAACAATTGAATGAAGCCGATGTCGTCGAGGATGCCGAGATGAACCAGCTCCTGGAGCAGGAGATCGGAGCCCGCGAGCGGGGAGAAGAGGTGGAGGAAGCCAGACGGCATTATCACCACCATCATCATCACCATCATCATAGCGATGCAGAAGAGAGCGGCGGAAAGTCTGACCGTTCGGCAAAGAAGAGACGGCGCCGCCGCAAAAGAAGAGAGCCCCTGTCTGCAGGAAAGATCCTGCTGATCATTCTGATCGTGATCATACTGTTTTTGCTTTCTCTGATCGGTGCATTCTTTTACCTGCGGGCAAAGGGCGCCAGGGATCTGAATGAATCCGTGGTCATGACACCCATCGAGGAGCCGAAACCGGAGATCGAGGACTGGGAAGTCCATGATGACGGCACCATCACCTACAAGGGAGAAAAGTATCGCTACAACAGTGATCTGATCAACATCCTTGTGATGGGAATCGACCATGAGATCTCGGAGATCTCGATCAATTCTCTGGGAATGGCAGATACGGATATCATCGTCTCCATCGACAAGACCACCGGCACGACCCGTCTGATCAATATCTCCCGAGACGCCATGACCAACGTCCGGATGTATGATGAGAATGGCAACTACACCGGTGTTGACCGGATGCAGCTCTGTTTGTCCTATGGCTATGGCGACGGTGGCATGGAGAGCTGCCTGAACACAGCACAGGCTGTGTCCTACCTGATGTACGACCTGCCCATCAACGGCTATGCAGCCCTGGACTATTCCCAGATCGCAGTGCTGAACGATGCGGTCGGCGGCGTAGAGGTCACGATCCTGGAGGATATGTTTGATTTTGGCAAGGTCGGGGAGACCGTACGTCTGGAAGGCCAGCAGGCCCAGACCTACGTGCGAAGAAGAAATATCGAAGCCCTGGATTCCAACAACAACCGTATGGCCAGGCAGAAGCAGTGGCTCCTGTCCTTCCTCGGTGCAGCCAGACAAAAGATCAAGGAGAACGTGACCTTCCCGATCACTCTCTACCGGCTTCTTGCCAACAATATGGTCACCAGCATCGACATTTCCGAGGTTACCTATCTCGGTTCGCTGTTTGCCAGCCATGGCTTCAACGAAGGGGATTTCCGTTCCGTGGCCGGCGAGGTCGTGGAGGGTGAAGACGGCTATGCCGAATTCCATATCGACGAGGAAGCACTGTTGGATCTGGTCGTCGAGATGTTTTATAAAAAGGTTTAAACACTGCATACGTTTAGAAACAGCCGGGCCTGTCCCGACTGTCTCCCGCAAGGACGGATAAAGAGAGGCTCACTGCCTGAAGCGGCGGGAGGCCAAATGGAGTGACAAAATGAACGACAATTCGAATCTGCGGACAAGGATCCTGAAATGGGTGGTCAGTCTTCTGGCCATTGCCAACATGGTTCTGCTGTTCGTGTTCAACTACAATATCCCCGGCCTGTCCGGATTGTTTTCCCATGGCAGCCAGGCACAGGAATCCGTGTACGGAGAGCCTGGCGGAAATGAAGCCATCCCGGGTATGGAGAGTCTGGTCGGCAGCAGCAGTACTGCGGAAACTGCCGTTAGCGCAGAGGAGGAGGCGGAGCCGGCTGCCTACCGGTTCTACTTTGATCCGGAGACTCTCACCTACGACGGCCAGGGCAGCCTGAATCTTCTGGAGGGCGTATCGCTCGTCTCGGATACCGGCATGGAGTCGGAGGCAAAGATTTTTGCCAGTATCGTATCGGGTTCCTCCCGGTCGGAGAAAACGATCACCTATACGGCGGATACCGAGAGCGGCAGGACAGAGGCCAGCCGAAGGCTGAAGCTGGTCGACTATGAAGGCCCGTCCATCGAGCTCCCGGAGGTCATGCCTGTGGTGGATGACTCCACCAAGGATAATATCCTCGCCCTGATGACCGGAGATCAGAGCATTTCAGCAGACGACGGCTTTGGCAACGACATCAGCGGCGCGGTGACGGTCAAATACAACACAGACAGCACGACGCCCAGAACCCTGTATTATATCTTTACCGTAAAGAATACCTTCGATGACAGTGCGGAGGCCAGCGCAGAGGTCACTCTGGAGCTTTCAAAACCCGTGGTCATGCTGACCCAGAAGGCTGTGCAGATCGATGCCGGCGAGGCATTTAACCCGCTGTCCTATGTCAGCTACGCCATCGACACCGACGGCACATCCCTCTCGACCAGCATTCAGATCCAGGGTGCGGTGGACAGCTATACACCAGGTACCTACACACTGAACTTTATCGCCACGAACGGTGCGGGTGTTCAGTCGGATCCTGCAGAGCTGACCGTCACGGTATCATAGAGAGATTGCTATGCTTGACATTCATATTCACATCCTGCCGGGGCTGGATGACGGCTCGCCGGATATGGATACGTCTCTGGCGATGGCGGATATCGCCCTTCGCAGCGGCGTCACCCGCATGATCGTCACGCCGCACAGCAACCAGATGGGGAGGTTCGAAAACTTTGCGTCTCCATCGCTGGCTGCGGATTTTCGCAGGCTGAAGGAAGCGCTGGAGGCGGAAAATCTTCCCCTGCGGATCTATCCCGGCATGGAGATCTTTGCCGATCTGGATCTAAAGGAAAAAATACAGCGAGGCGCACTGTACGGGCTCAACCGGAAGAATTACTATCTCGTGGAATTTCCCTTCGATGCCGATATCGAGTGGATGAACGACCGCATCGAAGATATGATGGACTGCGGTGTGATCCCGCTGATCGCTCACGTGGAGCGCTATTACAGCATTCAGGATTATCCGCCCCAGGTCTACGAATGGATCCAGATGGGCTGCCGCATTCAGATCAACAAGGGCAGTATCTTCGGCCGGTTTGGCGGCCGGTGCAAAGGCTGCGCCGATCTGCTGCTGGACCACGGTCTGGTCACTGCTGTGGCCTCTGACGCGCATGGGATAAATGCGCGCACACCCTGGCTGAGAGACGGGTATGAAGAACTGGAGCGGCGATATGGAAGCCGGGCGCCAGAGCTCCTGTTGGAGGAGAACCCGCGGCATATCCTGAAGGGCGAAACTATTCCACCCCACGGGATCCGTCCGGAGCGGCGGCTGCACTTCAGGCTGTAAATGCCTTCCGCACATGCAGGATGCATCAGACCGCACGTTAAAGTATGAGCAGTTATATACTATAGACACCGCACATACATAACACATACACAGAATCAGCCGCTGTTAGCGCAGATTTAATAGAAACAGCTGATATAAGCATCATCGTTTTGACCCTTTGATCAAAACCAGAATTCAGAAGAGGACTTACAAAAAGATGAGAAGAACCAGGCTGCTATGCTTCATCCTTCTGATATTATCCGTGGCCGCCTTTGGCGTCATGCGGTTCATCGAATTTTCGAGGCAGGATTATTCCATGCCTGAGATCCGCATGGAGCAGGAGGAGATCACGATATCCGTAAACGATCCGGAGGAGGTCATCCTCGAGGGCGTCACGGCCTATGACCAGAAGGACGGAAACATCAGCGACAACCTCGTGGTGGAGTACATCAGCAACTTCATCTCCAACAACCGGCGGATCGCCACCCTTGGCGTTGTGGATTCCAACAACAACGTGTCAGAGGCAAAACGGACCCTTGTCTACAGCGATTACCGTCCGCCCAGGTTTGCCATGGAAGAGCCGCTGATCTTCAGCGTAAATGCCAGCAATGCGGACATCCTGGAAGGGATCAGCGCCATTGATATGCTGGATGGGGTCATCAACGAGAAGATCCGCATAGATATCGAGAACAAGGGCAGCCGTTCCACGGCGGCCGGCGATTATTCCACGGAGATCAGCGTGACCAACAGCGCAGGCGATACATCCAAACTGGATGTGACCCTTTCCCTGTACGAGCAGTCGGAGCTGAATTCTATGCCGGACATCAACCTGACGGAGTATATCACATACATCAAAAAGGGAGAGTCCATCGATCCCTGGTCCTATGTGGATTCCGTCCGCATGAACAATACCGAGTTCACCAGATACGACGACGGCGCATTGTATTCGGCAAACTACCAGACCATGCTCAGCACGAACCCTGAGGAGGCAGAGGAGTCGGTCATCCACGAGAGCGAGATGCAGATCGCAAACGGCGTGGACAGCACCGTCCCCGGTGTGTATGAGGTGGTTTACCGGATCGTCAGTAAAAACGCAGTAACCGGTACCGTACGGCTGATCGTGGTCGTCACGGACGAGGAGGCATAAGCACATGGAACAGTCATCCAAACAGGGCCCGGTCCTGGAACAGATCGACATTATGAGTATCGTAAAGGATATTCTGCGGGAATGGATCATGATCCTGATGTTCGCTGTATCCCTTACGCTGCTTGCCGATGTCTACCTGCACCTGACCTACCGCCCCCAGTACACCGCAAAATCCACCTTCGTCGTCACCGTCAAGGGAACCACCGGCGATGTGTACAGCAACCTTTCCCGGGCATCCAGTGCAGCCAGCCTGTTCGGCGAGATCCTGAACAGCTCCGTGCTGAAGAAATCCGTGGCAGAGGAACTGGGCATTCCTGCCTTCACATCCACCACAAAGGCGCAGGTCATCGAGGAAACAAACCTGATGGAGCTTTCTGTCACGGACTCCTCACCGCTTATGGCCTATCGCTCCATCAGCTCCATCATGCGCAATTACAGCGAGGTATCGGATTATCTGATGGACAATATCGTACTGGATGTGATCCAGTATCCGGCCCTGCCAAAGGAAGCGGCAAATCCGCTGAATGAGACGAGAGACCTGGTCATCGTATTTATTGCGGGCCTGATCCTCGCGATGGTCTATGTAGGCGTATTCTCCAACATGCGGGATACCATCAAAAACGAGAAGGATATCAACAAGAAGGTGGCGGCCAGACATCTGGGCACCATCTACCTGGAAAAGAAGAGAAGCACGAAGAAGAGCAAAAATCAGCTGCTGCTGATCAATCCCCTGCTTTCCTTCCGCTTTGCCGAGTCCACCCGCATGGCGGCGACCCGTGTGCGCAGCCGTATGGACCGCCACGGCGCCAAGGTGCTGATGGTCACCAGTGTGGGCGAGCATGAAGGTAAATCCACGGTGGCGGCAAATCTGGCCATCGCCATGGCAGAAGAGGGCAAGAAGGTCGCCCTGATCGACTGCGACCTGAGAAAGCCCACCCAGTGGCGGTATTTCAATCTGGAAGTCGCCGATGAGGAGGATCTTGCCCTGGTACTGCAGAGAAAGGTCGGTACCGGCCGCCTGATCCGCAAATACAAAAACATGGCGCTCTACCTGGTGCTGTCCAAGACAGCCATTTTCAATGCGGATGAGTTCCTGGGCAACGGCATCTTTGAGTGGATCATCAATTTCCTGCGCAAGCAGCTGGATTATATCATCATCGATACCTCGCCCATGGGCCTGGTATCCGATACAGAAGAGATCGCGAACCACGCCGACGCCTCGGTGCTGGTCATTCGCGAGGATGTCATCCTGGCAAAGGATATCAACGACACCATCGACGTACTGAACCGGACCAATGCCCATGTGCTGGGCTGTATCCTGAACTACGCATCCGGTTCATCGGTAAGCACCGTTGGCGGGTATGCCGGCAATGCCTACTATGGTTATGGAGGACATTATGGCAAGTGAAAACAGCCGCGGCGAACAGCCTTACCGGTATGAACAGGATCAGGACATGCAGAAGCTGTCCATCATCCTGGATGATATGTGGAAGGGCCTGGGCAAGTACCTCTGGCTGATCCTGGTGCTGATGAGCGTCCTGTCCACTGTATTCTACGCGGTAACCAGGCTGCGGTACACGCCGCAGTACAGAGCGTATGCTTCCTTTGTCGTCAGCACGGCCGAGGCCAGCACCTACAGCAGCGATTATTACAACCGGGCAACGGCGACCCAGATCGCCAAGACCTTCCCCTACATCCTGACCAGCGGCGCGCTGGAGGATATCGTGGCGGAGGACCTGAATTTGAATTCCCTGCCCGCAACGATCACGGCGGAGCCCATGGAGGGAACCGCGCTCTTTACCATCAACGTGGTGGCAGAGGATTCGCACCTTGCCTACAACATCCTTCAGTCGGTGGTCAAGAATTACCCGGTGGTGGCGGAATACATTCTGGGCGATACGCAGCTTCGTCTGATGGATGAGAGCGGAATACCCCAGACGCCCATCAATACCGAAAACTTTATAAAGAATGCACAGCTTGGCGCCTTGCTTGGACTTTTCCTCGGCGTGCTCTACCTGTTTTTCTATGCTGTAAACCGGCGGACCATCCGCAGGGATACAGATATCAAGGAATTTACCAGTGTGCCGGATCTGGGAGAGATCCCAAGAGTTCAGTTTAAGAAGAGAAGAAGCGGCAGAAAGCCGCTGGTCCTGATGGACCAGAACGAGACCGGTTCCGCCATGGGTGAGAGCATGCGCTCTGTCAGAACCAGGCTGCTGAAGCTGGCGGAGGAAAAGGGAACAAAAAAGATCCTGGTCACCAGTGCGGCGGCCGGCGAAGGAAAGACGACAGTGGCGGCAAACCTGGCCATCTCTATCTCCCGCAAGGGCAAAAAGGTTGTCCTGATCGATGCCGACCTTAGGAATCCTTCCGTAGCAAAGGCCATGGGCTTTGCCACGCCCGATAAGGGCACGGCAGAGGTGCTGCGGGGTGAAGCAGATCCACGGACACTGCTGCAGGATTACGGCCATTTCCATGTAAAGGTTCTTCTGGGCAGCCGTCCGGAAAAGGCAGGCGCAAAGCTTCTGGGAAGCGTCTATATGGAGCGTATGCTCGAGGTGCTGGAGAGAGAGTATGATTTCATCATCATCGATACCGCTCCGGCAGGCGTCGTCTCCGATGCTTCCGTTGCAGCCAGATTCATGGACGGCGTGATCATGGTCATCCGGCAGGATTACACCCAGATCGGGCAGATCACCCGGTGCATGGAGAGTCTTGCCGATACCGGGACCGAGATCCTGGGCTACGTGCTGAACGGCATGGAGTCGGGTATTACTCACTATGGTTACGGCTATGGCTATGGCTACGGTTATGG
>DFFG01000052.1:21676-33422 GCA_002368795.1 Eubacterium sp. UBA3782
TACGGTTATGGCTATGGCTACGGCAGCTACGGCTATGGCTACGGCAGAGGCTATGGCTATGGGTATGGCCGGAACAAGCGTTACGGCTATGGCTATGGCTACGGAGAAGCCGAGGCACAGGCGCAGGCAAAGGCTGCAAAAGCAGCCACAGAGCAGCCGGATGCGGAAGAGGATGAGGAAGACTGAAGACCACTCATGAATGCCGAGCGGTAAGCCTGACTTGGAAAGAGACAGCAATCTATTCCGCGTAACTGCAAGCTGCGGATGCTGGAGGGCCTCTGTCTGCTGTATCCAGAGCAAAGGACGAGACAGAGTGCTACAGCTTCACTGACGGGCAGAAAATGGCAGTTTTATGTGAAATCACATAGAACAATACATATACAATATATGTGTGTTGAAACAAGATATATAAGTATGATTTTTGAGCCTGACGGATTGACGATATGGTTCCTGTCTCATATAATGAAAGCATAATATTAGTTCTGCATCGGCCCTGGCGGTGATGTGGGCAGAAGCAAGAGCATTGGCGTTTACCAGGCATGCGGTCTCGTCCGCAGCCGGCAGGAGAAAAGAGGAACCAGCCTTGAAACTTAAGGATGGATTTGTTCTGCGGGAGATCGCAGGCGAATATATAATTATCCCCACGGGGGAGGGCGCTGCCCGCTTTGGAGGGCTGATCACGGTAAATGAAGTGGCGTCCTATATCTGGCGTATGCTCCAGTCAGAGACCAGCTTTGACCGGATTCTCAAAGGTGTTCTGGAGGAATACGATGTGCCTGAGGATATTGCCGCAGAGGACATCAATGAATTTCTGAACACGCTGAGGGAGAGAGGAATCCTGCAGGAGTAGGATACCAAAAGCGGACAGAGCATTGTTTCTGTAAGGGGAACAGATCGTATTGAGGTGGAACATGCAGGAGAAGCCATCATCTGTGACAAACTGCTATATCGATAAGACAGCTGTACTGGAGGAGGGGATCAAGGGATTCCCTTCTCTTTTTATAGAGGGTGCGGCGGCTTCCGGAAAAACGGTCGCCGTAAACATCCTGTGCGGCAATCACCCGGAGGTACAGGTAAAAAGATTTGGTATGGCATTTATCTGCGCACAGGGAAGTGCAGAGCAGGAAAAATTTATAAAAGAGATCGGAAAGATCCTTAACGAACGGCTGGCGTTGGCCGAATCTGGCGATGGGGAAACGGATACCCATGCAGTTTTGGCGACTTCCGGGAGCAAAGAGCACCGCCCTTTGTGGACAGTGTTTGAGAATATTCCTTCCAATATGCCGGAGGCTGTTCAAAAGGCATTGCTGCATTTCCTGATGCGGCTGCCGGATGGAATAGGTGATCGTGCCTTCCTGCTCAGCCGCAATGAGCCCACAGATGCGCTGCTGGGGCTCCTGTGGAAACGGCGTATGGAGTGGATCCCCCAATCTGTCCTGATGCTGGACCAGAGGGATGTGGCAGATCTGAGCGCGGCCTATGGAAGTCCCTTGCGGGTACGTGAGCTTTACCAGATGGCCTCCGGATGGCCAGGCTGCACAGACATGATCCTGCGCCTGGCGGCCAGGGATGCCTCTCTGGATGAGAAGCTTGTCAAACGGAATGCCTCCGACTATCTGCACCGACGCGAGGTGATCGACTACATCTACAGCGCTATCCTGGATACACTGCCGGCCGGCGAAGCCCAGATACTCCAGATTGCGGCGAGCTACCCGTGGATAAATGCCCGGTTTTGTGCGGATATATTTCAGATCCCGGACGCGGACGAGGATATCCGGCATCTGGAACGAAAGGGTCTGCTCATCAATTACGGAAAATACCAGGAACGCTGGGCGGCGATCCATATGCTGCGCGAAGCCATCTATACCCGGCTGAAGGCAGATGAAAAAGCCTCTGAAGGCGCCCATGGGGCCGAAGAGCCTAAATACCACCACTATGCAGACAGAAGACGTCTTGCTTCGATCAGCCGATGGTATGAAGCCCACAATGACCTGAACCATGCAGGCATCATTCTGGGACAGATCCGTGATCTGGATACCGGACGTGCCTTCGTCGAGAGAAATTATCACCGCATCTCCTTCTATGATTTTCGGCTGGATGCAGAGCTGTTTACCGGATCACGGACGCCCTACAATGTATTCCTGAAAGGGATGAAAAGTCTGCTGGACGGGGATACGGAGGAGCTGCATCGGCAAATGTCGATCCTGCGGAGCATGTGGAATGCCAATCGGGAAAACAGCATCATGATCCAGGAGTGTTACCTGAACCTGGCCTATGTGGATCCGGCGATCTCGCTGGCTGAATGGATGCAGATGCTGGAATCCATTGGTTCGAATATTCTGCAGGAGTCCGGGCGTAAGGCCAGGATCTTCGATTTCCTTGGCTTTGGCATTTCCTATCTATGCGGACTGCGGGACCTGTCGGGGCTGTTTGCCTGCAAAAAGAAGGAAGAAAATGCCCAGGCAGCCATCTGGAACAGCTATCTGGATGACTATTCCATGCTGGGCTACCGGCTGGCAAAGATCGAATATTACGTAGAAACCGATCGGACCGATGAGGTGCGAGAAGAGATCGGACGAGAGCTGCTGGACATGAATGTCATGGACGATGCCCACATCAGCTTCCGGGACATCACGGCCAGATGGCTGTTGATCAGCCGCCTGAACAGCAGCTATGGTTTCAACCAGCTCTCATACGAGGAAGGCCGCTATTATGATATTGTCTTCCGTGAGGGAGATGATTTTTCCCGGGAGATCATACAGGATCTCCAGAACATCTTTGCGTTCCGTAAAGGCCATCCGGAGATGCTTTCCCACTGGCTGAGGGACGAAAAATATGAGATCCCGCCAGTCTCTGAAAGAAACTACTGTATTCTGCTTAGCAAGGCAAACGGCTTCATGATCCTGAAACAGTATGAGCGGGCAAGGCTCGTCTTCGCCATGCTGGATACATACCTTCGGCAGACAGGGCGCTTCCGTTTGCATGCCGAGGTGCTGTTTGCCCTGGGAATCATCGATCTTGAGATCGGCCGTAGAGGTGAAGCTCTGCAGAGGATCATCGAATCCATGATCCAGGGACGGACGTACCGGTATGTGCGGTTGTACACGACCTTTGGCGCAGCCGGCGCGGAGGCGCTGGAGCTTTACAACAGCTGGATGGAGCGAAATGCTCCCGGCGGTTTCCGGAGGAAGAAGAAGTACAATTATGGCAGCGTGCTTCGCATGCCGGATGCAGACTACGTCGACGTCCTGCTGCGTGAGACCAGGAAAGCTGGACGGAAAAACAAGGAAGCCCAGCCAAAGAACCGCAGCTCCGAGGAGAAGCTGACGGTCATGGAGACTGTGATCCTGCAGGATATCTCCCGTGGTCTGACCAATGCGGAGATCTGTGAGGAGCTGAATCTGAAGCTTTCCACGGTAAAGAGCCATCTGTACAGCCTGTACAAAAAGCTGGGCGTACAGAACCGGATGAGTGCGGTCAACAAAGGTAAGGAAATGGGTCTGATCAACGGATAATAACTCGCCATATATAGAGATGGGAATATCAATGGAGTTGTGCATATGAACAAGACAGACAGCCGCCTTATGGATGCATTTGGCTGCGGACTGCAGAACAAAAAAGTCACATGGAGCGAGGCCCTGACCCCGACAGAGTGGGCAGGACTCTTCCGTGCGGCGTCCAAACACAGCATTCTGCCGATGATCTATGATACTGTCTATGGCTGCCCGGCCTATGAGCAGGCCATGGGGGCAGGAGAGCGGAATGCCGTGACGGTACACAAAGCCGGCGTACAAAAGCAGGTCTATGTGCAGGCGGTAAAGACGGCCGAATTCATGCAACTGTACCGCCGTATGACAGAGGCCGGATTGAAGCCCCTCATCGTCAAAGGCCTTGTGCTGCGGGAGCTGTACCCAAAGCCGGATCTGAGACCGTCCACTGACGAGGATCTGCTGATCCGTGCTGGTGAATTTAGAAAATACCATGAACTTCTGATCGCTGCAGGTTTAACCCTCGTTGACCCGGATATGGATATCGACAGTGAGCATGAGGTTTCCTACCAGAACGCAGAAAGCTTTCAGTACATAGAGATCCACAAAAGCCTTTTTCCACCCACGTCCGAGGCCTATGGCGACCTGAACCGTTTCTTCCCGGAGGAGATCCGGGACCGGGCCGTGCAGGAGACCTGCGGCGGCATACAGGTGTGGACCCTGGAGCCCACAGATCACCTGTTCTACCTGATCACACATGCCTGGAAGCACTTCCTGCACGCAGGCTTTGGGATCCGCCAGATCGGGGACATCCTGCTGTTTTCCAGGGCCTATGAGGACCAGATCGATTGGGAGAGGCTAAAGCGGCAGCTGACCGATATGAAGGGCATCCGCTTTACCGCCGCCCTGTACCGGATCGGTGAGAAGTACCTCCTGCCGGATCTGGCATGTTACGAACGTGTAAAGGGGTGGATAGAGGATCCCGTAGACGAAGAGCCGCTGCTGAACGATCTGCTGACCGGCGGCATCTACGGCGTCTCCAGCATGAACCGTGCCCACAGCAGCAACATCACCCTGAAGGCGGCGGCCGAAGGGAAGAAGGGCAGGAAAAAGCAGTCCGGCGGAAAGCTGCGAAAAGGAGCAGCGCGCCTGCGTTCTGCTATAGACAGTGTGTTCCTTCCCTTATCCAGCATGCGCGGAAAGTATAAGTATCTGGAAAAATATCCCATTCTGCTTCCAGTCGCCTGGGTACAGCGGGTATACACCTATCTTGTGCAGGAAAATGCAAAAGGCAGGAAGGACAACAGTGCCATAGAGACCCTGAAAGTTGGCCAGGATAGGGTGAATTTGCTTAATTACTATGACATGATCTGAATACTATGGTAGAATTATAAGTGTAAAGGAAATGGCATAATTATACATGTGAAAGATGAATCCACTATAGGCAGATAAATTGCGATTTACAGCATAAATAAACAATACTTACAGAAAACCCCGAAGGGGCCGGATATGGCCTGCCTTCGGGGTTTTTTCATGCCAGAATCGCAGAAAATGAGCAAAATAGCGCAGAGGCAAATCGAAATTTATCGTTCATCCAGCATTTCTTCATCAAAGCAGTATCGAAAATACTGCACGGAAGTGTATGTCAGGAACAAATTGTTTTCTTGAAGTATACCACAGATATGCCGAAATGGATAGTTATTTGTGTAATTATGCGTTAGTTGTATCAAAACAGAACGAATAATTATGCGAATAGCAGATCAAAGAAAAAATGCTATATTACGGAACTGGCAACAGATCAGGAAAAAGCAGTCCTGATCATGCAACATGAGGAGAGAGACTATGAAGAAATGGATGAAGAATCTCTATGCGATGCTTCTGGTCGTAGTGCTGATCGCGACACTGCTTCCCACAAGTATCCTTGCTGCGCCCGGAAAAGGCTCTGGAAAGAGCAAGGGCAAGGCAAAAACGCAGACGGTCACTGTAGAGACGCCTGCTGAGGAAACAGATGCGGAATCTGTGCCCGAAGAGGCTGAGATCCCGGCGGAAGAGCCTGGAGAGGAAGTCTATTACGAGATCGAGGAACCTGTCGGGGAAGAGATCATCGAGGAGCCTCTGGAGGAGATCCCCGAGGAAGAATACTTCGAGGAGCCGGAAGAGGAAGCGGGTTTTCTTCCTATTTCTATTGAAGATATGCCTGTAGAGGGGGCAGAGGATCTTCTGGTAAGCATTGAAGCACCCGAAGGCGCATTCCCGACCGGTACAGAAGCTTTTGCAAGGGCTGTATCAATTGAGGACGTTCAGAATGCTGTCGATGCAGCTGATGACGTAAATGGACAGGTCGTTGCTGCTGTAGATATTACCTTTGAGCTTGATGGCGTAGAGCTTCAGCCCGCAGACGATCTGACAGTAGATGTCAAGATTACTGCTAAGAATCTGATCGCCGAAGCCGGTGAGCTGGATGTCGTCCATATCGACAGTGTAACAGAGGAGGCAGAAAGCGTCGAAGCGATCGATGTTGATTATAATGAGGAGACCGTTCTGTTTGAAGCAGATTCCTTCTCTGTGTATGCGCTTGTGTGGAAGGATGCCTCCGATACCGACAGGAGCGCTACCATTCACTGGGGTACATATGAAGGCTCTGAATTTACAGAGCTGGAGTCCCCCACAACGATTGATGAGAGTGCAGCTTCCGTAAAGCTGGATGTTATCATCGACGAGTACTATTTCGTAGGAGCTGAATATCTGGAGACAGAAGACGCCACTCCGCAGAATATGGCGAATACCACGCTGAAGAAGGCGGCTGACGGAACCTGGCAGATAACCCTGGAAGGCAATCAGACGGTCACGATCGCTGATGGCAGCCATATCCGCGTGAACTATGCGCCGATCGGAGGCGGAGGCTACACACCGCCAAGTCCGCCTCCGGCAGATGTCCTTGCGCCGGACACGACCAAAACAGTTACGGCCAATCCAGACGGTACCTATACGATCGAACTGGATATCGAAGGCAAACAGGATGAGGAGATCACCCAGATCGGCGCGAATGTCATCGTAATCATGGACATTACACAGAGTATGACCAACGCCATGCCGAGACCTGATCAGAGCATGTCCCGTATGGCAGCAGCCAAGAGAGCGCTGAATACTCTGGTCACCACGCTCGATCCGGATACCAACCTGATTAATTTTACCGCTGTAAACTTTGGAAACAGCGCCAATTATTCCAATGGCGTCAACTGGACCACTACCAAGACTGCAATGCAGAATTATGTTTCCGGACTGCCGAACAACCCCACTGATATGGGTACCTGCTGGCAGGCAGGCCTGCAGGGTGGTATTGACCGCGTACAGCAGGCACAATCCAGCGCGTCTCTGCGAAAGAACGAGACCTACGTTCTGTTCGTAACCGACGGTAACCCGAACTGCTACACAGATAATAATGGCCGCTGGCATGCGGCTCAATCTGCAAACTTCAATCAGCAGGCATATAATGCAGCAGTCGCAAACGCAAATAATCTTGGAGCCAACTCTCATTTTTATGGTATTTTCGTCGGTGACTCAGATGGTTATACTCATCTGAACAACCTGATCACAAACGCTGGTGGCGAAGGCACGATCAACGGTGTATCTACAACAGCAATCGACGAAGCCTTCGAGCAGATCGCCCAGACGATCGTTGACAATCTTGGAGCGGGAAGTGTTGTGGTCGATGATGGTATCCCGACACTTTCCAATGTCAGCGCCAATGTATCTGCAGGTGAAGCAGGCGGCTTTGAGTACTATATCACACCAAAGGGTGGAAGCCAGAGAGTATGGACAGAGGCTCCGGGTGCTTCCTACAGCAACAGCAACGGTGTTACCTGGAACCTGAGCGAGGCAGGTACTCTTCAGGATGGATGGATCTACACGCTGAAGTTTACCGTATGGCCAAGTCAGGCTGCCTACGATCTGATCGCTGATCTGAACAATGGCCTAAAGGATTATGATGATCTTACGGAGGAGCAGAAAGCCTCTGTTACCGGATCAAAAGAGGCCGGCTACACATTAAAGACAAATACGCATCTGTATACGACCTTTAAGGATCTGGAAGGAAATGAATACAGGGAGACAAATGATGCCAGCGCGAAGGCAATGGATCTGCCGACAGAAACGATTTCTGTAGAAAAGATCTGGCACAATTTCCTCGACTCCCGTACCGATGTCGATATCGACGGTCTGCAGATGGTCCTCTCCCGTGACGGGGAAGAATACCTGACCTTCGATGTTTCAGCGGATACCAACTGGAAGAAGGAAGGTATCTATATTTCCTGCGGACAGATCGCCAGCGGGGAGATCAAGGAAAAAGGTCACGATTATTACGTTACAGAAAAAGCAGCGGAAACGATCGACAAGACCGCATACTGGGAAGTCAATTCTCCGGTATATCATCCGATGGTCGTTAATGGAACGATGGAGCTTTTCATTGAAGATGATGAAGCATCCGATCCGGTATTCACTCTTGATTATGAGGAAAACGGAAAAACCGTAACACACAAATATGTAAGACCGACAGGAAGCACAGCTACCAATCTGACCGCGATCAATGAGCGTGTCAGCTGGCTGAACCTCACGAAGGTGGTAACAGGAGATAACGTTCCGGCAGATGCTCTGTTCACGTACAAGGTAACGATCACAGAGCCGGTGGAAGGAAACGAGGTCTATTTCTCCGTCCGCGGCGGCGGTGTGAATTATCGCGATGACATTGAAACAACTGCAGCCAAATGGGTAGATGATACGACTGGCAATACCTATTACCGTGTGGCAAGCGGAACCGAATTCACCCTTAAGATCAAGGCAGGCTGGAATGCACGTTTCCTGAATCTGGATTCAGACTCTACTTATTCGATCGAAGAGGTTGAGGCTGAGATGGATGACGGTTTCGTATTCGATACCGCGCAGACGGTCGAGACACTGTACAGCGCACAGGGCGTACCGGCACAGGGCTATCCGATCACAACAACAGAGGACGCACCGACGGAGAACGGGGCTGTTGTTGAGGGCTCTACAGTCAGCGGAACGATCAATCAGACCAATACCGATTATTCCGTGACTTATACCAACGAATATCTGGGCCACTTCTATGTGTATCATTCCGGCAATCTAGAAGTCGAGCGCTTCCCGATGGCAGTAGACGGTGTGAAGGTGACCGGATTCAATATCTTTGAAAGAACACTGGAAGGAACGCTCTACGGCGGTTATTACAGCGATTATGCCGGAAAGAGCAGCGATTTCGACGCAGCAGCTCTGGAATACGACGAGGATGGCAAAGCTTCTGATACAGAAGGCAATGTATACAGTTATGCGTACATTAAAGATACCAGCAGAGGCGCATGGACCTATGCAAACGCTTATGACGTAAGCGGCAAGGCAATGGATCCGGAGAAGGATGAGGTCTACTTCCTGAAGGAGGTACCGGCTGCATACATTCTTCCGTACACGCATTACACATACAACAAGAGTGACAAGGCACTCCGCAATATGTGGTATCTGTCAGCCATCGATGATCTCTGCTATGACAAAGCAGGCTTCTTCGTAGAGACCATTAATGCTTCCGGTGAAAAGACCGCGACGATCGTCGATACCCTGACAATCACAAATGCGACCGGGGGAGCAACCGTCAAACTGACGCCGAACAGTCTCTTTGGCAACAAAGGCGGAGCAGGGAACGGTGTTAAGGCCGGTTACCTCACCTACTGGGATGCATCGGACAAGATCGCTGAAGAATCCACCTCTGTATTCACACCGTACTGGTACACGAAGGACGGAATCTTCACTTGTGGAGTTTCCACCAGGACGATTTCTTTCAATAACGCAAAGGTCGGTTCGGGCGGCATGCGCATCGCGGATGCAGACAATACCGACAGCAGATATCCGGTAATTGAGTGAAGGGAAGGTGAGTATAAATGATTAAGAAAAAGTACAGCACTCCGTTCCTGATGATTTCCTCCGGAGGAGACGGCAGTGAGACCGGTCAGGGCAGCGGCCAGGGTACTGTAGCCCCCCAGGGTATGACCTATGATGAGTGGTGGGATGAGATCGCCTGGGGCGGAGAAAATCCGGATGCCGATTATAACGGCGACGGATCCGTAGATCAGTTGGATTATCAGTATTATATGGATAACGAACTCTGGAATGGCTGATTCCATGAAATGATTAAGTAACTTGCGAATGCGTGGGCTTTTTACAGCCCACGCACTTTTCATCATACATGAAAAAGTAGTTCCTGCCGGAAGGAAAAAAAGTTGTCCTTACTTGAATATGAGTATTGGTGTTCAGATGGATTATATTGAATCTTTTACAGGAAGAGGCCTGAGGTACCGCTTTCAGTACCCGGATACTGCGAAATACATGAGCTCATACATACGGTCTTCAGAGGAGACTGGCTATGATATCCAGGCACCTTTTGATTACATGGAAAGGCAGAAGCCCTGGTTTCCAGAAAGTACCGAAGACGCCTATGTGGAATACAAGTCGCTCATCGGTCTGACCTCCCTGACATTGCTGGAGCACGGCAGCTGTCTCTTCCATGCGTCGGCCTTTCTGTGGAGAGGATATGCCTGGCTGCTGACAGGACCCAGCGGTGTCGGAAAAACGACCCAGTATAAGAACTGGAAAAAAACGCACCGGGAAAAGGTTTCCATGATCTGCGGTGATATGCCGCTTCTGACCAGCAAAGAGGACGGAACCTTCTGGGTCAGCCCATCCCCCTGGAATGGAAAGGAACGGATCCGGGGAAAGGAGGGAGCCCCTCTGGGCGGCTTTATTCTTTTGGAACAGAGTGACAGCAATTCCATCAGACGGATCAGTCCAGAAGAAAGCGCGATCTCCATCTTCCAGCAGTTTGCCGTGCGTCCCTGGACGATGCAGCAGGTGCACGATCTGACAGCCCTGGAGACAGAACTGATCAAGAAGTATCCCGTATGGAAGCTGGAAAATTTGGGCGATTATGAATCGATGCGGATCACACAGGAGACCATCGATACATATCTAAACCGCCTGAAAAAGGCAGAGAATGGAGAGACCACTGAACAGAAGAATAAGCTGGAAAAGGACACACACAATAAGGAAAAAACTGGCATCTGGAAATCCGATGGACAGGAAACCGTTCAATCTGGTCTGAGGATCCGGGAGGGTGTTGTCCTGTCTCAGATCTGCAATTATCCTGTGCTGATTTCTCTGCAGGAGCTTGAAGGAGAAGTGCCCTATATCTCGCAGATCAATGAGACGACAGCAGATATTTGGAAGCTGATTCAGCAGGGAATGGACGAGCCCCGGATCTGTAGAACCATTTCGCAGATCTATGATGTGGAGGAACCGGAAACGATCAGAGAGGACCTCCACGTGCTTCTTAAATCAATGGCGGCATGCGGATATCTGGCAGTTTGAAAACAGCGGGTACAAAGATCCGCTGAAAGTGAATAACAGCGACATCAGTTAATAAGGGAGTGAAGCGTATTATGAAAAGCAGAAGCATTAAAGCAGTATGTCTGACAGCAGCACTTTTGCTGGCTCTCAGCGCAGCAGCCTGCAAAAAAGAAAACAGCAATGTGGATAATACCTCTGTGACATCAATGGAAGTGGAAAACGGAGAAAAAGCAGAAACCACACCAACCGGAGAATCAGAGACTCCACAGAGCGGAGCCGCAGATTCCGTCTCTGCATCCTCTGAGATTGTTACGGAAGATGATGGAAAAACGGAGAGTGAAAAGACCGGCAATCTTCAGGTGGGTGTTCCGGAAGGACAGGACGCTGTCACGGATCCGGAGATCACTGTAATAGAGAACGATGGTGATCTTGAATTCATAGTTTCCGATTCCCTGGGATTTGGCGGAGAATAAATCTGCTGGAATTAGGAAAAAAAGTACGCAGGATGGTTCTGTATGTTTTACAAGCATGCAGAGCCTTCTTTTTTTCTGAAAAGCTATTTCATTTATCCATGCTTCTCATCTATTATCAGAGATAGCCAGGTGTGTATTTCTCTATCAAAATGAAAACAGAAGATTCAATGAAAGCAGTAAAGAACAAATTGGCGAAATATACTAATTTGTGAAACGTGTTGAATTTAGTCTACTTTCCAATCGATAGAATTATTACTCCATTCCAGAACTATATTATATATTGATAAAGTGTACCTATTGCTACCTTTACTGTGCTTGGTATGGTGTTTATACTTGATATGACGAAATAAAGTATATTAGCAGAAAAATTGCGATTTA
>DFFG01000045.1:0-175 GCA_002368795.1 Eubacterium sp. UBA3782
AGTAGGAAGCACGTGTCTTTAGACAGGTGAGACTTCACACTTAGCATAGATTCTCCTCCTCATGAAGTATTGGTGTGAAAAAATATAGTTACATGTTGTCCGTGTATTTCTGCAGTAATCATACCCTGCCTCTGCCTGTGCCGAGGATTTACAACTCACTCGGGGTGTCTCCCGC
>DFFG01000045.1:218-17750 GCA_002368795.1 Eubacterium sp. UBA3782
CCCGCCTCTATAGGCGGTGGGAATATCAAGTATGACTCAGTAGCGGGTGACAATCCCCGACTGAGTTGTAGCCTCCGGCGGATCGCAGACGCGCACAGTGGGAGGTGCTTACGCACCGTGCGCGTCGCGGCAAGAACGCCGAGGCGTTCTTGAATGGATGGCGATCTGTACATTTCTTGACAATATGGCCGATTTGTCAACGAACATGTTGTATCACCACGCAGCTTTTCAGATCAGAATTTCTGGATTTTTTACTGACCCCGATATAGAGAAACTGTTTTTTCTGTTCATACCTACTACAATGTATTTATGATCTGGATACCCATCCGCCCGATAGTTTTGATGGGCTTCAGATCGTCTGCTTTTGAAGAACTTTTCTGCGGGCAGAAAGGTATGGCTGCCCGGCATCTGACTGCATGAGGCGGATGTTCATTGGAGGAAAAAAGAGATGCTGTTTGCGAATGCCATCGTATTTTTGCCGGAAGGCTATATCTATGGAGGCTTTCGGGTAGAGAACGGGATCATTGCGGAGATTCTGCCAGGACTTTCGAAGGGCGATGTGGATCTGGAAGGGGCCAGGGTTCTGCCGGGTCTGGTCGATATCCATATCCATGGGGCTGCCGGTGCGGATTTTTCCGATGGCGACCCGGCAGGGCTTCAGTGTATGGCAGCATACCTTGCATCCTGTGGGGTCACCTCCTTTTTGCCCACGTCGATGACGCTCTCCTATGAGAGGCTGGAGGCAGCTTTTCAGACTGCCGCTGAGCTTCATGACATGCGGCCGGATGTCTGCGCGCATGTGGAAGGTATCCATATGGAGGGGCCGTTTCTTTCAGAAAAGAAAAAAGGCGCGCACAACGGCGCCTGGCTCAGAGACCCGGATTTCCCGGCGTTTCGCCGCCTTTTTGACGGCTGTGACGGTCTGGTCCGTATCGTGGATGTGGCTCCGGAGCTGACGGGTGCGGAAGATTTTGTGCGGCAGGTAAATAGGGAAAAACTTTGCCGGGTGTCCGTGGCGCATACAGCCGCGGATTATGATCAGGCAGCCGCTGTTTTTGATGCGGGAGCGAGCCATCTGACGCATCTGTTCAACGCTATGCCGTCCATCCACCATCGGGAGCCGGGGGTGATCGGTGCCGCCTGTGAACGGGAAGATGTCACAGTAGAACTGATCTGTGATGGCATCCATGTGCATCCGGCCAGCGTGCGCATGGCCTTCCACATGTTCCCGGGCCGGATCTGCCTGATCTCTGATGCCCTGCGCTGCTGCGGAATGCCGGGCGGCGATTATGAGCTGGGCGGGCAGCAGGTCACACTGAAAGATCATATTGCCCGGCTATCTGACGGAACGATCGCAGGCTCCGCCACCAATCTGTTCGAGTGCATGTGCAATGCCGTCCGTTTTGGAATTCCAGAGGAGGAGGCCATCCAGGCAGCCACCCTCGTTCCGGCACAGGTGATCGGTGCTGCGGACAGGATCGGCTCGATCGAAGTGGGAAAAACGGCAGACTTTGTCGTGTGCGGCAGCAATCTGTCCCTCTGCCAGGTCTATATCGAAGGATCACCCATCGGAAAAAACAAGTAAATCAGCTCCGGCCGCTCTGCGCCGGCTGCCTTCAGTTGGCTGGCGGATTGCAGCAGCCTGGACAGGAAATAGAGCTGGGGACGGCAGAAGTGACCGCCCCCTTTTTACAATTCATGTTGTATTTGTGCTGTTCACGAAATCACGATATTCTGCCCTTGACCATGCAGCGATCCGCATGGATCAGGATCCGGCAGCTGTGCCTGAAGGAATCGCGGATGACGATACGCTTCGTGAATTCAACAAAATGCGCAGAGAGAAGGGAAAATCTAATATAAGGCCAGTAGTGGAAACTCCCGACTCCCGCGCAGCTCTCACCGGCTGCCGAGATCAGGCTAACATGCCAAGAAAAGTATAGGGTGCTGCAAAAAAGCCCCGGAAGACATTAAAGCGAACAATCTGCAGGCCGCAAGGCCGAAGCCGTTCGCGTAATGCCTTCCGGGCTTTTTTGTTTGTATTTCACGTAATATTTAAAGCAAACAATCTGCAGGCCCGCCAGAGCTTGAGTTCATGTAATGTTTTCCGGCGGCCTGTACTTTTTTATATGTGCGGCAGCCCTTCTGCCATGTAGAACCCGAGCTGCAGTATAAATCGGGTTCTTCCATCCTCCAGGTCCAGGCCGGTGACGGAGCGGATGCGCCCGATCCGGTCCTGCAGGGAGGTCCGGTGGATGTACAGCCGTTTGGCTGCGTGGGTTACGTTGAAGTTTTCTATGAGCAGCACACGGAGCGTTTCTGTCAGGGAGGTTCCGTGTTCCTTGTCCCAGGCCTGGAGGGCCCTGATCTGGGGAGGGGTGAGGAGATCTCCGGGGATCTCGGATACGGCGCGCTCCGCCAGATAATCCGGCAGATAATCGCTGAAGAGGAAATACCAGAACATGGGATCGCGTTTTTCTCCCAGACGGATCGCCGCTCTTGCCTGGAGCAAGGCGCCGCGGATCTGTCGGAAGGTCGATGTTTCATTGGAGATGCCGGCGCGGTAGAGGTTTTCGGCCAGAAAGGGTGCCAGCTTTTGGCGGACCGCATCAAAGGCTCCACCGGATCTGGACGTATTCTGCACCAGGAGGATCGTCTGTCCGTCCACGGCTCCGCAGGATGAGGGAATCAGGACTTCCAGCCGGCGAAGAATATAATCGGAGATGCCCGGATCCCGGTCTGGGTACAGCGACCGGAAAATGTAGAATCGCACAGGATCCTCGATGCTCCATCCCAGAAGGGAAATGGCTTTGGCGGCTTCGCCTTCCTTTATGGAGTCTGTGTGGGCAAGGCGAATCAGCATACGCCGCAGGACGTTCCGCTCGGAAGAGGGGAGAGAAAAGGTGGGCAGATGCCGGGTGATCTGTTCGATCTTTCCAGCGAGAACCTCCAGCATAAACCGTTCTGTCTGGCTATAGATGCCGCTGCCGTTGACAAACAGCAGCCGGTTGTAGTAGGAATCCTCCCCCAGACGGAACAGGTTGCGGTAGAGAGACTGCGGCGCCTGTCCCGTCTGTTCCGTCATCTGATTTTCATAGAGCTGCACGCCGCGGACGGATCGGATGCTGGACAGCTGGGGATCTTCGGCAAGCTGGGCGATGATTTTGTCATCGAGTCTTGGAGCCGTCCAGAATTGACGGATGCCGATCCGCCGCAGATCCACCTTTGTCCAGGCCGGCATATGGTAGGATTCATCGACCAGGGTGAAGAAGCCCTTCATTTCCAGAGAACTGAGATCGATCATTTCCTGTACGCCGGTCAGATCCGGGCTGCATTCGTTCAGTCTGTCCTCCCAGGCATTCATTCGATCAAAAAAAGCAGAAAGACAGGTCATGATCTGATCTGCCGAAACCGGGGATGAGGGGACCAGTACGGCTGCGCGGGTCTCCCGGAGCAGAACATCGGCCTGCGATGGGTTTGTGCACACGGCCAGAGTTCTGGCCAGATGAGATAGATTTTGCGGATCGCTTTCTGCCGGAAGAATAATGACATGTCCCGATGAAAGGACAGACCCGTCATTCTGACGGGGAAAGGCATAAGAAATATCCGGTTTCTCCTCTGTCAGATGCCATTCTCCCAGCTTGACAAGCGCTTCTCTAATCACTTCTGCCGGCAGCTTCATATGTCTTTCTCCTTCCTGTTCCGGAATAATCAGCTGCAGAGCGTTGTGTATCAAGGCATTGCTCTGCTCATCTTTAGTATATGCCGCCTTTGCCTCTCAAAGAAACGGCCTTCCAGCATAAAAAGAGCCGCAGAAAGAAGCACGATCTTGTGCACCCTGCAAAGTGCAGGGTATGCCCTGCGGAATTCCTCAGCCCTACGGGTTGCCGGCGGACAGGCATGTGCTCTATAGTTTTGTTATACGGAAAAACTGTGCGGAAATCTCAAAAAGGAGGAAAAAGGTATCATGATGAATAGAAAAGATAATCTGATGGCGATCTACCATCATCAGAGTCACGACCACATCGCGAGCTTTATGGACTATGGCATGGTCGGCGGCGATGCAGAGGAATTTGAAAACGGACCAGCTGGCGGAGCTGGAGGACTGGACTGGTTTGGCATGGAATGGGCCAGAACGGCTTCTGGCGGCGGCGGCGGAACACCGGCACCCGGCAAGATCGTTTTGCCGGATATCACCGAGTGGAAAAAGTACGTCCATTTCCCGGATGTCTCCAAATATGACTGGAAAGGCCAGGCGGACGCCCAGCTGGCCACAATTGACCGGAACAACCAGGTCGTGGATTACGGCTGCTGGAACGGACCGTTCCTGCGTCTGGTGGACCTGATGAGCATGGTCGAGGGTCTGATGGCACTGTGCGAAGAGCCGGAGGCCTGCGAGGAGCTGCTTACGGCGATCACTGACTACCGCATCGGCACGCTGGAATACATCAAGAAATATTTTGATCCCGATGTCGTCACGATCTATGATGACTTCGCCCACGAGAAGGGTCTGTTTATCTCGCCCGCAACCTACAACGAGCTGATCGCTCCGCAGCACAAGCGCTGGGCTGACGCCGTGCGCTCCTACGGAATGATCCCGGATATGCATGTATGCGGCAAGCCGGAGGCGGTGGTTCCAGGCTTCATCGACGAGGGATTTGAGGCATGGCAGATCGTCCAGCCCGAGAACGACATCGTCCGTCTGCAGCAGGAGGTCGGCGACAAGATCGCCTTCATCGGCTGCTTTGACCTGCAGGCAAAATGGATCCAGCCCGGCACTACGCCCACCGAAGAAGAGCTGCGGGCGAAGGTACGCGAGGCTGTGGACAAGTATGGCCCGGGCGGAAACGTCGGCATCATGGGCATGATCATGAATCCGGCGGTGGATATGTTCTCATCCATGATGATCATGAACGATGAGCTGATGAAGTACGGCACAGGCTACTACTGCCATTAAGGAAGCGTTCCTGAAGCACAGGACGGGCAGATTCAGGGAAAGCGAAAAATGGGAAAAGAAACAGGACCGCTGAAAACTGTCCCGGATGAAAGACACACGCTGTGTCTGTGCTTTTGCAAAGAAAAAAATAATAGATAACGCATAGCAGACAGCTGGCGGCAGGCTGCGTCCCATAACAGACGGACGGTCCTGCACCGCGGCTGTCTGTTTTGCGTTCGGATGCAAACCGTTTGCGCTCGATGCGGTTTCTTTTATTGATATTTTTACACGGCATGTGGTAATCTCTGCATAAGCTCCGGCCTGTGGCCGGATGATGAGGATTTTAGCAGATATAGCATTTCATATATTGTCAGGACGGCAGCGATGCGAGCTTCATTTTTAAAATATGGCGTCCTGATCTCCACGGCCTATGCGATGGTCTGCATGTGGCACTGGAAGATCGGCTTTACCTTCTTTACTCAGCTTTCCAATATTTTTGCAGCGGGCGTTGTGCTTGCGCAGCTGCTGACAGGCAGCAAAAAACTGATCCCTGTCAAGTTTATGGCAGTGGTGTCCGTCATTGTCACGGCGCTGGTCTTTCTGACGCTGGTGGCGCCGCTCATGCCGGGCGGGATCATAGGGGCGTATGCCCAGGACCACTGTGCAAGTCTGTGCCTGCATGTGATCACACCGCTGCTCACCACGGCGGATTTTCTGATCAATGAAAGAAATTACGACTGGAAGCGGGGCCACATCCTGCTGGGGATCGTGCCGCCGGTCATCTACTTTGTTTTCATATTGGTGCTGGGGGCAATTGGTGTGCGCTGGTTTGGCAATATGACCGCGCCTTATCCGTTCCTGAACTATGCGGCTCCGGCGGGGTGGTTCGGGTTCCGGCCGGATACCATCGGCCCGACCTCCCTGGGGATCGGCGTCGGGTACATGATGCCGGTCATTCTTGGATTGTTTGTGCTGCTTTCCTGGCTCCTGATCCGGAGAAGACAGTGAACAACTCATTCAAGGTGTCCCCCGCCTCTATAGGCGGTAAGAACGCCGAGGCGTTCTTGAATGGAACCTGGAGGGTAAATGAAAATCGTTCCGGATCCATCCGGAGCAGTACAGAAATCAGAAAAAACAGCCAGCAATAAAAACAGAAATAAATGCAGAAATAGATGTAGAAATAAATGCTGAAATAAAAGCTGAGATAAAAGTAGAAATAATACGGAAACAAAACAGCCAGAGGCAGATGTGACCTGGGTCATCATCTGATTCTCTGGCTGTTTTTTTTGTTTACACGGCGGGCGGAGAACCATCTGCGGTTTCCGCCCGCGCACAAGGAAGGATGCCTTGCGACACTCTCATTTTTTAAATTTGGGAGATTATCCCTGCATCTTCAGGGCGTTCCACTGGGCGACAACCTCAGCAATACACTCGTCCCAGGTCTCTTCGCCGGCGATGTACTTCTGGATGTTCATACCCATGACACCGTCAGACCATCCGCTCGGATAAGCAGCAAGGACCCAGTTGAGGGTCTCGCCTCTGGAGGCGTAATCCATGATATCGTTGATCAGGGTATTGTCGCTCTGGAACTCCTCATAGCCTTCCATGACCGGAATGAAGCGGAACTCGTTGGCAACAAAGTTCTTGCCCTCGTCGGAGGTGTACAGCCAGGTCAGGAAATCCTTTGCGGCTGCGATCTGCTCGGGGCTGGATTTGGCATTGACACAGAAGTTTGTGCTTACGCCGACCGGCAGCTTGCCGTCATAGCCGTTGCCGATGGGCATTGCGATCATGCCAAGCTTCGGCAGAAGCTCGGGATCGGCATTGAGGATCTCGGGTCCTACCCAGTTGCCCTGCTGGATAACGGCAACATTCTCGGTGATCAGAGAGGAGACCTGTGCGGAGTAGTCGACAGAGTTCAGAGCCATCGGATCATCAGCAAAAGCGGTGTACTTGACCTGCAGGTCGATCAGCTTCTGGAAATCAGCAGCATATTTCATGGTGAGCTCACCCTGGGAAGCTGCCAGTGCATCGCCGTCAAACTCTGCGCTGATGAAGAGGTTGGAGGTATGAAGACCGGGTACCCAGCCCTCGCCTGCGGGGAAGCTGACAACCGCCTCAAGGTTCGGGAACTGATCAGCCAGCTCGCCGGCATCGATCTTTTCCTTGAGTGCGCCAAAAGCAGCGTCGAAATCCTCGACAGACAGGCAGGAGGCGATGTCTACGCCAGCGGCCTCAAAGATCTCCTTGTTATAAATGAAGCCATAGCCTTCAACTGCCTGGGGAAGACCATAGACCTTGCCGTCCTTGGTCATGTTGTTTAGGTAGCCTTCAAATACCATGTCGACCCAGGGCTGGTCGGAGAGATCCTCGACATAGCCGTCCCACTCCAGAAGGTCTTCCGGACCATCCAGGCAGAAGATCGTCGGCATATCATCGGTGGACATAGCGGCCTTAAGGTCAGTGTTGTAATCGTTGGAGCAGGTCATGTTGACGGTGACGCCGGTAGCTGCCTTGTAGGCTTCTGCGGCTGCGTCGAACTGATCGGCTGCCTCGGTCTTGAAGTGAATGAGGTTGATAGAAACATCACCTGCAGCAGCTGGTGCCGCAGCAGAGGTGCTCTGGGCAGCTGCTGCTGCACTGCCGGCAGAGGAAGCCGTGGAGGCGGAAGAACCGCCGCAGGCGGCCAGGCCAAGAGCCATGACGCCGGTAAGAGTCAGGGCAAATACTTTCTTTTTCATCTGGTTTCTCCTTTCCATGCTGGCCGGACAGAACTCCCTGTCCGGGCGTAAGTAGGCCCATTCTAACATGCAGGCATATAGCGGTCAATAATAGGAAAAAATAGCAGAAAACAGGATAATTTCGTATTTGACACCAAATTAACTCTATAATACTGGTAAAAACTCGTTATAACGACTTTTATCTTGCGTTTTCAACAATTTAAAGTGTGTGCAGGAGACACATAAAGCCAAATCAGGCCACTACAGGCAGGAGCAGCGGAAGGATGCCCACAGGACAGCCCAGATGGCGCAGAAAAAGCGAAAAGTCCATAAAAACCCACATATACCTGCGAAAAAATGTGCCCAGGGGGCAAATTCGGGCATAAAACCGTACATGTTTATACGGATTTCTGCAGAGAGAAAACAGGGCATTCGTGAAAAATAATCAGACAATCCCCTGCCAAGCTGGGGCAAGTTTGTGTGATATACACAAAAAACGCCGCCCTGGGGGCGGATGCGCGGGTGCCGTACGATTGCATATGCATATTCCGTGATGGTAGACTTGTGCGAAAGACAGGAATGGAGGAATTCCTGTAGCTGCTGTCAACCATGCATCTACTCTTTCGGACAGGGGGAAATATGAAAAAAAAGCTGACCTTCTGGTGCTTTGTCCTGCCGCTTCTGATCCCGTTTGTTATCGTTGTACTGATCCCGGCTGCGATGGGATTCTATTACTCGCTGACAGACTGGTCCGGCGTCGGGTCAAGTGCCACATTTATCGGAGTGGAAAATTTCCGGTTTATCTTTACGCAGGATAAGGAGTTCTGGATGTCCTTTGGCAGGACAGCAGCCTTTTCTGCCATTGCGATCATCGTGATCAACATCATTGCCTACATGCTGGCATTGCTGGTCACCCAGAAGCTTCGCGGCGTCAACGCCATGCGCAGCGCCTTTTTCCTGCCGAACATGATCGGCGGACTTTTGCTTGGTTTTATCTGGAAATTCATCTTCTCGCAGGTAGTGGATTCCGCAGGAAAGGCTACCGGGCTCAAGTTCCTTCAGAACATGCTGGCAAAGCCGAACACGGCGATGGCAGCGCTGATGATCGTCGTGACCTGGCAGCTTGCCGGTTACATGATGCTGATCTATATCTCACAGATCCAGAACATTCCGCAGAGCGTGATAGAGGCTGCCATGATCGACGGAGCAACCCCGTTCCAGAGGCTGCGCTATATCATCACACCGCTGATGGGACCTGCCTTTACGATCTGTCTGTTCTTTACGATCTCCAATACCTTCAAGCTCTACGACCAGAACCTTTCCCTGACGGATGGAGGTCCTTATGGATCCACAGAGCTGGTTTCGCTCAACATTTACAACACAGCCTTTGATTACGGCTTCATGGGCCGTGCACAGGCGAAGGCGATTCTGTTCCTGCTGGCTGTTGTGATCATTTCTGTTATCCAGCTGTCGGTCACGAAGAGAAGAGAGGTGGAAATGTAATGAAGAAGGGTACAAAGATTTTTCTTACCGTCCTTGGCACCGTTCTGGCAGTCATCTTCCTTATGCCGATCCTGATCCTGGTGATCAACTCGTTTAAGGGCCAGAAGGAGATCATGACAAATATTCTGGGACTGCCTCAGGCCCTGAATTTCAACAACTATACCCAGGCACTGCAGAAGCTGGATTTTGCGAAAACGGTCATCAACTCTCTGGCCATCACCGTCATCTCCAGCGCCCTGCTGATGCTCCTGTCCAGTGCCTGTGCATGGCAGCTGGTGCGGACAAAGACAAAGCTCAGCGGCATTCTGTATCTGGTATTCGCTTCGGCTATGCTGATTCCCTTCCAGTGCGTCATGCTTCCGCTGGTCCGCTGGATGAGCACGCTGGGCCTGATGAGCCGGCCTGGCCTTGTGTTTATGTACATCGGCTTTGGCGGCAGCATGTCCATGATCCTGTACCATGGCTTTATCAAAAACATCCCGCTGGAGCTGGAGGAAGCTGCATCTCTTGATGGAGCCAGCGCTCTGCAGACCTTCTTTATGGTCGTTTTCCCGCTGTTAAAGAATTCGTCCATCACCGTGACCATCCTCAATGTCATGTGGATCTGGAATGACTTCCTTCTGCCGTCCTTGATCATCAACAAGAACGGCATGCAGACCCTGCCGCTTAAGACCTACCTGTTCTTCGGTCAGTATTCAAGACGGTGGGATCTGGCGACAGCAGCCCTGGTAATCACGATCATCCCGATCATTATCTTCTACCTGACCTGTCAGAAGCAGATCATGGAAGGTGTCACAGAGGGCGCAGTCAAATAAGAGGAAAGACAGAATCGGCGTTTTAAAACACACATTATCTCCGGCCGGGCGGGCCTGACACTGTCATCAGGCAGGCTCGCTTCCGGCCGGATTTTGCATTGCTGCAGGACACGGCGCTTCCGATGGGATTTTGCATTGCGGCATGGCGCAGTGCTGCCAATCGGATTTTGTATTGCGGCGTGGTGCGGCGCTTCCGACAGGATTTTATATTGCAGCATAGCGCGGCCTGTCAGATGAGAAAAAAGGGATTCCCTGCGCAAACAGGAGGAAAAGGATATGGAAGTAAAAAAAGCATGGTGGAAGGAAGCGGTGGTCTACCAGATCTATCCGCGAAGCTTCTGCGATTCCAACGGGGACGGCATCGGTGATCTGAACGGCATCACCGGAAAGCTGGAGTATCTGGCGGATCTGGGGATCGATGTGATCTGGCTTTCCCCGGTATACAAGTCCCCAAACGTGGACAACGGATATGATATTGCGGATTATGAGGCGATCATGGATGAGTTTGGCACTATGGAGGACTTTGACCGCATGCTGGAAAAGGCCCACAGCCTGGGCATCAAGATCATGATGGACCTGGTGGTGAACCACACCTCCGATCAGCACCGCTGGTTTTTGGAGGCAAAGAAGGGTCCAGACAATCCGTACCGGGATTATTACATCTGGAAAAAACCTGTCGAAGGAAAAAAATATCCCAACAACTGGGGCGCATCCTTTGGGGCCGGTTCTGTCTGGGAGTGGGATGAGGCATCCGGGATGTTTTATCTGCACCTCTTTGCAAAACAGATGCCGGACCTGAACTGGGCAAACCCAAAGGTGCACGATGAGGTCTTCGGCATGATGACCCGCTGGCTGGAAAAGGGTGTGGACGGCTTTCGCATGGACGTGATCAACCTGATCGCAAAGGATCCGGCGTTTCCCGACGGCGCTGCTGGCAGCCACGAGTTCAGTGATTTTTATCCGGTGGTTACCAACCATCCGAATGTGCACGTTTACCTGCAGGAAATGTATGACCGGGTGCTCAGCCACTACGATACGATTACTGTCGGAGAGACAAGCAACACCTCCACAGAGGTTGCGAAAATCTACACCTCCGAGACGGAGCGCGAGCTGAACATGGTATTCCAGTTCGACCACATGGGTGTGGACAATGGTCCGCACGGCCGCTGGTCCGACCGCCGCATGGATCTGCGCGACCTGAAAAAGGTCATGAGCCGTTGGCAGGACGATCTGTACGGGCAGGGCTGGAACAGCCTGTACTGGAACAATCACGACCAGCCCCGGGTGGTTTCCCGCTTTGGGAATGATTCTGACGAGTTCCGGGAGGTATCCGCAAAGATGCTGGCGACTTGCCTGCACTTTATGCAGGGAACGCCCTACATCTATCAGGGCGAGGAGCTGGGCATGACCAATGTGGCTTTCTCTATCGACCAGTATGAGGACATCGACACTAGAGACACCTACTACCAGTACGTAACGGTGGAAGGAATGCCGCACGAAGAGATGATGCGGTACATCCACCGGCGGAGCCGCGACAACGCCAGGACACCCATGCAGTGGACGGCAGGAGAGAACGCCGGCTTTACTACCGGAACACCCTGGTTCCTGCTGAATCCCAATTATACAAAGATCAACGCCGCCGCTCAGGTGGACGATCCTGATTCGGTGTTTGCCTACTATAAGCGACTGATCCGCCTCAGAAAAGAAAATCCGGTGATGGTATACGGAAAATACGAGCTCCTGCTTCCGGAGGACAAGGACTTGTACGTCTACACCCGGACAGATGAGGAGACCCAGCTCTACGTGGTCTGCAGCTTTGCAGAAAAAGATGTCCAGCTGGAGATCCCGGAGGAGTTCGCAGGGGCAGAGGTTCTGATCGCAAACTATCCGGAGCCCGCGCTGGATGGCTGCGTCCGCCCGTACGAGGCCTTTGTACTTAAGAGAAAGCTCTGATGCCGGAGGATGGAAGCTCTCTGCTTAGCCACGGAAGACATTACGCAAAGGCTTTAATGCTGTATATAACACATGCCCCGAAAGGCATTACGCAAACGGCTTCGGCCTTATCATGCCTGCAGAATGATTTCTTTAATGATTCCTTCAGACTGCATAAGGCACATGCCCGGAAGGCATTACGCAAACGGCTTCGGCCCTGTCGGGCCTGCAGAATGTTTGCTTTAATGATTCCTTCAGACTGCATAAGGCACATGCCCGGAAGGCATTACGCAAACGGCTTCGGCCCTGTCGGGCCTGCAGATTGTTTGCTTTAATGTCTTCCGGGGCATGTGCCTTTTTACTTAGTGGCTGTTATCACACATTTTATTCTAGAGATATCTTTAAAAAAACTCTTCCAATATCTTACGCTGCGGTGAGATACGGAAGAGTTTTTTTCTTAAGCATCGCTGCTGCGGGGGATGGGGGATCTTGCTCCATTCTTTGGCGGCGACGTTTTCTACATACCGCTGCAGAGTATTGAGGAGATCTGCCGCATGAGCGTATAGTAGATTAACAATTTTTATCGGCGTACAGTTTTTCCAGTACCGGCAGCAGGGCATCCAGCACCTGCCGGTAGCCGTCTGCATACATGTGGATGCCTTCGATGGTGTACTCGGCCTTCAGCCTGCCCTGCTCATCCTTTAGCCCATCGTTGAGATCCAGATATTCGGCGCCATAGCGTGCGGCAAGCTCCTTTACACCTTGGTTGGCTTCGTCGATCCGGGCGTTGGTGCGGTACTGGAAGGGGTTATAATCGCCCAGGCCGCTTGCGGCGTCCGGATTGCAGGGATAGAAGGCCAGCAGGAAGATCTTTGTTTTCGGAAGGCGGGCCTTGACCTGGTCCAGGATCTGGGCATACCGGTCCAGCATCTCGCTCTGCACATAGGCGGGGCTGCTTATATCATTCGTGCCGATATTCAAAAACAGCACGGAGGGCTCCAGGGCAAAGATGCATTCATCCAGAACTGCCAGAAGGTCTGTTGTGGTGTAGCCGCCGACGCCCCGGTTGTAGATCGTGTAGGGCAGCTGGTCATTCTGAAGAAACTCATAGATGGGGAACTGCTCCATCAGGCTCGATCCGGCAAAGACGATCTGACCCTTGCGGACGAAACGGTTCAGATGACGGAAGCGCTCGATCTTTTCCTCCTGGTCATGCTTCATAAAGCCCATTATGATTTCCATTTCTCTTCCCATTTCCATTTCCTTACGCTCCTCCATAATGATGCGTTTTCCATAGCTTTTACAGCAGTCTGTTTGCAGTGTTTTTGCAATGCGATTCTCTAAAACGTAGCCTGTGTCAGGTATGTTTCACGTCATCCTTCACGCTATTCTTTACGTTATTTTTCACAGTATCCTATAGCCCGATTATCCGCGGCCTGATCGTTTTGCCTGCATACTCTCTATCTATTTTAATCATATCGTATTCTTTTAAGAAAACAATGCAGAAAGTTGCGCAATAGGGATAAAAATTCACAAGTCTGTGCTCATCAGAAATTGAAGGACCGGTAACGATCCAGGGCTTTGGCAGTGCCTATCACAAGAACGAAGAAAAATATAATCAGGAAAGTCATCTGACCTATCTTGGCCGGCTGCAGGCTGTGGTGCGTACAACTCACTCGGGGTGTCCCCCGCCTCTATAGGCGGCAAGAACGCCGAGGCGTTCTTGAACAGGAGAGTGCGGCAAGGCACGCATCTGTTTCTCTGCAGATGGGATGACCGATACAGTTGTGGAGCTGGAAGTAAAATGATACCGCCATGGAGCTGGCAGCTATCGACAACTGATCAGCAGAGCATGAAAAACCCCTCAGCGATATGACGCTGAGGGGCTTTTCTGTGCCTTATACGGCAGATATCTTTTTTCTTATGGGAGATGTAGGCCAAAACACAGGGCCACTGCAGCTGCTATCCTGATCAGAAGTAGGAGACAACACCATATACTGCCAGGAAGCAGACGATCACCGGCAGGATGTACTTGAAGTAGAACTTCAGCTTTGGCGTGATCTTCAGACCTTTTCCTGCATTGACCTCCTCGATGTAGTTGTCAAAGCCCCAACCATAACGGCTGGTGCAGAACAGGCAGAACAGCAGGGCGCCAAAGGGCAGGACCAGGTTGCTGACGTAGAAGTCCTCCAGATCCATGATGCAGTTGCCCTCCTTGAGCGGCTGGAACGCACTCCAGACGTTGAAGCCAAGGGCGCAGGGCACAGAGCCGAGGGTGATGATGATGCCGGAGAAGGCCGAAGCCTGTTTTCTGGTCCAGCCGAAAAGATCCATGGAAAAGCTGATGTCGTTCTCAAATACGCCGACCATGGTGGACATGGCTGCGAAGTAGAGGAACAGGAAGAACAGGCTTCCCCACAGACGTCCGCCGGGAATCTCCGCGAAAACTCTGGGAAGAGTCAGGAAGATCAGGCCGGTACCGCTGTCAGGAGCAATATCAAAGGCAAAACACGCCGGGAAGATGATCAGGCCGGCCGTCAGCGCGACGACCGTATCCAGGATGACCACCAGGATCGACTCGCCTGCCAGGGAGTGTTCCTTGCTGATGTAGCTGCCAAAGATCATCATGCTGCCCATGCCAAGGCTCAGGGTAAAGAAGCTCTGGTTCAGCGCACTGTAGATGACCTTACCGATGCCGACCTCTCTGGCCTTGGACAGACTCGGCTGCAGATAGAAGCGGATGCCTTCGCCTGCGCCCGGAAGAGTCATGGCCCAGATGCCAAGGACGATCATAATCGCCAGAAGGCTGATCATCATGACTTTGGTGATCCGCTCTACGCCAGCCTCCAGGCCGGAGGAGCAGATGAGGACGGTTAGGACCATGGTGATCACCATGTAGGTCAGCATAATGCCGGGAGTTCCCATCATATTGCCAAAGGTGTCACCGATCAGTTCGGTCGTGGCGCCTACAAAGGTACCCTTCACCATCAGGACAAAGTAGTACAGGATCCATGCCGAGACGATGGAATAGAACATCAGGAGCACATAGTTGCCCACGATGGCAAAATAGCCAAAGATATGCCACTTCGTTCCCTTGGGTTCAAGCTTGCGCAGGGCGGGGAGGATGCTCTTTCCGGACGCACGGCCGATGGCATACTCCATGGTCATGATCGGCACGCCCAGGGCAACCAGACAGATCACATAGATCAGCACAAAAAATCCGCCGCCGTTCTGGCCGGTCATGTAGGGAAAGCGCCATACATTGCCGATGCCGATCGCACAGCCAGCGGAGAGCAGGATAAAACCAAGCCTGCTTTTGAGTTTTTCTCTTGTTTCCAAAACACATCCCTCGTTTCAAGTATAATAACATGCCCTGCCAGTATAGCACAAAACTAAGGCGGCAGGAACAAAAAACATAAATTTTTTCGGACAGGATCGTGTAAAAAGCCATAATCTGCAGTAAGAGGCTGACGGGGAAGAGAAGAAAAAAGAGATGAGAACCTGGAAAAAGAGAAAAAGGGAAGAAGAAAAAAGAAAAAAAGAAGAAAAGAAGAAAAGAAAAAGGGATTGATCAGACAAAGGTGTAAAAAAGTGGGAACTCACATCGGAAAAACAAGAAAAAGCAAGATGCAGATGTGAATCCTGTCCGTGGCCGAAGCGTTGGGAGAGAAAAATACATCTGCATATCTCAAAAAGTACAAGATGCAGATGTGAATCTTGATGTCAACCAAGGCGAGGGGAAGAAAAAACACATCTGCAAATCCCCAGAAAAGTATAATTTATATATTTAAAACGGCAGGAAAGCCAGGGAGAATTTGATCAAAAAGTAAAACATACGCAAGTTCATCTGTGGCAGAATGCGTATGCTTTTTTCAAGCGTGAGGGCAGAAAAAGTTTGATCAGATGGCAAGAAAAGCATACGCATCCGCCCAGAATAGCCGAGTGCGTATGCTTTTTTCAGCCTTAAAGGCAGAAAAAGTTTGATTAGATGGCAAGGAAAGCATACGCATCCGCCCAGAATAGCCAAGTGCGTATGCTTTTTTCAGCCTTAAAGGCAGAAAAAGTTTGATCAGATGGCAAGAAAAGCATACGCATCAGCCCTGAATGGCCGGGTGCGTATGCTTTAGAATGCTGGAAGCCTGAGGGAAGTTTGATCAGTCTCCTTCGCCATCTTGTTTTGGTTGTCAGGTTCCTTCGCCGGTCTTGTTTTGGATGTCAGGCTCCGTCGCCGGTCTTGTTCTGGCTGTCAGCCTGGTTCTGCCTTTCAACCTGGCTGTCCAGCTCATCTGTGCGCTCCTTGAGGGCCCGGTAGAATTTCTCTGGGTCGAGGGGAGGCAAACCATCCCGATAATCCTGCTCAGAATGATTGATATTGTCGATGTCGATGCAGTTTTTATAGCCGCAGCGGGTGCATTTCCAGACGGGCAGATGGTCATCAAAGCCGGGCTGATCATTCAGGTAATCTTCGCAGCGGTCACAGTACCAGTCAATTCCTGGGAAGCGCCGGTCCAGGTCATCTCCTTCATAGTAGTAGGATTCATAGGTGCCTTCCAGGAGAGAGGAATCGTATGATGTGTCCGGATCATAGAGATCATCATCCAGGTTTTTTGGTTCTTCTGTCAGCCATTCTTCGCTCAATCCTTCTTGACTCAGTCCTTCTTCGTTCGATCCTCCTAAGCTTAATGCTTCTTCTTTCAATCCTTTTTTGGTCATCTCGTCTTTGGTTAACCTTGCGCCCATATCCTCTTCATCCGGATCCTCCCACAGATCTTCCTCATCCGGCACTTCGTCCTGCGCTCTGGCCAGATTAAAGTCACTGGTGTATACGGCCAGCAGCTGCCAGATCTGGTTTCGCAGGAGGGAGCCTAGAAGTATCCAGGCATAGGCGATGGCCATGTGAAGGACGTCCTGGGCTTCCAGCTGCTGCACGATGCATTCCAGAAGGCGGTCTGCGACGGCAGGCTCTATGGGGAAGAGGGTGTCCGCATCATCGGCAATGGCAGATGCGTCTTTCTCAGACGTGCCACGATAGCGATCGGCACAGGCTTCCAGAAAATCGGCGAGCCCGGACAGGAAGCGCTCCCACTTCTTGCTATCAAAGGTGAGCATGAGGTTTCCGATGTAGCCGACCAGGTTCAGAACCTGCTGCTGGTCAGCGGCCAGTGCCCTGGCGATGCGGCGCTGGATGAGGGAGGCATTTTTGCGTTCCTTTTCCAGTCCTGAGCGTGCTGAACCATAAAGTCTGGATATGATCTGGTTCACCCGGTCGCTGCCGGAGGTGTACCAGGAGCCGCGATACCGGACGGCGTGAATATACAGATCATCCTCATGAAATTCCGCCGCCTGCTTCGTCTGCCCGTCTGATGGGATCTCGCAGAGCAGCAGACCGGGGAAGAAGAGATCCAGCAGATCGATCTGCTTGGGCACCGGCCCGTCATCCGCGCAGCGCATCAGATGTTCCGCTGCAGGGCCAAAGCGGAAGTCCGTCCAATCCTGCCTGTCTGTCAGTTGATTGTTGGGTTTCATAAGCAATACCAACCTTTCTATCTTTTTTCATTATAGGACAGGATTTTTTTGCGAGCCATAGCTGCAGGAAAAAAGATAGATACAACTCACTCGGGGTGTCCCC
>DFFG01000011.1:0-13621 GCA_002368795.1 Eubacterium sp. UBA3782
GCCGTCCGCCGAAGCGCAGAAGAGTCTGATCGAGCATACGAATACGAATACAGGAGGTCATAGTAATGGCAATTAACAGAACACCGGTACTCAAGAGATGCAGATCCCTTGGTCTGGATCCGACATATCTTGGTATTGACAAGAAGTCCAAAAGGCAGCCGAGAAACTCCCGCAGAAAGATTTCCGAGTACGGGCAGCAGCTGCGTGAGAAACAGAAAGCTAAATTCATCTACGGCGTGCTGGAGAAACCCTTCCGTGCATACTACGAGAAGGCTGACCGCATGAAAGGCCAGACCGGTGAGAACCTGCTCGGTCTGCTGGAGTGCCGTCTGGACAACGTTGTCTTCCGCTGCGCATGGGCAAGAACCAGAAAAGAAGCCCGCCAGATGGTCGACCACAAGTTTGTAACCGTCAACGGCAAGGTCGTCAACATTCCGTCTTACATCGTAAAGCCGGGTGATGTTGTGGAGATCAAAGAGGCAAAGAAGAGCACTCAGCGCATGAAAGACATCGCTGACGCTGTTGCAGGACGCACCGTTCCGGCATGGATCGAGGCATCCGAGAATCTCCAGGCCACCATCAAAGAAGTTCCGACACGTGATCTCATCGACATTCCGGTCGACGAGATGATGATTGTCGAGCTGTATTCCAAGTAAACCATAAACGGATCCCGTTTTTTACGTTTATTTCGATTCGGCAAGACATGTTTCCCAATAAAAGGAGGAACTTATAGGTGTTTGATTTTAACAAACCCAAAATCGAGATTACTGAAATTTCAGAAGACAAAAAGTTCGGCAGATTTGTCGTAGAGCCTCTCGAGCGTGGTTATGGAACCACACTTGGAAATTCTCTTCGCCGGATCATGCTTTCCTCCCTTCCGGGTGCAGCTGTCAGCCAGGCCAAGATCGAGGGCGTTCTTCATGAGTTCAGTTCCATTCCCGGCGTAAAAGAGGATGTGACTGAGATCATAATGAACCTCAAGAGCCTTGCCATCAAGAACAACAGCAGCACGGACGAGCCCAAGGTTGCCTACGTCGAGTACGAGGGCGAGGGCGTTGTGCGCGCTTCTGATATTCAGGTGGATCAGGATATCGAGATCATGAATCCTGACCAGGTCATTGCCCACCTGAACGGCGGTCCGGACTGCAAGCTGTACATGGAGCTGACCATCACAAATGGCCGCGGCTATGTCGGCGCAGACAAGGGAAAGAATGACGATATGCCCATCGGTGTGATCGCAGTCGATGCGATCTATACACCGGTAGAGCGTGTCAACATGACAGTTGAGAACACCCGTGTCGGTCAGGTCACTGACTTTGACAAGCTGACACTGGATGTCTACACCAACGGCACACTGGAGCCCGATGAGGCCGTCAGCCTTGCTGCAAAGGTCCTCAGTGAGCATCTGAAGCTGTTCATCGATCTGTCCGAGAATGCAAAGACTGCTGAGGTCATGATCGAGAAGGCCAGCGACGAGAAGGTCAAGGTTCTGGAGATGAATATCGACGAGCTTGAGCTTTCCGTCCGTTCCTACAACTGCCTGAAGCGCGCCGGCATCAACACCGTCGAGGAGCTGTGCAGCAGAACCTCCGAGGATATGATGAAGGTACGTAATCTCGGCCGCAAGTCCCTGGAAGAGGTACTTGCAAAGCTGAACGAGCTCGGCCTTTCCTTAAGCCCGAGCGAAGCAGAGTAACATAGAGCGCAAAAAGCGCTGTTTGCGGGATGTCAGTAAGGCCAAAGGGCGTGGCATCTCGTCCCCCATGGAGCAAAGGCGGCAGGTCAGTAAGACCGATGGAGCATGACCGGCTGTCCCACGAAAGGAGAAATCAAAAATGGCAAAGTACAGAAAATTAGGCAGAACCTCCGCACAGAGAAAAGCTCTTCTCAGAAACCAGGTTACGAATCTGCTGTATCATGGCAAGATCCGCACCACTGAGACCAAGGCAAAGGAAGTCCGCAAGATCGCTGAGAGCATGATCGCTCTGGCTGTTCGCGAGAAGGACAACTTTGAGACCGTTACCGTTACCGCAAAGGTTGCCCGCAAGGACGCCAACGGCAAGCGCGTAAAAGAGGTTAAGGACGGCAAGAAGGTCACCGTATACGATGAGGTACAGAAGGAGATCAAGAAGGACAATCCGTCCAGACTGCATGCACGCCGCAAGATGCTCGCTTACCTCTATCCGGTAACTGAGGTTCCGACCGAGGCAAAGGGCAAAAAGAAAAATACAAAGGAAGTCGACATGGTAGACAAGCTGTTTACCGAGATCGCTCCGAAGTATGAGAACCGCAACGGCGGCTACACCCGCATCATCAAGATCGGTGAGCGTAAGGGTGATGCTGCTATGGAGGTCATTCTGGAGCTTGTCTGATCAAAGAGCTTAAATTAACAGCTTGAGATCATGATTGAAAAAAGACTGCTGCGTCAGATGCAGATCATGTATAATTATCCTTTAGGATATTTATATATGGAGTAGCCTGACGCTGCGGTCTTTTTTCTTTTGCCGGATGCACCCCCATCAGGGCAGCCTTCGGCACACAGCAGCAATACGAACGGAGATGTGAAACATGCGCAAAAAAATGCTATTTGTCTATAATCCCAGATCAGGAAAGGGACTGATCCGCACCCAGCTGGCAGACATTCTGGATATCTTTACCCAGGGCGGCTACGATGTGATCGCTCATCCCACCCAGGGACCCGGCGATGCGGCAGCGTTTGTCCGGGCATATGCGCCGAATGTAGATCTGGTGGCGGTCAGCGGCGGGGACGGGACGCTGGACCAGGCCGTCGAAGGGATCATGAAGGTCTGCCCGGAAAAGACGGTCGGCTACATACCGGCAGGCAGCACCAATGATTTCGGTCGAAGCCTTGGCATTCCTGCGGATATGACAGCGGCAGCCCGCGGCATCATGCAGGGCAGCACGGTCGCCTGCGATGTGGGATCCTTCAATGATCATTATTTCGTGTATGTGGCGGCTTTTGGCATGTTTACCGAGGTCTCCTACGTGACCGATCAGGAGCTGAAGAACAATTTCGGTCACTTTGCCTATCTGATCGAGGGAGCAAAGCATGTATCCTCCATTCCTTCCTATCATATGATCTTCGATGTGGACGGCGAGCAGGTCGAGGGGGATTTCACCTACGGGATGATCACAAACTCCCGCTCTGTGGGCGGCATGGAAGGCATTGCCGGACGGTCTGTCGATCTGTCGGACGGCCTGTTTGAGGTGACGCTCGTTCATACCCCGACAAATATCCTGGACGTGACCGAGATCATCAACGCGCTGCTGAACGATGAAAGCAACGCCCATGTCAAAAAATTCAAGGCTGCCTCCATCAGGGTGAAGGCACAGACGCCGGTCTCCTGGACACTGGACGGAGAGTTTGGCGGCGAGACCGACACAGTCGAAATCCAGAACTACCAGCAGGCGCTCAACATTGCGGTCGGCAAAGCGGAAGAGGAGAACACGGACAGCCCGGATCTTCTGAGCTTTTACGGTTTTGCCGGAGAGAAATGATGCGGCACCCTTGATAATTATAGTCCGATTGGAGTATAATAATCGCGGTTGAAACAAAAACAAATTGTAATCGTAACAGATAAAGGTATGTTCAGGAGGTAAATTATGATCGTATCAGCAAAAGAGATGCTGCAGAAGGCACAGGAAGGCCATTATGCCGTTGGTCAGTTCAACATCAACAATCTGGAGTGGACCAAGGCTGTTCTTCTTACCGCAGAAGAGCTCAAGAGCCCGGTTATCCTGGGTGTTTCCGCAGGCGCTGGAAAATACATGACTGGTTTCAAGACCGTTGCCGCTATGGTAAGAGCCATGGATGAAGAGCTTGGCATCACGGTTCCGGTAGCGATCCATCTGGATCATGGCACCTATGACGCATGCTACAAGTGCATCAAGGCAGGTTTCAGCTCCATCATGTTCGACGGATCCTCCCTTCCCTTCGAAGAGAACCTTGCAAAGACCACAGAGCTGGTCAACGTAGCTCACAACCTTGGCCTTTCCATTGAGGCAGAGGTCGGCGCCATCGGCGGCGAAGAGGACGGCGTAGTCGGCATGGGCGAGTGCGCAGATCCCGCAGAGTGCAAGACCATCGCTGATCTCGGCGTAGACATGCTTGCAGCAGGCATCGGCAACATCCACGGCGTATATCCTGAGAACTGGCCGGGACTGAGCTTCCCGACTCTGGAAGCCATCAAGGCAAAGACCGGCGATATGCCTCTCGTTCTTCACGGCGGCACAGGCATTCCGGATGATCAGATCAAAAAAGCCATCTCCATGGGTGTAGCCAAGATCAACGTCAACACCGAGTGCCAGATCGTATTCACCGAGGCTACCCGCGCATACATCGAGGCAGGCAAGGACAAAGTCGGCAAGGGCTTCGATCCCAGAAAGGTGCTTGCACCCGGCACAGAAGCCATCAAGGCAAAAGTAAAAGAGAAGATGGAGCTCTTCGGTTCCGTCGGAAAAGCTTGATAATACAGGCAAAAGAAATCAGGAGGCTGTCGAAAGACAGCCTCTTGACTTTTTAATGGGGTCACATCATAATGGGGGATGATTTTAAGGGCTTTTAAGGGCTCAGAAGGCATGTCGCGAACGGCTTCGGGCCTTACGGCCCTGCAGATTGTTCGCTTACATGTCTTCTGAGCCCCAGTACATGTGTTGAACGGCTTCGGGCCTTACGGCCCTGCAGATTGTTCGCTTACATGTCTTCTGAGCCTCGGTACAAAGTGGCTCTGTGCTTTGTGGCCTGCAGAAGGTTCGCCAGAATATTTGTGTAGGAGCACCTTGGAGTTGGCAGTGTTTTAAGGAGTGTGCGTATGACGGATCATGTTAATGTGGCTAAGATTTTCGGTGAGAATGTGTTCAACGATGCGGCCATGCAGGAGAGACTTCCGCGGAAGGTCTATGCGAAGCTGAAGAAGATTATTAATGAGGGTGGTGAGCTGGATCTGACCACGGCGGATGTAATCGCGCATGAGATGAAGGAGTGGGCGATCGAAAAGGGCGCTACCCATTATACCCACTGGTTCCAGCCGCTGACCGGTATGACGGCCGAGAAGCATGATTCTTTTATTACCTCTCCCCAGGAGAGTGGTAAGGTTCTGATGAGCTTTTCCGGTAAGGAGCTGATCAAGGGTGAGCCGGATGCCTCGTCTTTCCCGTCGGGCGGTCTGCGCGCGACCTTTGAGGCCAGGGGCTATACGGCCTGGGACTGCACGTCGCCTGCGTTTATCCGTGAGGATGCCGGCGGTGCGACGCTTTGTATTCCGACGGCTTTCTGTTCCTATACGGGAGAGGCGCTTGATCAGAAAACGCCGCTGCTGCGCTCCATGGAGGCGATCAACCGTCAGGCCATGCGTCTGATCCGTCTGTTTGGCAATACCACTTCCCAGAAGGTTACACCGAATGTCGGTGCCGAGCAGGAGTATTTCCTGATCGATGCTGAGAAATTTGCCATGCGCAAGGACCTGGTCTATACCGGCCGGACCCTTTTTGGAACGATGCCCTCCAAAGGGCAGGAGATGGATGATCATTATTTCGGAACCATCCATCCGAGGGTTGCCGCATTTATGAAGGAGGTCAACGAGGAGCTCTGGAAGATGGGCGTTACCGCGAAGACCCAGCACAACGAGGTCGCTCCGGCCCAGCATGAGCTGGCGGTGATCTATTCCGAGTGCAATGTGGCCACCGATACCAACCAGCTGGTTATGCAGACGTTGAAGCGTATTGCCAGGAAACGTGGCATGAAGTGTCTGCTGCATGAAAAACCCTTTGCCGGCGTTAACGGAAGTGGTAAGCACGACAACTGGTCGCTGGCCACAGACGACGGCATTAACATGCTGGATCCGGGTGTTACACCGCATGAGAATATCCAGTTCCTTCTGATCCTGTCCTGCATCATCAAGGCCGTGGATGAGCATGCCGGCCTCCTTCGGGAGTCTGCTGCCGATCCGGGCAATGATCATCGTCTGGGAGCAAACGAGGCTCCGCCGGCGATCGTGTCCGTCTTCCTGGGCACCCAGCTGGAGGATGTGGTCGAGCAGCTGATCAGCACCGGCACAGCCACCAGCAGCAAGGAAGGGGAGATCCTGCATACCGGCGTTTCCAGCCTTCCGGATCTGTACAAGGATACGACGGACCGCAACCGTACCTCACCCTTTGCCTTTACAGGAAATAAGTTCGAGTTTCGCATGGTTGGCTCCAGAGATTCTATTGCCGAGGCCAATGTCGTGCTGAACACCATCGTAGCCGAAGCATTTTCCGATGCCTGTGACTACCTTGAGAAAGCCGAGGATTTCCGTCTTGCGGTCCATTCGCTGATCAAGCAGAATTTCAGTGAGCACCAGCGCATCATCTTCAACGGCAACGGCTATGCAAAGGCCTGGGTCGAGGAAGCGGAGCGCCGCGGACTGCCAAACCTTGCCAGCATGGTCGACGCGATCCCGGAGCTTACCACGGAAAAGACCATCAACATGTTTGGGAAATTTGGCGTCTTTTCCAGAGCCGAGCTGGAGTCCAGAGCAGAGGTCAAGTACGAGATCTACTCCAAGACCATCAATATCGAAGCAAAATCCATGATCAACATCGCGAGCAAGAAGATCATTCCTGCCGTGATCAGCTATACGACCTTCCTGGCAGATTCCATCGTGCAGGTCAGAAGAGCCGGCATCGATGAGGTTTCCGTTCAGGAAGAGCAGCTCCGCAGGGTCAGCACTTTGCTCAAGGAAGCCAACGATGCGCTGAAGAATCTTACAAAACTGGATCAGAAGGCAGAAGGCATGCCTTCCGGACAGGAGCAGGCAAGGTTCTATCATGACGAAGTTTTTGCTGCCATGACCGCTCTTCGGACACCCATCGATCAGCTTGAGCACATCGTAAAGAAGGATCTCTGGCCCATGCCGTCCTATGGCGATCTGCTGTTTGCGATCTGATCAGAAGAGCATTTCAGATTTTTTACGTAAATGTTAAATTTTCACTTCCATTTTTGTGCATTTTATATTAAAATATAGTCACTATGCCGGATGCGCTGCGGCATCAACCGCAGTCTGCGGCAGTTTTGGCGGCATGAGATGAAAGAGGTGGGGGAAAATGATCTCAAATCAGATACTTCAAAGCACCATTGAAGGGCTGAAAAATATTACGAGACTGGATTTTTTTGTCTACGATGCAGAGGGTAAGCTGCTGGTATCCACGGCGGATGCACTTGACGTGGGCAGAGCCGATATCCAGGAGTTTGCGCTTTCCCAGGCAGACTCCCAGACGATCCGGGGGATCCAGTTTTTCAAGGTATACGATGAGCACCAGCTGGAGTATATCCTGCTGACGGATGGTGCCGGAGAAGAGAATCTGATGGTCGGCAAGATGGCAGCCTTCCAGCTGCGCGGCCTGCTGACCGCCTACAAGGAGCGGTTCGACCGGGACAACTTCATAAAGAACCTGCTGCTGGACAATCTGCTGCTCGTGGATATCTACAACAGGGCCAAAAAACTCCACATCGTTCCGGATGCCCGCAGAGTTGTCTATATTCTGGAGACCGTGCGCGACACGGATCATCAGGGCAGCATCGAGATCATCAAAAATGTGGTAAGCAACAAGTCCGGTGATTTTATCACCGCCATCGATGAGAAGAACATCATCATCGTCAAGGAGCTCGGCCCGGATGAGGACTACACCCAGGCAGAGCGGTTTGCCGAGAATGTTCTGGATCTCTTTGGCAAGGATATGGATGACCAGATCCACATTGCTTACGGCACGATCGTAAAGGAGCTCAAGGAGGTATCCCGTTCCTACAAGGAAGCACGCATGGCACTGGATGTCGGCAAGATCTTCTTTGACGGAAAACGGGTCATCGCCTACAGCTCGCTGGGCATCGGCAGACTGATCTATCAGCTGCCCATCCCACTGTGCAAGATGTTCATCCGTGAGATCTTTGCCAGCAAATCCCCGGATGATTTCGACGAGGAGACCCTCACCACCATCAACAAGTTCTTCGAGAACAACCTGAACGTTTCCGAGACCTCCCGTCAGCTGTATATCCACCGGAACACACTGGTCTACCGGCTGGACAAGCTGCAGAAGAGTACAGGACTGGATCTTCGGGTATTCGAGGACGCCATCACCTTCAAGATCGCTTTGATGGTCGTGAAGTACATGAAATATATGGAGACTCTGGATTACTGATGTCTGCCCTTGGGGGAGGCGGACAGCATCAGCAGAGATTCCGGATGAACAGGAGGATATAAATGATTACATTTGAGAATGTGACAAAGGTATATGATAGAGGGAATCACCCGGCTATCGACAATATGTCTTTGAACATTGAAAAAGGGGAATTCGTTTTCATCGTTGGAAACAGCGGTTCCGGCAAGACCACACTGATCGAGCTTCTCCTGAAGGAGCTTAACCCCACCAGCGGAACGATCACGGTCAACGGCCAGAACCTTAACAAGCTCAGAAGCGGAAAAATCGCCAAGTACCGCCGCGGCATCGGCTGTGTATTCCAGGACTTCCGTCTTCTGAAGGACCGCAATGTTTATGAAAATGTAGCCTTTGCCCAGCGCGTGATTGAGAAGCCCAACCGCATCATCAAAAAGAGGGTGCCGGAGGTGCTTACCCTGGTCGGCCTGGCAACAAAATACCGTTCTTATCCGCGGGAGCTTTCCGGTGGTGAGCAGCAGAGAGTCGCTCTGGCCAGAGCACTGGTCAACCGTCCGGACATCCTGCTGGCCGATGAGCCGACCGGAAATCTGGATCCCAAGAACTCCGAAGAGATCATGCGTCTCCTGGAGGAGATCAATGCCAGAGGAACCACAGTCCTTGTGGTTACTCACAACCGGGAGATCGTCAACAAGATGCAGAAGCGCGTCATCCGGTTAAAGAAGGGCGTTATTATCAGTGACGAGAAACGGGGTGGCTATATTGAAGATTAGAAGTATCGTATATAATATCGGACAGGGCGCAAAGAACATCGGCCGAAACAAGATGTTCTCCTTTGCCTCCATTGCGACGATGGCGGCCTGCATTTTTATCTTCGGCCTGTTCTTTTCTATCGTGATGAACTTTTCCTACATTCTGCGTAATGTAGAGACCAACGTAGGAATCACCGTATTCTTTGACGAGAACATCGATCAGGCATCTATCGACTACATTGGATCCCAGATCAACGCCAGGACAGACCTGGTCAGCGAGATCCGCTACGTATCCGCTGATGAAGCCTGGGAGACCTTCTCCAACCATTATTTCAAGGGCAACGAGAAGGCCGCTGAGGGCTGGAAGAACAACAATGACAACCCGCTGGCCAATTCCGCACACTATGAGGTATATCCTGTCAGCATCGAGCAGCAGGATGAGCTGGTCAGCCTGATCGAGGGTATGGAGGGTGTCCGGCAGGTCAACCAGAGCCAGCAGGCCTCCAATACGCTGACCTCCATGAACCGTCTGATTGCAACGATCTCCATGGTCGTTATCCTGATCCTGCTTCTGGTATCGGCGTTCCTGATCAACAATACCGTTACCGTCGGTATCAATGTCCGCCGCGAGGAGATCGGCATCATGAAGCTGATCGGCGCCACCAACTCCTTCGTGCGCCTGCCCTTCATCCTTGAGGGTATTCTGATCGGCATCATCGGATCGGCGATCCCGCTGATCATCATCTACTTCCTGTACAACAGGGCAGTAGACTATATCCTGGAGAGGTTCAGTGTTCTGGGCAATCTGATGAACGGCCTTCTGCCGGTCAACCAGGTATACGCCACCCTTCTTCCGGTCGGCATGCTTCTGGGCGTAGGCATCGCTCTGATCGGATCCATGGTAGCGATTCATAAGCATCTGAAGGTCTGATACGACCGGTCACTGCCCCGACTCCCAGCTGTGGAGCCGGGGCATTTTGCGTGATAAGGCGATAGCAGACAGCAGACAAATGGCGTAAAATATTTTTGAGATGGAGTAGGATGCAGATGGAGGAGGATATTCGTCCAGAAGAAAATACAGAAGATCTGCAGGAGGATACCGTATCCCGGGTCGAGAACTGGAAGCAGGCCTTGCGGGAGTTTCCCTGGTACATTTATTTCGGGGGAGCAGTGACCGGCATTCTGGCGGCTGCCATGATCCTGATGATCTATATCAGCGCCACGGCCTCACAGGGGGCGGGCAGCCCCTTCAGCCTGGGAGCCTTTGCAAAGATCTGGCAGGTGGAGCGCATCATCCGCACCACCTACGTGGAAGATTACGATGAGCAGAAGCTCACCGACGGCCTGTACGAAGGTCTGGTCGCCGGTCTGGAGGATCCCTATGCAGATTATTACACCGCCGAGGAATACGAAGAGGTGCGCAGATCCCAGTCCGGAAAAACGCAGGGTATCGGCATCCGGATCACACAGAACAGCGAAGGACAGCTCCTGGTAGATTCCGTCATCGCCGGCTCTCCGGCAAAGGAGGCAGGCGTGCTTGCCGGCGATATCATCAAGACCATCAACGGCACGGATGCACTGGAGATGACGGCGGAAGAGGCGGCCGCGCTGATCCGCGGCAGTGAAAGCGATACGATCACACTGACCGTCCTGCGGGAAGGAGAGGAGATCGAGCTTTCCATGACAAGAGGAGAGATCAAGACGACCTCTGCGGCAGGCGTCCTCCTTACGGTAAAGCGAAGCGGCGACGTAAAGGAGAATCTGATCAGCGCCATCGAGAGCGCGGAAGAGATCCTCCTGGAAGATGAAGAAGATGCCGCAGCCACTGAGGCAGAAAGCAGCAGCGACAGTGATAAAAACACCGGTATAGCCAGTGATTCAAAAGTTACCGAGAGCAGTTCTTCCGATGATGCTTCGGCCGAAAGCAGCGCTGACGATGATTCTGCTGGGAATAGTACTGACGATGCTTCGGCTGGGAACAGCGCAGATGATGCGAATCGTGATACCGTCAGAATCGGCTATATCCAGATCGCATCTTTCAACTCCCTGACACCGGAGCAGTTTGCCGGGACCTGGGAAGGTCTGCAGGCAAAGGGCATGGAGGCCGTCATCATCGACCTTCGGGACAATCCGGGCGGCCTTGTCGCCTCCTGTGTAGATACCCTGAGTGTTTTTATGCCGGAAGGCCCCGTAGTCTATGAAAAGGACAGGGACGGCAACGAGTACCACAGGGACAGCACGGGCAGCTCGCCCACAGATCTTCCCCTGGTACTTCTGGTCAACAAAGGCAGCGCCAGTGCTTCGGAGATATTTGCCGGGGCGGTCCAGGACTATGAGGTGGGAACGATCGTCGGCACGACGACCTACGGCAAGGGCGTGGAGCAGAATTCCTATACGCTCCGGGACGGGAGCGTGGTGAAGCTGACCACGGTCCACTATTATACGCCATCCAGGCGGGATATTAACGGAACAGGGCTTGAACCGGATGAAGAAGTGGCGTATGATCCGGAGGCAGAGGTTGATACCCAGCTCTCCAGAGCCGTGGAGCTTCTGATGGAAAAGACAGCAGCTGCTGCCGGCTGAGACGGCAGAGCGGACGCAACCGACAAATGATAAACAAGAAAACAGCGGCATAAGGCGGAAGCGGTTTTCTCCTTTGCCGATACAAAGCAATAGAAGAAGGAGCAGCAAAAAAATGGCACTGATCAGCATCATCGATGGTTTTCATCCTATGAACAACGCGAAGCTTCTGGACCGGGCCGCCGAGCTCAAGCCCACGCTTCATCACCGCATCGTGGAGCCCAAAGGAGGATTCCAGCTCAAGGAGCGGTACAGCTCAGAGATCAAGGATATCGTCCTTCACCGTGTGCATCACCTGGCCCTGGGCAAGGGAGACAATCTCTGCCTGGACTTCGGCACGCACAACGTCGGGTATATCACTCTGGATCTGTCTTATTCCGGCAGCCATCCCGATGCGCCGGCCTACCTGAAGCTGAAATTCGCAGAGACCTTCAAGGAGCTCAGCGAGAATTCCGATGATTATGGCGGGTGGATCTCCACCAGCTGGATCCAGGAGGAGTTCATCCATGTGGATGTCCTGCCGGCCCAGATCACGCTGCCAAGGCGCTATGCCTTCCGTTATCTGAAGATCACCACCATGGACACCTCACAGAAATACAAGCTGATCGTCAAACATGCGGAGATCCGCACAGAGACGAGTGCGGACTGGAGCAAGGTCAATCCCTGCCCGAGCACAGATCCGCTGCTTCAGAAGATGGATGAGGTCGGCCTGCGCACCCTGGCCAACTGTGCCCAGGATGTCTTTGAGGACGGCCCGAAGAGGGATCAGCGGCTCTGGATGGGCGACCTGCGTCTGCAGGCCCTGACCAACTACGTCAGCTTCCGCAATTATGACCTGGTAAAGCGGTGCCTGTATCTGTTTGCCGGCAGCCGTTTCCCGGACGGCAGGATCAGCGCCTGCCTGTTTACCAAGCCCTATGTAGAGGCAGACGATACCTGGCTGTTTGAGTATTCCCTGTTCTTTACGGTGGCACTTGAAGAGTATATGCAGCAGACCGACGATGAAGAGGCGCTGAATGACCTGTATGACATCGCCATGCAGCAGGTGGAGATCGCGCTCCGCTTCGTGACCAGAGATGGCAGACTCAGTAAGGAAGCAGCCGATGCGGCGTTCTTTGACTGGTGTGAAGGCGTGGACAAGGAAGCAGCCGGACTGGCATCCATCATCTATACCCTCCGGTATGCCCGCCGCCTGGCCCGACGCAAAAACGACTGGTCTCAGGCCAACTGGCTGATGGAACAGCTGGATAAACTGCGCGAGGCTGCGAAGAAAAATTACTGGGATGAGGAGAAACAGTGCTTTGTCTCCAACGGCCAGGTAAACCTCTTCACCCAGGTGTGGATGGTGCTGGCAGATGTGCTGCCGCCGGAGGAAGCAAAGAAGCTGATGGAGCGCTCCGATGAGTTTGCCCATCTGTATCCCATGGTGACGCCCTATATGCACCACTATTATATCAGCGCGCTGCTTCGTGCTGGCCTGAAGGAAAAGGCGCTGGAGCATATGCGCTTCTATTGGGGCAGCATGCTGGATGCCGGTGCAGATACCTTCTGGGAGGCATGGAATCCGGAGCAGCCGGATGCATCTCCCTATGGCGGAAGCATCATCAACAGCTACTGCCACGCATGGAGCTGCACACCGTCCTACCTGATCCGTTCCTGGTTCTCCAGAGAAAAGCACACCGACGATCATTTATAAGACTAAGTCTCTGTCGATTCGCGTTCCGCACGATCCGTGTTTCACATGATTCGCGTTTCACCCGATAAGCGTATCGCACAATTCGCGTTTCACACGATAAGTGTACCGCACGATCCGCGTTCCGTACGATTTGCGCGCAGCAGATAGAAGGAGGTATCATGCCGGCTAGAGAAAAGGCTGTTTTCAAACTGCATTCGGACTATAAGCCCACCGGCGATCAGCCTCAGGCCATACAGGCCCTCACAGAGGGCTTCCTTTCGGGCAACCAGGTTCAGACCCTGCTTGGCAGTACGGGTTCAGGAAAGACCTTTACCATGGCAAATGTCATTCAGAACCTTGGCAAGCCCACGCTGGTCATCGCCCACAACAAGACGCTGGCTGCCCAGCTGTACGGTGAGTTCAAGGAGTTCTTCCCGGAAAA
>DFFG01000011.1:13723-15464 GCA_002368795.1 Eubacterium sp. UBA3782
TCAGCCGGAGGCCTATGTGCCTTCCTCGGACACCTATATCGCCAAGGACTCCTCCAGAAACGAGGAGATCGACAAGCTAAGGCTTTCTGCTACATCTTCCCTGATCGAGCGGCGGGACGTGATCGTTGTATCCAGTGTTTCCTGCATCTATGGTCTGGGAAGCCCGAAGGACTACGAAAAGATGATCGTGCCGCTTCGTCCGGGCATGCAGAAGGATCGGGATGACGTCATCCGTGCCCTGATCGAGATGCAGTACGAGCGCAACGAGATCGATTTTCACCGGGGAACCTTCCGGGTCCACGGCGATGTGCTGGAGATCGTCCCGGCAAACGAGAGCGAGACAGGAATCCGGGTGGAATTCTTTGGCGACGAGATCGAGCGGATCACAGAATTTGATATTCTGACCGGACAGACAAAGGCAGAACTCAGCTTTGTCCATATCGACCCGGCATCCCACTATGTCATGCCCAAGGAGACCATCGACCGGGCGGCAAAGGATATCGAGAAGGAGCTGGAGGAGAGGATCCGGTATTTCCGCAGCGAGGACAAGCTTCTGGAGGCCCAGCGCATCGAGGAGCGGACAAATTTTGATATCGAAATGCTCCGGGAGACGGGTGTCTGCTCGGGCATCGAGAACTATTCCAGGCATCTGTCCGGCCTTGAACCCGGGCAGCCGCCCTACACGCTGATGGATTTCTTCCCCGACGATTTCCTGATCATCGTGGATGAGTCCCATATGACGGTTCCTCAGATCGGCGCCATGTATGCCGGCGACCGGTCCAGAAAGACCACGCTGGTGGACTACGGCTTCCGTCTTCCCTCAGCGCTGGACAATCGTCCTTTAAGCTTTGAGGAGTTTGAAGAGCGGATCGACCAGATCCTGTTCGTTTCCGCCACGCCTGGAAAATACGAGGAAGACCATGAGATGCTCCGGGCAGAGCAGATCATCCGGCCGACCGGCCTTCTGGATCCGCCGGTGGATATCCGCCCGGTGGAGGGACAGATCGATGATCTGATCCGGGAGGTCCGTAAGGAAGCAGAGAAGAAGAATAAGGTCCTGGTCACGACACTGACCAAGCGGATGGCAGAGGATCTGACCGATTACATGAAGGAGGCCGGCATACGGGTCAACTACATGCATTCGGATATCGATGCCCTGGAGCGGACAAAGATCATCCGCAACATGCGTCTGGATCAGTTCGATGTTCTGGTAGGTATCAACCTGCTTCGTGAAGGACTTGATATCCCGGAGATCACTCTGGTCGCGATCCTGGACGCAGACAAGGAAGGCTTCCTGCGTTCCGAAACGTCCCTGATCCAGACCATCGGCCGTGCAGCCAGAAATGCGGACGGTCATGTCATCATGTATGCAGATACGGTTACGGATTCCATGCGGAACGCCATCAACGAGACAAACCGCAGACGAAGCGTGCAGGAGGCCTACAACAAGGAGCACAACATCACACCGACCACCATTCAGAAAAGTGTGCGCGATCTGATCAGCATCTCCAAGGAGATCGCAAAAGAGCAGCAGCGCTTCGAGAAGGATCCGGAATCCATGTCGAAGGGCGAGCTGAAGAAGATGATCGCAAAGGTGGAAAAGGAGATGCGCAAGGCAGCCGCCGAGCTGAACTTCGAGGCAGCGGCCGAGCTGCGTGACCGTTTGTTTGAGCTTCGGGAGCATATGAACCAGTAGCCGGGCAGCAAACAACCAAAATACAACTCACTCGGGGTGTCCCCC
>DFFG01000059.1:0-1282 GCA_002368795.1 Eubacterium sp. UBA3782
CAACCGGAATTTATATGCCCTCTGTGCCTTCATCTCTCCCCCTGGGTCTCTATATACTGTCTGATCGTCTCGATGGAGGCCCCTCCCGCTGCCAGCAGGCAGAAGCTCTGGCTCCAGAAGGTCTCTTTCCACAATTTTTCCCTGATCTTCGGGAATTCCTTCTTCAGCAGCCGGCTCGATGCGCTCTTGTACGCATTGATGAACTTACTGATCTCACTCTTCGGCTGACCGCGGAACATGATATGTACGTGATCTGTATCGTGGTTCCATTCCTCCAGGGTCAGCCCGTACCGTGGCGCGATATGACAGAAAATCTCCTTCGCACGGTCTGAAATCACGTTATCAAACACTTTTCTTCAGTACTTCACGACCAGGATGAGGTGGTAGTACAGAAGAAAGACTGAATGAGCATTACGATCATATTTGTCCGTCATACCAACATTTCCTCGAATTCGACTGAAATGGATTACTTCTGTTGATAACAGTATACCATAAGCGCGCATTTAGAACAAGTGTTCTTTTTGCTATTCGTTTTTATGTGTGCAAAAAGGGAGACGAGTACAACTATACCAAGTAACTATACCAAGATGTGCAATTCATCCCGCCACCTTAGAGGATGGGAGAATTCTTGCCGTAATATGTTAAAAAAGTGCCGGTTTCACTATAGCATGCAAAACCTGCACTTGTCAGGACTTTGTCAGGACTTTGCACAAGTTTGTTGTTTTTGCCCTGCCCGGTTGGTATAATGACCGTATATCAGGGAACGCTCCCTGTGCACATACTGCTATATTGCGGATCCGCCGGATCCGAATCAGAAAGGAGCATTTTCTATGCAAATTACAAAAGACATCAAATACGTCGGTGTCAACGACCACAAGGTGGATCTGTTTGAGGGCCAGTACCCGGTCCCCCACGGAATGGCCTACAATTCCTACGTGATCGACGATGAGAAGATCGCCGTCATGGACACGGTCGACATCAACTTCAAGCATGAGTGGCTGGACAATCTCGCTTCCGTCCTTGACGGACGCAAGCCCGATTACCTGATCATCCAGCACATGGAGCCGGATCACTCCGCCAACATCAAAAACTTTATCCAGACCTATCCGGATGTCACGATCGTATCCAACAAAAAAGCCTTCGTGATGATGAACCAGTTCTTCGATCTCGGAGATACAAAGACTCTGACCGTCGGCAACGGCGAGTCCCTGAGCCTGGGCGCTCATACGCTGACCTTTGTCTTCGCTCCGATGGTCCACTGGCCGGAGGTCATGGTGACCTA
>DFFG01000059.1:1388-15129 GCA_002368795.1 Eubacterium sp. UBA3782
AGTTCGGCGCCAACGACGTGGAGGAGCCCTGGGATGACGAGTCCAGACGTTACTTCATCGGCATCGTCGGCAAATACGGCCAGCAGGTCCAGAACCTTCTGAAGGCTGCAGCCACTCTGGATATTCAGATCATCTGCCCGCTGCACGGCCCCGTCCTCAAGGAAAACCTCGGCCATTATCTCGACCTGTACGACAAGTGGTCCTCCTACACCCCGGAAAGCGAAGGCATCGTCGTTGCCTACACCTCGGTGTACGGCCATACCAGAGACGCGGTAAAGCTTCTGGTCTCCAAGCTGAAGGAAAAGGGTGCGCCCGCCGTCGCTGTCTACGATCTGGCAAGAGACGATATGTCCGCTGCTGTCAGCGATGCATTCCGCTACAACAAACTGGTCCTGGCTACCACGACCTACAACGCTGATGTATATCCCTTCATGCATGACTATCTCCACCGCCTGGCGGAGCACAATTTCCAGAAGCGCACCGTCGCTCTGATCGAGAACGGCACCTGGGCACCCCTGGCAAAGAAGGTCATGAAGGGCATGCTGGAGGGCTGCAAGGATCTGACCTTCACCGAAACCTCCGTCACCATCAAGTCCGCCATGAACGCGGATACGAAGGATGCCATCGAAGCACTTGCATCTGAGCTCTGCCGCGACTACATCGCCCAGTCCAGCGAGAAGGCAAACAAGAACGACCTCACGGCTCTGTTCAAGATCGGCTACGGCCTGTATGTCGTCACCTCCAATGACGGCAAAAAGGACAATGGCCTGATCGTCAACACCGTCACCCAGCTGACCGACAACCCGAACCGGGTCGCCGTCAACATCAACAAGCAGAACTACTCGCACCACGTGATCAGCCAGACCGGAAAGCTGAATGTCAACTGCCTGTCGGTGGAGGCTCCCTTCTCCGTCTTCCAGCACTTTGGCTTCCAGAGCGGCCGCGCCGTGGACAAATTTGCTGATTTCGAAGGCCTTCGCTCCGACAACGGCCTGATGTTCCTGCCCAAGTACATCAATGCCTTCATGTCCCTGGAGGTCGAGCAGTATGTGGATCTGGATACCCACGGCATGTTCATCTGCAAGGTGACCGAGGCCCGTGTAATGTCCGACAAGGATACCATGACCTACACCTACTACCAGAAGAACGTAAAACCGAAGCCCCAGACCGAAGGAAAGAAGGGCTGGGTCTGCAAGGTCTGCGGATGGATCTATGAGGGCGAGGAGCTGCCCGATGACATCGTCTGCCCGCTCTGCAAGCACGGAGCCGCTGACTTCGAACCCATCGCATAAGAGATCTGATTGTTCGTATACTTTGCCCCCGGAAGGCATTACGCAAACGGCTTCGGCCTTAACAGACCTGCAGAATGTTTGCTTTAATGTCCTCCGGGGGCATTTCTTGTCCTGGCTGATCGATTCTCCTTCCCGGAGCTGCAAAACAGGGGACCGTCATACAACATTACGTACATATATATTCTTGCGGGAAACGCTCGCGCTCTGTCCTCACGCAGCGGTACTAAGTCGGAATCTATAAATAGATTTCTCCAAGTACCGGCGTTGCGGATGTTCCCTCCAGAATATATATGCACGCTTTGTTTTGTGTGACGGTCCCCTGTTCGCTGCCGCGCTGCGGCAACTCTGTTCATTTAGTCATCGATCGGCCGGTCTTCATTCATCTCGATCAGATACATGGACAGGCGGATATAAAATCTGGTCTCGCTGTTGTCCAGCCCATCCCCCAGCAGATCCTGGATCTTTTTGAGCCGGTAGATGATCGTGTTCCGGTGAGTGTAGAGCTTTGCTGCTGTCTGGGTGATCGACCGCTCGCAGTCCAGGAAGGTGCGCAGCGTCTCGTAGGAGCTGTCGCCGTCCTTCTGGTAATCGGTCCAGAGCCTGACGACCAGCGGATGGAGCGCATGCAGGTATTTGCCTGTGACGTTGCTCTCCAATATGGCCTGGGCTCCGTAGTCGGCAAAGTAGAAGACCGCATCCTTTTCTCCCGTATCTTTGCCGCTGTCGGTCCCGGCCTGGCTCTCCTCGGCCTTGATCAGGGCATATTCCGCCTGCTCATACAGGAACGGGATCGTTTCGATCCCCTGGACCTCCAGGCTGCACCCGATCAGGACCGGATTGTTCTTCTGGAACTGGATCAGGAACTGGCGGAGCTGTGTATTCTCACTAAGTCCCTTGTTTGTCAGGAAGATGATATGCGGCTCTTTTCGCAGCACGATACATCCATGGGGCTGATTCAGTGCCGTCCGGTACAGCACATCCAGGAATGCTCCTCTGGTGAATCCGGCTTTGGTCTGCATCAGGATCAGCTGGTAAGAATCCGATACGCTCCAGTTCTGGTCTGCCAGTGCCTTCAGCAGATATTTCTCGGAATAGGGCATCTGGAAGATCAGGTTGTAGAAAATGTTGATGTTCTGCTGCATCGCGTTGCGGACAGACCCAAGGGCCGGCTCCAGAAGCTGGGCCAGCATCTCGATCAGCTGGTAGTCGCCGTAATTGATCTCCCGCTCTGCCTCCAGCAGGACGATCCTGCCGCAGGTGATCGCGTTGAACTCCAGGCAGTAGGAAACGCCGCCATATTTTACCCGGGAGTCGATGCTCCGGTCAAAGGTCTGAAAACCATGATGGAGGAAATTTTGTCCCCGGCGGTTGTACCAGAAAGCACGGACGCTGTTGACAGAGGAATACCCATACTGGCGGACATAGTTCCACTCCGGATCCATCTTGCTGTCATCCACATCCTCCGGGGAGGTCATGGCCAGCATCTGGTTGTTGCCGTCTGTCACCATCATCGGGTTGTGGAATATGAGAAACAGCTCATCGACCGCCTTCTGGTAATTTCTGGCCATTACCGCCTTGCGGATATCATCCTCCAGATCCTGATAATAATCAAAAACGCCCTGAACGATCTCGAAAGCCTCCTTCAGGGACAGATTAAAGAGACGGATCGTCCCGCCTTCTCCTGCATAAACGATATAATCTTTCTCCTGATAGACATGCAGACAATTCGTCGAGTAAGCAAGTCTCGCACTGTTCAGCACCTGCGGCGCATCGTCTCGTATGTCCGGCTCCATCTCAAGCAAAGGATACAGCCGATTCACGATCATCCACATACTTAGCTTCATTTCAACCACCTCTATCAGCAACTGCAAAGCTCCGCGCAGCATCTCCGGCGGCAGCCGCCTGCGCATTCTAATACATAAGTTTACACGATTTGCAAAAAAAACACAATCCAAAGGCAATATCCGGGAAACTATCTGACAATCGTTGCTGAATTTCAGACAACTCCCGGCCTCTATGTCTGTGCATAGACCGGATTGTTATTTTTCCCACAAATCCGCTGCACGCTCTGCCCGTGATTTTTGTATACCCGAAACCTGTATATCTGTAAGAAGGAAGGGTAAAATATAACCATACGGATAAGCTGTGTGCACTGGGCGGCCCCGGACAGCCGGATGGTACGGCAAGCCAAACGGGCAGCCGCTTTTGTACAGAAAAATGGCAGACCGAAGGAGCGGAACCCGACATCTGCAGCAAGGAGGAAGATATGAGTGTAGGAAGATTTATGAAACAGGCTGCGGAAAGAGATTATTCTCAGTTCTGGCAGGCACCGGGAACCTTCCCGTGGATGTTCCAGCAGCCGAAACCGCCGATCACTGGCAGACCTTACAGCGTACGCGAGAACTATATCCGCTGTGTCAAGGGCGATAAGCCCTACTGGATGCCGGCTTATTTCTTCGAGTCAAACATCGTATGGCCTGACGCCATGGAGGAGCATCCGGTTCCAGAGGTGGACGGCTACGACTGGTGGGGCGTCTACTGGACCATGGTCGAATCTGCAGGCGGCATGATCACAAAGCCGGGCACACGCACCATCTCGGATTTTGCAAACTGGAAGGAAGAGCTGGAATGGCCGGATCTCTCCCTGGTGGATTTCGAGGCCGACGGCAAAAAGCTGCAGCCGCTGCTGGATCCGGACCGTGTCCATATCTATGAGTGTGTAGAGGGCATCTTTGAACGGCTTCACGAGATGATCCCCTTCGACGAGACGCTGATGGCCTTCTACGAGGAGCCTGAGCTTCTGGAGGAATTCTTTGACAAGATGGCGGACTACAAGATCGAGTCCACCGGAAAGATCTTCGAATATTACGGCAGAGTGGACGGCGTCCTGTACCACGACGACTGGGGCACCCAGAGAGCCGGCTTCTTCTCCAACGATATGTTCGACGAGCAGCTGCTTCCCGCCACAAAGAAATATCTGGATTTTGTCAAAGGACAGGGCAAATTTATCGAGCTGCACTCCTGCGGCAAAAACATCCAGTATATTCCTGAGATGCTGGAGATGGGCATCGACATGTGGACTCCGCAGCTGGTCATCAACGATCCGGATTATCTGCACAACAACTGGGGCAAACGCATGACCTTCGCCTTCCCGCTGAACATTCCTCACGGGGCAAAAGAGGATGAAGTCCGCCGCCTGGTACGTGATTTCGTGGATCACTTCGGCGAGAACGGCCGTGTAATGGCCTTCATTATGACCGACATGACCGATCCTGCACAGGATGAGATCGCAAGAGATGAGCTCTACAACTACTCTCTGGAGTACTACAACCGCCTGTATCAGCGTTAAGTATACGGTTGACACCCGGGGACATATAGCACATGAAACCGGAAGACATTACGCGAACGGCTTCGGCCCTATCGGGCCTGCAGATTGTTCGCTTAAATGTCTTCCGGTTTCGTGCGTTTTTTGCCTGTTCGGTTCATCAACACATTTTTATCAATACTCTCCCAGCGCGCTGCGGAGCAGAAAAAGTCCAGGCTTCTGGAAGACATTACGAACGTTTGGCCTTGACGGGCTTTCCGATTGTTCGCTTTTGTCTTTCGGAACCTGGACTTTTTTGTGTGAGTTTTTATGAGTTTACTGTCTCAGACAGTTTTTACTCTTCTGCCCTGAAGCTCCAGGGCAAAATCCCTGTCTCAGATCGGGTGCTCGATGGCATACTGTCTGCCGTATTTCTCCAGCTCGTCCATGAAGATGCTGTTGTTCCACTCGCGGAAGCATACACCGTTCGGGATCGAGGGATAGAAGCGGCCGCGCTCACAGTAGGTGTCGATCGCCCGGCGGACCTCCGCACGGATCTCCTCCTCTGTGATGTTGTCGATATCGATCGCAGGACCGTCAATGCCGCCGCACATGGCCAGCTTGCCCTCGGTGATCTCCTGGATCTTTACGATATCGTTCTGGGCGATGGTTCCCTGCCAGATATCGATGCCGAGATCTACCATGTCGGTAACGATCGGCTGGCAAATGCAGTCGGCGTGGTGCATGTAGATCATGCCGCAGTTGTGGATCGTATCCGAGATCTCCTGCTGCAGCGGTTTGATGATCTCACGCCATACCCGCGGCGGAAGGAATACGTTCTGCTTTGAACCCCAGTCATCGTGGTAGAAGATGATGTCCGGATGGACCTCTTCTGCCACCTTCTTGATGTAGGCGATCTTGTAGTCGCAGATGACCCGGAGAAGCTCTTTCATCTCATCCGGATACTCCAGATAATTACAGAGAGCGTCCTCCATGCCCATCAGGAAATGGGATCTCTCGAACAGTCCGCCGCCAAACATGAAACCGACAAATTTTTCCTTGCGGTCCGTGCTCTCGGCAACCTGCTTTGCCGGTCCCCAGTCAAGGCCTTCGATGGAGGGCACCTTCAGGTATTTGTCCCACTCCTCGATATCCTTGATTACCTTTGTCTCATCGTTGATTACCGGATGGGGGCCAGGTGCACCCGGCTTCCACATATAGGTTACACCCCAGGAATCCGGATGGGGCAGCCCATCCTGCGGAGCTATATCGCCGAAAAGGACGGGATCCGGGACCAGATTGATTGCCGGCATGATATCCCAGTACGCATATGGCTGCTCCCGGTTAAAAATGGCCATGGCATTTTCACGTAAAGTCATGTTCATCATATGCTGTCATCCTCCATGCATTTCTCGTTTTTATTAATTGCAAACCGGTCAGGCATCCGAAGACTGTTTCCAGCCTTTTCCTCTGTTTTTAGTGGGTCTGGTAATAAGAACCGCCGTACCTGGCCACCTCATCGAACAGGATCATATTTTTTCTCATGGACTCCTGGTCACCGACTGCGCCAAGGAATCCGCCGCACCATGCAAATCCGCCGCCGGGAGCATAAGCATCGATGGTATCTCTTACCGACTGCCGGATCTCCTCCTCTGTGACGTCCGGAGCCTCCATGCGTCCGCGGGAATCCCAGCCGCCCATGATAACCATCCGGTTTCCGAATTTCTCTTTGATGCCCTTCAGGTCATTGCAGGTCTGGGCCGGATCCCAGGCGTTGATGCCCATGGAGATCCAGTCTTCCACAAAGATATCGCCCTTGCCGCAGCAGTGCATGGTAATCGGTATGCCAAGGTCACGGCCGATCTTTGCCTGACGGTTGGTAAACGGCATGATGATCTCTTCATACATATCCAGAGATATAAAGGGTGCCCGCCAGGTGCAGATATCATCCATCATCGTCAGGATGTCCGGCTGCACATAGGGGATCATCTGCCGCGCGACCTCCTCATAGAAGGTGCAGATGTAATCCAGCAGAGCCATGACCTCCTCCGGCTCCTCGTACATGGCACACATGCCTTCCTCAAAGCCCATAAAGGAGCACAGCGTCTGGAAAAAGCCAACGGTCAGGTTAAAGGAGACCGCACTCTGGTCTCTGGGGGAGCCCATGGCGGCAAAGCCATCGAGCTGGCGCTTTGCCATCGCCTCCCAGTCAACACCGGAGATGTCCGGTGCTTTGATAACATCTCTCCATTTTGTGATATCCGTCAGGATAAACCGGCCTGGCTCCGGAAGGAGTGCTCCGCCGGCTTCCTGTGCGCCGACCCAGTTGACGCCCCAGATATCCATGCCGCCGCCCTTCATCCGGAAATCGGAAAGGATCTCCGGCTCCAGCATACAGTTGGAGACCGGCTCGGTCATGCCCGGCATCGGGCCAAAGGTGTAGGACGGTACCCACTCCGGCTGTTCGCCCCTAAGGAGCCGGAGATAATTTTCTTTTTCTGTCAGTTTTCTGCCCATCATCTGTCCTCCACATTCAAAACTGGTGGGAAGCAGGTACTGGCTGCAGCCTGCTCCTGCTCTCAAAAAAGGCCGGCAGACTGCTGCCGGCCTCCATTTGTCTGTTCAGATCCGGTCCCGGCATTTAAAAAAGCCGGAGCCTTCATTTTCGTTTTCCCTCTTATGCCTGGCGGCTTGCACGGTACAGGCCTTCACGATAAGCATCGTTCATGCAGTCTGCTGCATAAAGGCTGAAGCTGCAGGGCTTATCCGGTGAATAGTAATCCCGGATGAACTCCTCAGCATGTGCTTCCCACTCCTCCGGAGTAGCGTCTGCGGGAAGCGGGCTGTCGCATACGCCGAGCATGATCTTGTCGCCATACTCTTTGTACAGCTTCTTGGTGTCGTTCATGCCCATCGGCGTCCAGGACTGCCAGCCGGCATTTACGATGGCATCGATCTGTGCCTCGATATGGCCGCAGCTGTGCAGATCTGCAATCTTGCCCTTTGCCTTGATATGATCGGTGAACTGTTTGTATACCGGGACAAAGAAGTCAGCCGCTACGTTCTTGGAGAAGAACGGTGCCTTCTGGGAACCCCAGTCATCGTGATAGGTGAAGCCGTCGATGCCGTCGCCATAGACCTCGCAGACGATATCGACCATGTGGATGTGAAGGTCGATCAGAGCCTGCAGCAGCTCATGAAGGGCATCCTCCTGCTCCTCATCGATCAGAGCCATGGCAGCATTTTCAAATCCCATGAAGGAGATCAGACGCTCAAATCCGGCACCGTTCAGGAACCAGAACATGTTGGCCTTGCCGTTCTTCAGATACTTCTCATTGTCTCTTGCACTCTGATCCCAATCCCAGGAATCAACATCCGGGAAGGTCAGTTTTTCTTTCCAGTCATTGGCATTCTCAAAGGGACGGGGATCGCCGGGTTTCTCCATGGAGCCGCCGACCATCGGTACATAGACCCATTCCACGCCGAACATGTCCTTGCCGCCGTACTCTTCCATCGGCATCATGTTCTGCTCAAATACAAAGCCTCTGGCGATATTGTCCGGAATGATCTTCGGGGTGAAGATTCCAGTCTCCTGATCCGTCGGGATCCATAAGCTCTGCTTGTTGATCGCTGCCTTGTAGGCTTCCTTGAATGAAACCGGATAGGAATACAGCGGAATACCGGGAGCTCCCGGAGGCGCAAAGAAATTCGGCGCATATCCGGAGATTTTCATTTCATCTTCGCTAAACGGGATCTTTGACATGATTTTTTCCCTCCTTCATATCGTTCTGGTATGAAACCGCATATTTTCATGCTTTTATTATCCGTCATTTTGGGAGTGAAAAAATATGTATCCGTTAAACAAAAATGAGGGGGTGTTTTTCCCCCTCACTTGTGTATCATTGTCTACAAAAGCAGCCTGCTCCTTCAGCCGGCAGCATGCCAGGCGGCGGAGCGCAAACATCCTTACAGATTACGCAAAAATCCCTGCCGGAAGTGTCGTCCCGGCGCTCAGACACGGATCGTTATGGCTTCCGGTATGCGGCGCTTTGTGGCGACCACCAGGACATCTCCTGCCTTAAGCCGTTCATTGCCATCCGGCACCAGAAGATCTGTCCCCCGCTGGATGCAGACGATATAGCTCTGCCGGCTGATGGACAGATCACGGATCAGCTCTCCGTTCCAGGGATGGTTTTCCTTGAGGACGATCTCCTTTAGCTCCAGATCCCAGTCTTTTCCGGCCAGCGCGCCGGTCAGGATCAGGATATCATTTCTCAGAAGCTGGGTGGTCCCTTTTGGCAGTACCATCTCCCCCTGCCGGATGATGGCAGCGATATAAAGCGCACCGGGGATGTCCAGCTCCCGGATCTCCTTGTTTTCCCAGCTGTCCCCGCCGCAGACCTGCAGCTTGATAAACCGGAGGTCCCGCGTTGCAGCGCTCTCTCCCATCTCACGGAGCCGCGTGTACTGCTCGACAAAGCCGGCGGAAATAATACCAGTGGGGATCGCCACCAGGCCGCAGCCAAGGAAGGTAATGATCATGCCAAACACCTTTCCCGCCGCCGTGACCGGGTAGATATCACCGTAGCCTACCGTCAGCAGGGTGGATGTCGCCCACCACATGCCGGAGAAGGCATTGTCAAACACATCCGGCTGGGCTGCGTGCTCCAGGCTGTACATGCAGAGGCTGGAAGCCGTCATCAGGATAAAGATGATGAACACAGAGGACATGAGCTGCTGCTTTTTTGATGCCAGGACCTCCGTGATAACATTCAGCGAATCATAGTAGGCATTCAGGCGGAACAGCCGGAAGATGCGCATGACGCGGAACATCCGGAAGGCCACCGCTCCGGCAGGAAAGACCACCGGCAGAAAATAGGGCAGGAAGGACAGCAGATCCACCACGCCGTAAAACGAGATGGCATACCGCCAGGCCGCTTCTGCCGGACGCTTTTTCGGATAGAGATAGACCGCCGTCCAGAGCCGCAGCACGTAGTCCAAGGCAAAAAACACAGCCGTCAGGATCTCGATCCCATCCAGCAGTCCGCCCGCCCTCTCCCGGATCGGAGCAAAGGTATACAGTACGCTGCAGACCAGGTTGATGACGATGGCAAGGGTATTGACGATGTCATAGGCACGGCTCGGGACATCCTCCAGAAAACCGACCTCCACCATCTGAAAGACCCTTTTGCGGATATGCTCCCACTTCTTTTTTTCTTCGATTTCACTCATAGCCTGCGGATCTCCTCTGCAAGCTCCCGCTTCTGATCCTTCAGCAGCAGAAGCCTGTTGTAATGATAGAACTCCTCGTTTCCCCAGGTCTGCACATATTTCATGCTGTACCAGCCGCCGGCCAGCTGGGAGAGAAGGATCACCAGCTCCTGTCCCTCACCGTAGACCGCCACCATAAACCGCAGCGCGCATGTCAGATGCCGGCCGGCCGCTTCTGCCTCCTGTTTTCTTACATCCTCACGCCCGGCAAACCATTCTCTGACGCTGTGGGCCTGTGTATCCTCCAGCCATCCGGACAGCTCCTTCAGAGCCTGTGATGCCGCCATGCTCTCCCGCTCTTCCTGCCGGCTCAGCATGCGGGCATTTCTTTTTTGCTCCATCTGGGCCATGAGAGCGCCGACCTGCTCTTCTGCCAGCTCCCGCAGCACGGCGGCATTCACGTTCTGCCGTTCACCTGCCGCCCGGGTGATGGCTTTGAGGCTGCCAAAGACCCTCTTCTGGACCCGTTCGGCCAGATCGACCCTGGCAAATTCCTGCTCAAGGGCTGTGACCAGAAGGCCGGTCAGGCTGAGTTTTTCATCGAAGGGAGCAGACAGAAGGCGCATGCGGTCCTCCGGGATCTCCCCCTCCAGGATGTCCGGTATGCGGTAGATGTTCCGGTACCGGTTCCACAGCTCATAGTAGACCGCAAAGCCTCTGGCGATCTCGGTATCCTGCAGAAATGCGCCCGCAAAGGCCTCTGTCACCGGGATCTCCAGCTTTTCATAGACCTTCAGGGAATCCGACAGATCCTCCCACGCCCTGGCCGTAACAAAGTGCCGGCCTTCGGCATCGGTCTGCACACGGTAAAAATGATCCCTGTGGATCTCCAGATAGGCCAGCACCGCGCCATGGACGCCCCGCTCTCTGGCGTAGCTCTTCCATACCGCAAAATCCTCGCGGATGTCCAGCCGTTTTACCCGGTCCAGGGTGACCACATCAAAATCCCGCACCGAGCGGTTGTACTCCGGCGGATTTCCGGCACAGACCAGGACAAAGCTCTCCGGAAGGCGGTGCGTGCCAAAGGTCTTGTACTGAAGGAACTGCAGCATGGTAGGTGAGAGCGTCTCCGAGACGCAGTTGATCTCATCCAGAAACAGGATGCCCTCACTGATGCCGCTGCGCTCGATCTGGTCATAGACCGAAGCCACGATCTCACTCATCGTATATTCCGTGACCTGATAATCTTTGCCCCCATAGTTCTTTCTGGCAATGTAGGGCAGGCCGATGGCGCTCTGCCGGGTATGGTGGGTGATGGTATAGGAGACCAGGCCAATGCCCAGCTCCTCGGCGATCTGCTGCATGATGGCCGTCTTGCCGATGCCTGGCGGTCCCATCAGCAGAACCGGCCTCTGCCGCTCCGGCGGGATCTCCCGCATGCCGTCTGCATTTTTCTCCAGGTATGCCCGTATGGTGTAGATGATCTCCTGCTTTGCTTCCTGTATATTCAACGCAATTCTCCGTTTCTGTTCTCTTATTCTTCTCTGCCGCTCTCCATCCTTGCGGCCTGCCCTGGATGCTCCGGATCCACAAGCTCCAGCTCATCTCCGTCTCCCAGATATACCTTTATCGCCCATGAGGGCACATACAGATCCCGGTAATCCTCCCGGAAGAACACAAAGGCCGTCTCGTAGGGCGCCGGCCGCTCCGGGTAATGGCCCTTTCCGTCTGTAAAATAGATCAGTCCCCGCAGATTGCGCAGTTCTCCCCGGGCCTGAAGTTCCTGCACATACCGGAACACCGGCCGGAAATCTGTGCCCGCGCCGCCGTCCACGGCAAAGGAATCGAGATACTGCTTCATCTCGTCTGCATTGTGGATCCGTGTATCCCGCCGGACCTCCTCGTCGCACTGCAGGATCCGCAGATCCATGTGGTGAAAGAAGCTCTCCTGGGCTGCCAGGATGCCGGCCGTCTCATTCAGAAAGCGGGCCACCAGCTTTTCCTGACAGGAAGCGGAGGTATCGATGGCGATCACCAGCTCCTCCACCTTTCTGGCCTCCCGGTACTCGTTCTCCTCGATCAACGGCATATTTCCGTAAAGCTCCATGCCGTAATGGTAAAACCCATAGTCAAAGGAGTCCGGATCGACCCTTGCTTCCTCCCGCACCACAGCATACCGCTTTAGAAAATCCCGGTAGCTGACACGCTTTTCCGTCTGGATCCGCAGCAGCCGTTGAAAGCCCTCCAGGTCCTCGCTCATCTCGCTGCCGGATGCCTCCATCTCCTTGTTCGCCCGGTCTGCCCGGTCCTGCCAGTCCTGCCGGGTGTCGTTCATGAGCGGCGGAGGCAGGGGCGGCTCCTGTGCCGGATCCTTTGGGATCCGCTCCCAGAAGCCATGGTCATCCATATGAAATTCCGCAGCCAGCCGCTCCTGCATGACAGGATCCTTCATGTCCCGTTCAAAGTACCGGTACAGCCGCTGCGCGGTCAGGATCTTTACATCTTCCTCGAATCGTTCGTACCATTCCCGGCGGAAATCCGAAGGCAGCCGCCAGATAGCGCCGACCTCTCCCATCGAATCAAGGGCATATTCGGCCGCCACATCGCAGGACAGATCCCAGAGGAACGCATCGCTGTGGGCTTCTGCATCAAACATATGCAGAAACAGGCAGTGCAGGAGCATGTGCAGATAGCTCCGGTTGACTTCCTTTGGATCCTCTGTATAGGCTGCCATCAGGTATTCCGGGTTAAACCTGAGAAAGGTGCCGTCGGTTCCTATGGTATGGGTGGACAGATCCATCGTCCAGCCAAGGGCATCCAGCGACGCCCCCAGAAAGTGCATCGCCAGGTACAGCTCAGTCCTGGAAATGGAAAGGATCCGTTTTCCCGTGTGTTCCAGTATTTCTCTCGTCTTCATAGCAGTTCATCCAGGTCAAAGCCATCGTCTGGCCCGTCCTTCTTCTCCGGGCGGGCGTATGCCATCAGGAGGCTGACCAGCTCCGTCTTTTTCCTTTCTGCCGCGGCAAGAGCTGCTTCTCCCGCAGCCTCCGCGCTCACCAGGCGCTGCTCCAGCAGATACTGTACCTGAACGGTCTGGTCCTCCTGTGTCAGCAGGTTAAGAAAAGCTGTGCCATTTTCCAGAAGAGAGCTTCGGCACCGCTCTGCGGCCTCATCCTTCAGAGAGACCGGATGCATCAGCCGGGCGATGGAGATCCTGCAGGCCTTTTCCCAGCCATCCGCCGCTGCCCGCTCAAGCAGCTGGTCATAGGCGGCAAAATCGATGCCATCCCGCCTCACACATTCCCGGAAGGCGATGCCTGAGCCGTCACACCAGGGATGAAAAGCCCGCGCATGGGTATCCTCGTCCATCCCCTCGGTGTACTCCGGGAAAAACAGCTCTGCCTTTTGCCCGTCCGGCAGGTTCAGCCTGACGGTCAGGTCCCGGTCCGTCTGTCCCAGCAGATCCCGGAGAAAGGTGAACCTCTCCTCCCAGAAGGTGACCTCGATGCGGGAGAGATGCCGGCAGAAGCCCACGATCCCGTCGGCAATGACCGCATCAGCGCTGCCAAAGCTGATGCTCTCCAGATTGCGGCAGTTGTAGAAGGCAAAGGAGCCGATCTCCCGGATCGTATCGGGGAGGAAAAGCTCTCGGATATCTCCGTTTCCGGCCAGCGCATGGGACGCGATCCGGCGCACCATAACGCCCTCTGCCATCCGGGGGATGGCACAGATCCGTCCGGGGTCCGTGCAGGACTCCACGGCGGCATAGCTGCCATCCTTATCGCTGCCGATCGAAAATACAAATCCCATGCCCTGTTCTTTCCTTCCGTGTGTCTTTTATTCTTCCTTTGGAGCGGTCCCCTCATCTGGCGCGTCCGCTTTAGCGCCCGCTTCTGCAGGACTGCCCGCAGTGAAGCCACACATGTCTAAAGAC
>DFFG01000058.1 GCA_002368795.1 Eubacterium sp. UBA3782
GCCTATAGAGGCGGGGGACACCCCGAGTGAGTTGTATCATCATGAAGAAGGCCAGGTATCTGCCGGCTATTATAAATAAGGGGCTGTCGCATTAAACAAAGCGTGCATAAATATTCTTGCGGGAAGCGCTCGCGCTCTGTCCTCACGCAGCGGTACTATGTCGGAATCAGAGATTCCTCCAAGTACCGGCTGAGGGCTGTTCCCTCCAGAATGTTTATGCACGCTTTTTGCTTAGTGCGACAGCCTCTTTTGGGTCATTAAATTGTCGATTTGGTGGGCCTTACTCGCTGTCTTTCTTGCCCAGGCGGTCTCTTGCCGCTTTGCGGCGGGCTGCCTTTTCTTCTTCGGAAGCTTTTTCAGCCTGGAGCTGTGCCAGATATTCGGCTGCGTCGTCCGGAACCTCGTCCAGGTCGCTGCCGACATCGACGGAGAGCGGCCTGCGCTTGAAGAAGATGTCGTAGACGATCGGGATGATGTAAAGCGTCATCAGTGTTCCGTAGGCCAGACCGCCGGAGATGACGATGGCCATGCCGCTGCCCAGCTGGCTGGCCATGCCCTTGCCGAAGATCAGCTGGCCCATGGCCAGGATCGTCGTGAGGGCAGTCATCAGGATCGGGCGCATACGGGTCTTTCCGGTGGCGACCAGAGCGTCATGCCGCTTCAGTCCGCCGATCCGGAGCTGGTTTGCGTAGTCGACGAAGACGATACCGTTGTTTACGATGGTACCCATCAGGATCAGGAAACCCATCATGCTCAACAGGGAAAGCTGCTGGCCGGCTGCCATCAGACCGAGCATGCCGCCGGTGAAGGCAAGCGGGACGGTGAACAGGACGATGAACGGTGACAGCAGGCTCTGGAACTGAGCAACCATGATCATGTAGATGAACAGGAGCGCCAGAGCAATCATTTCCAGCATCTGCCGGAGCATCTCCGCTACCTGACTGGTCTCACCGCCCATATCCAGGGAATAGCCGGTGGGCAGTCCTTTTTCATAGGCATCCAGAAGTGGGATCAGCTCACGGGACAGCAGTGTCGTGTTGTAGCCTTCTTTTGTGGAGGCAGTGACGGTCAGGTAGCGGGTCTGGTTTTCTCTGGAAATGGACGACATGGAGACTGTCTCTTCCAGTGTGGCAAAGTCGCTGAGCTTGTGGATCGTGGATTCTTCCTCTTTCTCCTCGCTGTTTTCGTCAGCTTCGCTATCTTCATCTGAGGATCCGCCGGTCAGCGCATCCATGATGCCGCCGGAGGAGCCGCCCATCATGCTCATCATACCGCTCATGTCGCCGGCAGATGCACTGCCGCTCATTGCGCTCATGCCAGACATGCCAGACATGCCAGACATGCCGGACATACCGGACATGCCACCCATACCGGACATTCCGTCCATCGCAGACATGCCGGATGAGGAGGAAGAAGAATCAAATTCCATATCCAGAAGATTCTCCCGGACCAGGGGATCTGTGATGTCCCGGACCACGACGGTCATATCCACACCGTCGACGGTCACAGTGGTAGAGGTCACGGAGGTGGAGATCCGCTGGGCGATCTCTGCATAGATCTGGGCAACGGTCAGACCATAGCTCATAGCCTTGTCCTTGTCGATGACCAGATGCAGGGTTGCCTCGCCCTCACCAACGCCGTTGGATACATTTTCGAAGCCCTCGATGCCGCTGACGATATCGGCGACCTCTGTGCTGAACTCCTCGAGCTTGTCCAGCTGGGAGCCGTACACATTGATGGAGAGGCCGGAGCCGGTGCCCATGGCATTGAGCTCGCCCATGCTGCCGGCAGAAGCGTTGACGGTGCAACCGGTGGTATCGGAGATCGCGGTGATGTCAGCGCAGATCCGGTCGATCACGTCCTTGGATGCATTCTCAGGAGCTGTCACAAAGCAGATATAGTTGCCGTAGCCGCCGCCGGTGCCTCCGCCCATGGAGGAGATCAATCCGGCTGTGCTGCCGGCATCCATGATACCGACGTCTTCGATCCCGTCAACTGCGAGGATCTCATTCAGCACTTTGTCAGTGGCAGCATAGGATTCTTCGCGGGTCATCCCTTCCGGAGTAGAAACGCTGACCTGGATCTCGTTGGAGGTCATATCCGGGAGATAGACGATGCCGATCTTGATCACAGTATAGACGGTGACAGCCAGAAGGGCGATGGCAATGGTCAGAGGCACAAACTTGAATTTCAGACACCAGTACAGGCTCTTGCCGTACAGGTTCTGCACGTGGTCAAAGAAGGTCTGCTTCTTTGGCTTTGCATTTTTCAGCAGCGTGCTGCAGGCGGCAGGAACAACCGTAAGAGCCATCAGCAGTGAACTCATCAGGCAGTAGCCGACGGACAGGGCAAGAGGATACAGAAGATCACGCACTGTGCCGCTGGCAAAGACGGCCGGAAGGAAGACACATACGGTCGTCAGCGTAGAGGCTACGATGGAGCCGCGCACCTGCTTGGCGCCCTGTACGGCAGCCCGCGGGGCGGGAAGGCCGCTGCTGCGCAGACGGAAGATGTTTTCCATGACGACGATCGAGTTATCGACCAGCATACCTATGCCAAGAGCCAGACCGGAGAGGGTCATGATATTCAGGCTCAGGTCGGTAAAGTACATCAGGACGATCGTCAGAAGGACCGACAGCGGGATGCTGACGGCAACGACCAGGGTCGGCCGGACGGACTTCAGGAACAGCGCCAGGACGAGGATCGCAAGAGCGGCGCCAAGAAGCATGCTGGAGAGCACGCTTTCGATGATCATGGAAATATAATCGCCCTGGTCCACCAGAGTGACGGTATGTGTGCCTTCGGTCTCTGCCTCCAGCTCGCTCATCGCGCGGTTGACGACACGGGAGACCTCGTTGGTTCCGGCAGTGGAGGCTTTATAGATACAAAGAATGATACTGTCAGAGCCGTTCAGCTTTGCGTAGCTTTCTTCGGCATTATCGATCACCGTGATGTCTGCAACGTCCTGCAGGCGGACAGTGCCAATGGGGTCCATGTCCACCAGAAGCGCAGAGGCGATCTCATCAGAACTCTCATAGGCCGAGCCGATCTTCAGCAGCCAGGAATTGTCTTCCTTGTCATCGATATAGCCTGCCGGCATGGAAAAGTTCTGGGCATAGACCAGGGAAGAGAGCGTGGAGACCGACAGGAGAGAGTCCAGGTTTGCGCTGGAAAGGGCGGCCTCACGGCTGCTTTCATACTGTGCGCTGGCGCTCTCGAGCTGGGCCTGTGCGCTGGCAAGCTGACTGGAGGCTGTGGAAAAGCCCACAGCGGCGTCAAGCTGCGCCTGGGTCAAAGCACCAAAAGTCGTCTCCAGACCATCAAGCAGAGAAGGTACCTGATCAATGTAGGTCGTCAGGCTGTAGATGTAGCTCCGGACCGTACCGATCTGGCCGGCAAGCTGTCCGGCGGGATCCGCTTCCTCAATGGATTTCAGCAGCACTTCAGCCTGAGCCAGGTCGCCGGCAAGACTGGTGGCTGTTGCCATCAGTGTGGAGAAGGAGCTTCCGTCTACCGCAGCCGCATCGGTATTCATCTGGCCGATCAGGGTCTGGAGCTGGGCACGCAGGGACTGGAGATCGGAGAGCGCCGTATCTGCCGTTCCCTGGGCTGCACTGGCTGCTTCACTGACAGCCTGGCGGGCGGCTTCTACAGCCTCTCTTGCAGCAGCCTCGGCAGCTTCTGCATCCTCGGCGGCCTGCATGTCGGCGGCAGCCTTGTCGATGGCTTCCTGCAGCTTGGCGGCAAGCTCCTCGGAAGCATCCTCGGCAGATGCAGCGGCAGCCTGCAGATCCTCGACCGTCTTCTGGGAGGCTTCCGCAATGCCGCGCAGCTTTCCGGCGGTCTCTGATGCAGTGCCGAGCTGATCCTCAGCGGCCTTCAAGGCAGCGATCGCCTGTTCAAGTGCATTGTCCTGGGCAGGAGTCAGGCCGGCAATGTTATTCTCAAGGATAGAGAGCTGGGCAATGACACCGGCAGCCCCGTTTTTGATGGAAGGAGTAAGCTGTGCCACACCGGCATCAATGGCAGAAAAGATTCCGGAGGATAAAGTGGAGCCAAAAACCGATTCCTGGGAGGAGAGGGCGTTCTGTGCGTCCGTCACCTGCTGCTTGGCATCGTCCAGCTGTTTCTTTGCGTCGGCAAGGGCGCTGTTGGTCTCCTCCAGGATCTTATCGTTGAGTTCATCGATCTTTTCCCGGTTCAGATCGATCTGGACCGTTTTTTCCACGAGACCGACGGTCGTAACACTGGCAACGCCGTTCTGGCGGGAAACAAAGGGGATGACCTCGTTGTTGACATAATCTGTCAACTCATAGATGTCATAATTGTCATTTGCGATGGCCACATACTGGGTAGCGACCATATCAATGCTGATCTCCAGGATCGAGGAGGTACCGCATTCATCCGGAAGGGAATCCCGCATCTGGTCCAGCGCGCTGGACACCTTGACCATGGCGCTGTCCATGTCCGTATCATCCTCAAATTCCATCTGGACGATCGCGACGTTGTCGTTGGAGATCGAGTAAATATTCTCCACACCGCTGATCGTACCGAGCTCATTCTCCATGGGGATGCATACCGAGGCCTCGACCTTTTCCGGACTGGCGCCAGGATAAGGCGTGATGACCATCAGGTAGGGCAGGCTCATGTTCGGGAGAAGGTCGGTCGAAAGCCGGGTCACCGAAACGACGCCAAGGGCAATGATAATGATAACCATAACCAGGATGGTAAATGGTTTTTTGACGCTGAATTTTTCCATAAGCAGTAAGTCCTTTGCAAGTGTTGCAGCAGAGTCCGGACAGTGAACGAAAATGGCTTGGAACGATGAGGAAAAGTGCCTGAAAAATACCTCAGTTTCTATGCAATAATTATCGTTGTCAGTCAAAATATCGGGCCTGCGTGAGAACACGCAGAAACGCTGTCCGAGCGGATAAATACACAAGATATGTGAATGCAAGGCCTATATTCGTACAGATATAGACATAGCAGAGTATAATTAGATTTTATACAAGGAAATCATCTCATTATAATCTCTGGCGGGAATAAGGACAACCGGGTCGCCCTATTTTTATAGAAATGTTAGAAACACACAAAAATGTAATATTTTCCTGAAAAACCAGAAGATACATGCCAGAGTGTATCTCTGAGCCTTCCATTTTTTCGAGGCGTAGGCCGCTGCAAAACACTAAGGGAAAAACCGGGTTACAGAAGAGTTAATAAGCGTGGACAAAAGCGCATCATATCAGCATGGACAAAAATGCCACAAACAAGCATGGATATAAGAGCGACTTCGCAGTTAGCCGTGGATGGAAAGGGGAAAACATGGTATACTGAAACTGTATGATGCAGAAGCTTACAGGGGGGCAGCTGTCCTTACTTAAGCATCTGATGGAATAAGGATTGATACATGTTGCGCTGCCGCTGGCAGCAGGAGGTTCTGAAGCTATGCAGAAATATATTATGGCGCTTGACGCGGGTACGACGAGCAACCGATGCATTCTGTTTAACGAGAAGGGTGAGATCTGCAGCGTTGCGCAGCGGGAATTTCCCCAGATCTTTCCTCAGCCGGGCTGGGTGGAGCATAACGCCATGCAGATCTGGTCGACACAGCTTTCTGTAGCGGTGGAGGCCATGCAGGGGATCGGTGTGTCGGCAGACCAGATCGCTGCGATCGGCATCACCGACCAGCGTGAGACGACCATCGTCTGGGATAAAAATACTGGAGAGCCCGTCTGCAATGCCATCGTCTGGCAGTGCCGCCGTACGGCAGCATACTGCGAGCAGCTGGTGAAAGAGGGCTATGTTGATATGATCCGGGAAAAGACCGGTCTGGTCATTGACCCGTATTTCTCCGGTACAAAATTGAGATGGATCCTGGAAAATGTGCCAGGTGCCAGAGAGAGAGCAGAGCGGGGCGAGCTTTTGTTCGGCACGGTGGAGACCTGGCTGATCTGGAAGCTGACGAAGGGCCGCGTCCATGTGACCGACTATTCCAATGCCTCCCGTACGATGATGTTCAATATCCGTACCCTGGAATGGGACAAGGAGATCCTGGAGCTCCTGGATATCCCGGCCTGCATGCTGCCGGAGGCAAAACCCTCCAGCTGTGTGTATGGTATGTCGGATGCCTCCTTCTTTGGCGGCGAGATCCCGATCGCCGGCGCGGCAGGAGACCAGCAGGCAGCCCTGTTCGGCCAGACCTGCTTCGGTCCCGGCGAGGTCAAAAATACCTATGGCACCGGCGGCTTCCTGCTGATGAACACCGGCGTGGATCCGGTCTTCTCCAGAAACGGACTGGTCACCACCATCGCCTGGGGCGTGGACGGAGAGATCAATTATGCCCTGGAGGGCTCGGTATTCGTGGCAGGCGCTGCGATCCAGTGGCTGAGAGATGAGATGCGGCTGATCGATTCCGCGATGGATTCCGATTACATGGCCAGAAAGGTAAAAGATACCAACGGCTGCTACGTCGTCCCGGCATTCACAGGACTTGGCGCTCCCCACTGGGATTCCTATGCCAGAGGTACGATCGTGGGCCTGACACGTGGAGTAAACAAATACCACATCATCCGGGCAACCCTGGAGTCTCTGGCTTACCAGGTAAATGATGTTCTGGAAGCAATGTGTGCCGACTGCGGCATCCGGCTGTCCAGCCTCCGAGTCGACGGAGGCGCCAGCGCCAACGACCTGCTCCTGCAGACCCAGGCAGACCTCTGCGGCATCCCGGTCCTGCGGCCAAGCTGCGTAGAGACGACCGCCCTGGGCGCGGCATATCTGGCCGGCCTCGCTGTCGGTTACTGGAAGAGCCGCGACGATGTAAAAGAAAACTGGCAGGTCAACCGCGTATTTGAGCCCGAGATCGGCGAGGACGAAAGAGCAGCCAGATTAAAAGGATGGAAAAAAGCCGTATCCTATGCCAAAGGATGGGCAAGAGAAGACTAAGACAAGGGAAATCCCCAATAAGAAAGAGCTGCCTGACCGGCGGCTCTTTCTTATTGGGGGCTTAGAGGACAAAACGTGCTGATGAGAATAGATTCAAGAACGCTTCGGCGTTCTTGCCGCGACGCGCAC
>DFFG01000053.1 GCA_002368795.1 Eubacterium sp. UBA3782
AGAACGCCGAGGCGTTCTTGAATCACATATTCCCAGAGGAAAGAAAAGAGGGCCGCAAGCCCTCTTTTTTCTGTCCTGTCCTGCTCTTGAGAATACAGCCCGCCTGTGGTATAAAAAAAGAGAGTCTCGTTTATAATGGTATACTTTTGCGATATGGCGATCTGCAAAGGCCATGCGAGAATAAATAAAGGAGTCTTGAATATGCTGAATATTACGAAAAAAATAGAAAATGAAACTGCTGTTTTTGAACTGGAAGGCCGTCTGGACACGGTCACCTCTCCTGATCTGGAGAACGAGCTTCGCGCAGCGATGGAGAGTGTCCGCACGCTGATCCTTGACTTTGAGAAGCTGAGTTATATCTCCTCCGCCGGACTTCGTGTGCTGCTTTCTGCACAGAAGATCATGAACGGCAAGGGAGAGATGAAGGTCCTCCATGTCAACAACACCATTATGGAGATCTTTGAGGTGACTGGTTTCACCGAGGTCCTGACCATCGAGTAAGGGGGCTCCATGAACAAAGAGCAACAGCCAAACCGCCTGTTTCTACAGGTCGTGCTGTTTTTTACGCTTGCCGTCATCGTCATCGGCCTTATGACCTATGTCTCCCAGCGCGCATCCTCGAACAGCACGGTTCAGGCGCAGACCGAGTCCCTGGCATCTGACATCGCAGACGAAACGATCCTGGCGATCCGTGAATATCCGGCCTATCCCTGGCTGATCGACTATTGGTATGCACATGCCGATGAGCTGGATATCGAATATGATGCCGAGTACGGGCCGGGAACAAAAACAGAAGAAAAATATACCGAACTGACCGGCAGATGTCCGGATCTTCACCTTCGCTATGCGGATGCCAGGACCCTGGAAGCCCTGGATCCGGCGGATCAGAAGCTCTGTGCCGAGATCATCTACTCCTGGATCTGCTACCGGATCGATCAGATCAAGCGCACTTACCATGTGGATTTTCTGTTCTGTGTCGTCACGGATGAGGCCTGCACGACCCAGTTCTTCCTGTTCAGCGGCGCAGATGCGGGCGCCGTGCGGGGAACCGATTACGAGCAGGTCTATACGTTGGGCACGACGGTGGAGGTCAGCGAAAGCCAGATGGAAGCCATGCTGGCAGCAAAGAAGGATTCCTCCAGTCTTGCCGATGCCGGAAATTATGCCGACTATTACGCCTACATGGAAAAGGTCGGGGAGCACGACATCCAGATCGGCCTAACCTATGACAAGACCGACCTGCTCTCGAGCGTATCCCGCAACACCGTACAGGGAACCGTCTCGGCGGTCACCTACCTGGTCATCCTTGCCCTGGTCTTCATGATCCTGGTGTACTACTATGTGCTGCACCCGCTGAAAACGGTCCAGGAAAACATCCGGCTGTACACGGAGACAAAGGACAGCACCATGGTCGCCGCCAATCTGACAGATGTCCGGCCGAACAACGAGATCGGCCAGCTTTCTAAGGATGTCACCGCCCTGGCAAAGGAGATCGACGATCATCTGCATGAGATCGAATCGATCACTGCGGAAAAGGAGCGGGTAAGCACGGAGCTTGCCATGGCCACAAAGATCCAGACCAGCATGCTTCCCAACATCTATCCGGCCTACCCGGACCGGAGGGAATTTGACATCTGCGCCAACATGGATCCGGCACGGGAGGTCGGCGGCGATTTCTACAATTATTTCCTGATCGACACAGACCATCTCTTCTTCACCATTGCCGATGTTTCCGGCAAGGGTGTGCCGGCAGCCCTGTTTATGATGGCCTCGACCATCATGCTGGCCAACAGCGCCTACACGGGCCGCACGCCTAGCCAGATCCTGACCGATACCAACAACCTGCTGTGCTACAAAAATCAGGAGAAAATGTTTGTTACCGTCTGGGTCGCCATCCTGGAGATCTCCACCGGCAAGCTGACCATGGCCAATGCCGGACATGAATATCCTCTGCTGAAATCAACAGACGGAAAATTCTCTCAACTAAGGCAAAAGCACGGCTTCGTCCTCGGCGCGATGGAAAATATGCGCTATACCGACTCTGTGCTCATGCTTAAGCCTGGCGACAGTATCTTTCTCTACACCGATGGTGTCCCGGATGCCGTGAACACGGACATGGATATGTTCGGCAAAGACCGCATACTGGCGGCGCTGAACGAAGATCCGGATGCAGCTCCCCATGCACACCTGCAGCGGGTAAAGAAGGCCGTGGAAATCTTTTCCGTAAATGCCGACCAGTTTGACGACCAGACAATGCTCTGCATCCAGTACAAAGGGCCGGAACACTAAAAAAAACTGCCCCTGGAAGACATTAAAGCAAACATTCTGCAGGCCTGATAAGGCCGAAGCCGTTTGCGTAATGTCTTCCAGGGGCAGTAACTATGTGCAGTCCGGTGCCATGTAAAGCACTTGTCAGCTGTACTTTCAATTACTCCTCGCTGAGAGTTCCTTTACCGCTGCGGGTCTTGCTGTAGAAATACAGCAGCAGGCTGCCGATCACACCTGCGGAGATCGCGTTGGAGATGCAGGCGACGATGCCCTGGGTGAAGACCAGGTTTACCGGCTCGCTGTAGATCACAATATCCAGGACCGGAGCAACGACGATCCATGCCACAGCATTGCCGATCAGCTGCCAGAGGTTGAACCGGATGAGGTCGGCCTTGCCGAATACGCCCTCATCGACCTTCATGGACGGATAGCAGAAGCCTGCGATAAAGCAGGCGCAGCCGGAGGCGATGACCCAGCTCCACCAGGCAGATCCGTACTGCACGGAATCGGACAGCGCATGACCGATGAATGCGATCAGGCCGCCTGCGATCGGGCCGAACATGGCGGCAAAAAAGGCGCCCACGCCATATGCCGTCTGGATCTGTGTCTCCGGAATACCGGTCGGAATCTTTACATACATGAACAGGACCGTAAACAGGGCGGCCCCAAGACCGGTAGCAACAATGTTTTTCGTCTTGAACTCAAATAATTTTTTCATTCCACTCACCTCTCACCACTTCATCAACAGTTACATTTATCACATCAGGCCGGATGTTCTCCGGATCCTTATGTTTTTCAGAAGGCCAGCGGCGTTCTTGCCGCGCCGCGCTCGGGGCTGTAAAGCCCCTTCCACTGAGCGCGGCTGTGATCCGCCGGAGGCTTTCACTCCGTCGGGGATTGTCACCCGCCACTGAGTGAAGCTTGTTATAACCCTCCGTCTATAGAGACAGGGGACTCCCCGACGGAGTTGAAACAGCGATCGTCCAGTCCGGACCGAAGGCGACGCCGTAGGTTTCGATAAAGCTTCCCTGGCAGACGGCCAGTGCCAGCTTCTCCAGTTCATTATTATACAGGATCGGCATGCCCGGTTCAACAAAGCCGAAGCTCCGGTCGAACCGGACAACCTCATCAAAAACAATTGTGCCATTCTTCTTCAGGCACACCCTCACCATGTCGCCATAGGCAAAACCCGCCTCGCAGAAGCGGTCTGTCGGAATGTTGGACCAGGCGTTGCCAAAATTCGGATCGTCGATCTCCAGGATGCCGGATGCCCCATCTTCCCCGATCTCCGGCTCCGGGATGGCATGGGTGACGATCTCTTCCACCGGGTATTCCGGGCCTACACCCTCAAAGTCGATGATACCGGAAGCGAGCCTGGCGGCGGTGTAGCCAAAGACATCCCTGCCGCCAAAGACGGCGACACCCCGGGTGGATGGGTACCGGTTGACGGTCTCATCGATCTCCCGGACCGCCTCGATGCCCATATAACGCTTCACATGGGTCAGCGCGCCGTTGTCAGGCGTCACGATATAGTAACCGTCACAGGTCTTTGCCACGCAGGCGCGCCGGCTGGTTCCGACGCCGGGATCCACGACCGATACGTAGATGGTCCCCTTCGGCCAGAAGGGAAGGCTCTGGTAGAGCCGGTAGCTGGCGCTCCAGGTGTCGAATTTGGGCAGCTGGTGGGTCCCGTCAAAGATCTCCAGCTCCCGGTCGACAGTCTTTACCACGCCGTACATGGAGCTGACAGCACCCTCTGCATAGGTAAAATCGGTCTGAAAGACCAGGATCGGTTTCTCTGCTCTGCTCATCTTGGATCTCCTTATCCTATCGTATTTTTTTTAATAACGTCAGACCGAAAGCGGCTGCAGCCCTTCAATGCGGGACCCTCCGCTGCCTGACCATCTCAAAACCAGCCATATACAAACGGATTCCAGAACCGGCCGTGATTGAGGAACACCGCGATCAGGATCGTCGCTGCAAAAACACCCGCGCACACTGCCATGCAGATAAAATCAGCCTTCTGCAGCGGGCGCTTTGCGTACCAGGTCCGCTTCCGGTCTTTGCCAAAGCCTCTCAGGTCCATGGCGTTGCTGATGACCTCGATCCGGTCCATGGTGGAAAAGATCAGCGGGATAAAAATGTTCATGACATTTTTGACCCGGACGGAAAGCTTTTCCTTTCTGGACAGATCCAGCCCCCGGCTCTGCTGGGCGACCGCGATGTCGTTGTAATCCCGGATAACGTCCGGAAAATAGCGCAGCGTCAGGGCAAGGGCATAGGTCGCCTTGTAGCTGATGCCGATGCTGTTCAGGGAGGCGGCAAACTCACTGGGATTCGTCGTCAGCAGAAACAGCATGCCAAGCGGAATGACCGAAGCATATTTCATAAACTTTGTGACCTGGTACAGAAGCTGTTCCTGCGTCACCGTGTAGCGGGCGCTGAAGCGGAAAAGCTCATGGGTGGTCCCGTAGATCTCTGTGCCGTACTGCGGGCTGAACAGATAGGTCAGGATGGCATTGAGGATCAGAAAGACCACCGTGTAGTACAGCATCAGGCGGATCTGGCTGAGCCGGATCTCCGAAACATGCAGGATCACAAAGGAAAAGACGGTGATCAAAAGCACCGACCGGATGTCATAGGTAAACATCACGGCAAAGGTCAGACACAGAAAGCAGATCAGCTTGGTCATGCCGGACAAATTGTAGACAAAATTGTCTTTTTCCACATAGTCGAACAATTTATTCTTCATCTCCGGCACCTCCCTTCCGATCACTGCCTTCCTCCCCGCCCGCAGCGGATGCCTCTGCGCCAGCCGGTCCGGCTTTGCCGGCCGTGGCTCTTCTTGCCCGCTCGACATCAATAAAATGCTGCACAAAGCCCCGGGGATCTGCGATGCCGGCCATGAGAGCCAGGTCAAACAGGCTGGTCAGCTTGAGGCTGGCAGCCTCCGTGATCTCCGGATCTGTCAGGATATCTGCCGCTGTGCTGTCGCCGATCTTCTCCCCGCCGCTGATCACGATGGCGTGGGAGGTATATTCCAGCATCAAATGCATGTCGTGGGTGATCATGAGGATGGTCACCCCTTCCCTGTTGAGCCCCCGGAGAAATTCCATGATCTCAGTGTAGTGCCGGTAATCCTGCCCGGCCGTCGGCTCGTCCAGGATCAGGATCTTTGGGCTCATAACCAGGATCGACGCGATCGTGACCCGCTTTTTCTGGCCATAAGACAGGGCTGACACAGGCCAGCTGCGGAAGGGATACAGGCCGCAGATCCGCAGGGCACGCTCCACCTTTTCTTTGATCTCCTCTTCCTTCACGCCGTGCAGGCGCAGTCCCATCGCCACCTCATCATAGACCATGGGCTTGCAGATCATCTGGTTCGGATTCTGCATGACATACCCGATCCTGTCCGAGCGCTCCCGGATCGTCAGATCCTTCATGTCCTGTCCGTCAAAAAGAAGACGGCCGCCATCCTCCCGGACAAAGCCGCAGATCACCTTTGCCAGCGTACTCTTTCCGGCACCGTTCGTGCCGACGATGCTGACCATCTCTCCCTCCCGGATGGAGAAGGAGATGTCCTTCAGGATCTTTTTTCTGGAGGTATAGGAAAAGTCCAGATGCTCAGCCGCAAGCAGCACCTCTCCGGGCGTTTCCTCTGCCGGCACCGGCTCCATGCTCCAGGCCAAAAGCCGCTTCTTCGCTTCCTCACTCAGCTCCAGCGTATCGAGCCGTCCCGGATGGATATCTGGCGTAACCTCAACGCCGGCATAGCGCATCGCGGTGACGTACAGGGGCTCCCGGATACCCAGTTCCATCAGCTGACCCGAGGCGATTAGCTCGTCCGGCGGAAGATCCGCAACAATCATTCCCCGGGACATCACGATGATCCGGTCGACCGACCGGTAAAGCACATCCTCCAGCCGGTGCTCAATAATGACGACGGTCTTGTCCTTTTCCTTCTGGATCCGGTCGATCAGGCCGATCGCCGTTTTTCCGGCTGCCGGATCCAGGTTGGCCAGAGGCTCATCAAACAGCAGGACCTCGACCTCATCAACCATGACACCGGCAAAGGAGACCCTCTGCTTCTGTCCCCCGGACAGTTCGAAGGGGGATGCCTTCAGATGATCCGCGATCCCCACAAGAGAGGCTGCCTCCTGCACGATGGATTTCATCTCGTCCTGCCCGGTATTGTCGTTCTCCAGCGCAAAGGCGATATCCTCGCCCACAGACAGCCCGATAAACTGGGCGTCGGAATCCTGCAGGACCGTCCCCACATGGCGGGAGAGATCAAAAATCGTCTTTTCCCTGGTCTCGCTTCCGCATACCTTCAGCGAACCGGTGATCTCCCCCTTGTATGCAAAGGGGATCAGACCATTGATGCAGTTGGCGAGGGTGCTTTTTCCGCAGCCCGAAGGACCAACGATCAGAACCTTCTCGCCCCGGCGAATGGTCAGGTCGATATGGTACAGCGTAGGCTTTGCCTGGCTGAAATACTGAAAGCCAAAATTCTTGAATTCGATGACCGCATCCCCGGTATGCATGGCTTTATCTCCCTTATCTGTTTTCATCGGATGAACAGCCAGGATGCTCCCCGGTTCAAAAACAGGTCTTCCCGCCGTTTTTCCGCATTTTTTTCTGGCATTATTATACAACAAATTTACCTGCGGGGACACTGCCTGCGGCAGCTGTTTTCCCGCTAAAACCCAGGCTTCCCTACGGTGTCCGCAGAGGCTCTCCATTGTTTTCGGCCAGCATTCCTATGACCCTGGCCCAGAGGCTCTGGTCCTCTTTCCGGGCGCACAGATAAAACCGGATCGACGCATCCGGATCTGATAAGGGCACGGTCACCCGCCTTTTCTGGCGTTCCATATAACTCTGGTATGCAGGAAAATGAATCAAGGAAAGATTCGTCACAAAACTGGGAAATCCTGCCATCTTTGCGAGCCCCTCCTCCGGAAGGTCCCGCGGGATTACGACAAAATGCGTCTTCTGCATTTTTTCATCTACGAACTTCTGCCGTATGCCAAGCTGGACCGTCAGCAGCATGGTCTCGCCCTCCAGATCGGCACATGTGACCGACGCCTTCTCTGCCAGGGGGTGATCCTCGGGCAGAGATATCTTTAGATCCTCCTGGCAGTAGAATCCGCATAGGATATCCGGATTGCCAAATGGCCTGTCGGTGATGATCAGGCCAAATTCCCGCCTCCTGAGTCCCTCGATCAGCATCTCTGTGGGATGCATCTGTGTCATCACCGTCTTTTCCGGATAGTACCTGGTCAGATCCGGCGTGATCTCCCAGACCGGTCCGGGGGCGCAAGCCCCCACAGCCAATGCGTTTGCGCTGCGGATATAGAACTGCATGGTCTTTGTCATGTCGTCCACAGCAGCCAGGACCTTGCGGTCTTCGGCCAGCGCGATCTGCCCGGCGTCGTTAAATTCGATCCGGTTCTTTTTCCGGACAAAGAGGGCGCAGCCACCGGCGCAGCTTCCATCACCGCGCAGAGCTGGGAGCTTCCCGAGCCTGTCGGCGTATATACCGATGAGCTGATGAACAGCACGAAGGACTTCTCCGATACTGCTGTTATCGTAATCTCCAGAAGCGGCGGCGAGGGCGCTGACCTGCCTAGGGATATGAGCCTGCTGATCGACGGCACCTACGGCGACAAGGAGCGTGCCGACTCTGTCGTTCCGGATGCCTACACCTATTTCAACGGTGTCTACACCAACAACGGCACCACGCCCGACTTTGAACCCGGCGAGAGCTATCTGGAGCTCTCCAATCCGGAGGAAGAGATGATCGACGCTGTCTGCTCCAATTTCAGCAACGTCATTGTCGTGGTAAATGCAAACAATACCATGGAGCTTGGCTGGGTCGATGAGTACGATTCCATCGGCGCTGTCATCTGGGCTCCCGGCCCGGGCGCTACCGGCTTTTCCGCCCTTGGCGAGATCATCTCCGGCGCGATCAACCCCTCCGGCAAGACGGTCGACACCTTTTTCAACTTCATCGGAACACAGCCCTCCACCGCCAATCCCTCTCTGCTCAACAACGTCCTCCGCGGCGAGTGGGGCTTCAAGGGATTTATCGAGACCGACTATGACGGCTCCTATGGATACATGATCTCCGACAAGTCTGTACGTAACGGCAACGACCTGATGCTGGGCTTTGGCTCTGCTGAGACGGATGTCTTCACCGACCAGTCCGCTACAGCGATGATCGCCCTCCGCCAGGCATCCAAGAACATTATGTACACCATCGTAAACTCCGGCTACTACACCTTTGCCGAGACCGATCCGAACAATCAGCCCGACAAGATGGTAACCACCTTCCGCAATGTCAACATCGCCGTTGGCGTCGTTGTTGTTGCACTGGTCGCTCTGGCTTACTTCCTGTTCCTTCGGAAAAAGAAAGAAGCCTGACGCATTGCCCCGCATCCTGAATACTGACCGGCTTTGGAAAAAGGATAAAAAGCCTCCCTTTTAGAAAGCTGAAGAACATCCGAACTACCGGACAGGTGGCCAAATATCATTCCGCCGGTCAGTAACGGGATAAAAATACCGCGGCGCCGCATCTCCCCCGAGATACGGCGCCGCATTTTTTTATCCCTCTGTCTGTATTCTTTTCCGGTACTCTGCCGGTGTGCATCCGGTCGTCTCCCGGAAGCTCTTGATAAAATAGTTCGGCGTATTGAAAGCCAGCCGCTCAGCGATCTGACCGACCGAAAGATCCGTCGTCTCCAGCAGCAGCTGCGCCCGTTTTACCTTTGCCTGGCGCACATAGCTGCTCACGCTCATCCCTGTCTCCTTTTTGAATTTGACCGTAAGATAATATTCCGTATACCCGGCCAGAGAGGCCAGATCCGCCGCCGTGATCCGCTTGTCCAGGCTCAGCTCGATGTAATCGCAGCATTTCTGGATCGCATGGGAATAGTTCGGATCTGTTTTCAGACTGTGGACCCGGGTAATAAAGTCGTTGTACATGGTATAGGCCAGGGCAGAAAGCTCAGCGGAATCCCTGCAGTCCTCCACCGCCTGGATATAGGCATCGCCCAGGGAATAGGCCGTATCCGGAGACAGGCCGCCCTCCATGGCCGCCCGGCAGACCAGCGAGGTGAACACGATGATGCTCGTCTTTGCCTGCCGCAGGGGATCCCGTCCGTGGACCGGCACGCCCGGACTCTGCCGGATCGCCGTCTGAAGAATGTCCCCGTAATTGATGTTGCCCTCCCGGACCATCTGCAGCATGGCCTTCTCTGAGAGATAGATCCGGTTCCTGTCCCGCTTATCCACCGGCCCGGCATGGATCCCGCTGTCGGAGAGCAGGCTCTTCTCCAGATCCTCCAGTCCCAGCTGCTGCCCGTTTATCGTATTGTGAACCATGATTACATACCGGATAAAGATCGCATAGGAGATCACCGGCAGATGGCCGATCCGATCCAGCAACCGGCGGGTGAAGCTGTGGCTCTGCGGCTCATGCCGGTCCGCGTGCAGTTCATTTCGGATGGCTGTGGTGTCCGGAGCCATGTAAAAGACCGGGCCGATGACCAGGACCAGATCACCGGATCTGTTCGGCGTCGGAACGGCTGCCCACTGCATGCCGACCGGCGACCCGAGAAGCTGCGGCACACGAAACTCCCCGGACTGCAGGCATTCCTCCAGCCGGCTGCCGCCAAAAAGGAGCAGCGCCTGCTCCAGCGTCTCCCGATCCTCCTCGGGACAGGTGGTTCCAAGACATGTCTTATCCCTTGTAAAACCCCAGATATAAAACTGCTCATTGCTGGGCAGCAGCCTGCCAAGAAGGGTCAGGGTCTGCTCTCCTCCGGTCTGTCTGCCTGCCATACTCGTTTATACCTCCTGCTCATGCTGCGCTATCCATACCGACTGCCTGTATCCGGTCTTCCAGTCCGGCTGTCAGTATACAATCTTCCAACCGGCTGCGGCATCCATTATTCCAGCTCTGCTGCCAATATCCAGTCTTCCGGCCCGGCTGTCAGTATCCATTTTCCATACCGACTGCAGTATCCGAAGCGGAACAGAGATTCCCGGATTTTTGCCATTTCTTTGGGATCATCCACACGATCCGGCATGGAATCCTTTTTGAGGGTTCACATTCCTTGTTTTTTGCCCTGTGTCCCCTGCTTTCCGCCTGCCGTCCTGCCTCTTTTATCTGCACGCCCTTTGATTTTTTATTTTATCATTTTCACGAATTTTTGTCATTCCGGAATAAATATTGGCTTTTTTGCCGCTGTTTTTTCTTCTATACTTGTAGCATAAAGAACTGTCCGTAAGCATTTCAGAGAAAAGAGGTATCCACATGTCCCAAAAGAAACTGACCCAAAGTGAGATCGACGGCGTCCAGTACAGACACGCCAAACTGTGGCAGATCATCCTGTACGCCACCAACGCCCTCTGCGGTATGACCGTCTACACCCTGATGAACAGCTACGCCAGCTATATCGCCGGCCTTGGCTTCGCGATCTCGGCCGTCGCTGCCGGCGCGATCATCACCGGCTCCCGTGTGCTGGATGCGATCACGGATCCGCTCCTGGCTCTCGTATATGATAAGGTAGAAACGCGGTTTGGCAAACTCCGTATTCTTCTGATCGGCGGCTTCCTGATGGAAGCGATCGCCCTGCTGCTGATGTATGACGGCGCTGCCCGCGCAGGCCTTGCCGGCCCGGTCGGCCTTACGGTATTTGTCATCCTGTATGTCATCTACATCATCGGCTACACTGCCCAGAACATGACCGCCCAGACCCTGCCGGCGATCATGAGCAATGACCCGAAGCAGCGGCCCACCATCGGTGTCTGGGTAACAGGCTTCAACTATCTGGTCCCGGTCGTTCTCTCCATCGTCACCAACAACGTTCTGCTCCCCAGATTTGGCGGTCAGATCAACCTGGAGTTCATGGGCGCGGTCGCAAAGCTGTTCATGCTGCTTGGCTTTATCGGCGTCATCCTGGTCTCCATCGGTGTTTCTGAATATGACAAGCCGGAATATTACAAGGGTGCCGTCAAGACAGAGCCCCTGAAGCTCCGCGATATGATCGAGGTCCTGGCCCACAACAAGCCTCTCCAGAGCTACATCGCCGCCCAGTCCTCCGACAAGATCGCCCAGATCACGGCTTCCCAGGGCGTCATCACCACCATGCTGGCCGGTATCCTGATCGGCAACATGGGCATGGCCACCATCCTGTCCGTGGTCAGCATGCTGCCCTCCATCATCTTCGCCATCTTTGGCGCCAGATATGCCGGAAAGCACGGCTCAAAGAAAGCGATCGTTACCTGGACAAACGTCTGTATCGTCCTGTCCACCGTCGCTCTTGCCTTCTTCCTCATTGTTAACTATGTCGGCAGCGGTACCGGCAGCATCGCCTCCTTCGGTGTGACCATGATCCTCTATGTCGTGATCACGCTGGCGCTCAACGGCGCAAAAATGTGCGTCACCACAGCCAGCACCTCCTTCATGGCCGACGTTATCGACTTCGAGCTGGATAGAAGCGGCCGCTATATCCCTGCCGTTGTGACCGGAACCTACAGCCTGATCGACAAGCTGATCTCCTCCTTTGGCGCACTGATCGCCGGCCTGGCCATCGTGGTTGCCGGCTACCACGGCACCGCCCGTCCGCAGCCGGGTGATCCCGCAACTCCCGCGGTCTTCTGGGTGACCATGATCGTCATGTATGTCGTCCCGATCATCGGCTGGATCGTCACACTGATCGCCATGAAGGGCTGCCGCCTGGATAAGGAAGAGATGATCGCCGTTCAGAAGCGGATTGCCGCAGCAAAGGCTGCCGCAAAGGGCGAAGAGGCCTAAGGCAGAAACGAAATCTGCATCACCTTCTGAGATTTCCGCAAAGATATGCCGGATGAAAGCTATGGGCGTCTGTAGTTTTCATTCCGGCAAAGCGTTCATTACTACTTAACTGGAGAAATGATTATGAGAAAAACATGCCTGTTTAATGACAACTGGCAATTTGAAAAGGAAGGCGCGGTTACATCCGTGTCCCTTCCCCATACCTGGAACGCTGAAGACGGCCAGACAGGTCCCGCGATGTACTGGCGGGGCACCTGCCTGTACCGCAAGAGCTTTGCCCGCCCGGCTCTGGCCGACGGCCAGAAGGCCTATCTGGAATTCCGCGGGGTCAACTCCTCCGCACGGGTCTGTGTAAACGGCACGGAGGCTGCCGCTCACGATGGCGGATACTCCACCTTCCGCGCGGACATCACCGGTCTCCTGCAGGAGGAAAACCTGCTGGAGGTGGCAGTTGACAATGCCCCCAACGACCATGTCTACCCCCAGAGGGCTGACTTTACCTTCTATGGCGGTATCTACCGCGATGTATACCTGATCACCGTTGAAAAAGAGCATTTCGACCTGGATTATTTCGGGGGCAGCGGTCTGCAGATCACGCCAAAGCTCTCCGGCGAGGATGCGGAGATCTTTTTTGAGACTTGGTCCACGCCCGGCACGGAGCGTATCTGCGTATCCGTAGAGGGTGTCGGCGAGACGGAGCTCTCCCTCTCACTCCAGGATGGAAAGATGGTCGGCACCGGTTCCCTTCCCATCCCGAAGGTCCACCGCTGGGACGGCCTGGCAGATCCCTTCCTCTACACAGCAAAGGCCGTCCTGTACGCCGGTGGCGCTGTGCAGGATGAGGTAAGCAGCCGCTTTGGCTGCCGGGAATATGCCTTCGATCCGCAAAAGGGCTTCTTCCTGAACGGCCGCAGCTATCCGCTGCACGGCGTATCCCGCCACCAGGACCGTCAGGGCGTCGGCAACGCGCTGACCCGGGCCATGCACGAAGAGGATATGGAGCTGATCCTTTCCATGGGCGCCAACTCCATCCGCCTGGCGCATTATCAGCACGACCAGTACTTCTATGACCTATGCGATGAAAAGGGCATCGTCGCCTGGGCAGAGATCCCCTACATCACCGTCCACATGGACGGCGGCAGGGCCAACACCATCTCCCAGATGACGGAGCTGATCACCCAGAACTACAACCACGCCTCCATCATCTGCTGGGCCCTCTCCAACGAGATCACCCTCAACGGCGTCACGGACGACCTGATGGAAAACCATAAGATCCTGAACGATCTGGTCCACCGGATGGATCCGACCCGGGTATCGGCAATGGCCAACCTGTTCCTGCTGGAGACGGACAGCCCCCTGGTACGCCTCCCGGACATCCGCGGCTACAACCTGTACTACGGCTGGTATGTGGGCGATATGACCGACAACGACACCTGGTTTGACGACTTCCACGCAAAATATCCCGATGTTGTGATCGGCCTGACCGAGTACGGTGCCGACAGCACCATCGCCCTCCAGTCCCCGAAACCGGAGAAGGGCGATTATACCGAAAGCTACCAGGCCGTCTACCACGAGCATATGCTGGAGCTGTTCTCCACCCGTCCCTACATCTGGGGCACCTACTGCTGGAACATGTTTGAGTTTGCCGCGGCAGGCCGCGATGAGGCCGGCGATCCGGGCAAGAACCACAAGGGCCTGATCACCTTTGACCGCCGCTGCAAAAAGGATGCCTACTACATCTACAAGGCCTGGTGGTCCGACGAAGCCTTCGTGCATCTGTGCGGAAGCCGCTACCATGACCGCGTCGAGCCGGTAACCGAGGTCAAGGTCTACAGCAATCAGCCGGAAGTTACGCTCTATGTGGACGATGTCCTGTTTGGCACACAGACCGGCAGCCACATCTTCCGCTTCCAGGTGCCCATCAGCGGTGTGCACCAGATCAAGGCAGTTTCCGGCACCCTGGAAGATACCATGGAGATCGCAAAGGTCTCTGCCCCGAACCCGGCCTACTTTGCCTCTGCCGACCAGGTGCGCAACTGGTTCGATCCGCCGGCAGTCGATCCTATGGACCGGGAAGGCTATCTGTCCATCAACAGCTCCCTGGGCGAGATCGGTTCCACGCAGGGCGGCGCAAAGCTCCTGGAGAGCCTTATGAGCCGGCTGCCCGGTGCGGGCAATGCTGCCGCACAGCAGAATCCGGCCATGCAGGCGATGGTGGCCCGCCAGCCGCTCAAAAAGGTCCTGCAGCAGGGAGGCTTCAAGCTGGATGAGAAGCAGCTTGGAGAACTCAACGCCATGCTGAACCGGATCCCGAAGCAGGGCTAAGCACAGACAACAAAGCTGCCGCATGGAACGCTGTATGCATGTTCCGTGCGGCAGCCTTCTGTATGATAAGGAGACGATCTATGAAAACAGCTGTACAGCAGATCATGCTGGGCACCGTGACTGGAAATGAGACGCAGGCCCTGGAGACACTGAAACGGATACGGACAGCCGGCTATGACGGCCTGGAGCTGAACCGCTTTATGCTGCACAAAAGCTCTTTGATGGTCCGCCTGCTGACCCGGGCGGCCGGGATGCCCACCGGAAACGGCGGGAATCTCGACTGGCAAAAGCTCCTTACGGCAAGCGGCCTGTCGGTGATCAGCCTGCACACGGATCTTGGCTCCCTGGAGCGGGAGCTTTCCGCCATTGCGGCGGAGGCGAAAGCCCTTGGCACGGACCGGGTCGTCATCACCGGCATGTACCGCTTTGACTACACAAACGAGGGAGAGGTGCGCGCCCTGGCAGGGCGCCTGAACAAGGCCGGCGACGCATTGCGGGAACAGGGCCTGTCCCTGTTCTACCACAACCACAACGTGGAGCTTCTCCGCGTCCGGCCCGGCGTTACGGCCTACGACCTGCTGATCGGCGAGACGGATCCCGCCCTGGTCAACTTTGAATTTGACAGCTACTGGTTTACCGACGGCGGCGCGGACGCCGCAGCCTGGATGGAACGGCTTGGCAGCCGCATGAAGCTCTGGCACATCAACGACCGGGGCTCCCGCCAGAAGGGCGCCTCCATGACGCCGATCCTGAAGGCAGACAGTATGGAGCTTGGCACCGGCAGCATGAATCTGAAAAAACTGAAGGAGGCCGCCCTCGCCAACGGCGTCGAGGCCGTTGTCCTGGAAAGCCATAAAAACTGGATCGACAAGGATCCGGTAAAGAGTCTGGAACTGAGCAGCCGCTGGCTGCGCGACAATCTTTAAGGAGGATCCCGGCTATGACAAACGACATGATATCCGCCCTGCCAGTGGCTTGGCAGGCCAGCTGGATCGATCCGGAACCGCCCCATGAACCGGAAAAGAGGCAGCCATCTTCGATCCTTCGCTGCCGCTTTATGGCAGAAACGGCAGAAAGCGCCGTTTTGTACATCACCTGTCACGGTCTCTACGAGGCCTTTCTGAACGGGCAGCGGGTCGGCTCCTTTGTCCTTGCCCCCGGAACCGGGGACTACCACAAGCGGCTGACCGTGCAGGCCTACCCGGTCACCGATCTGCTCCAGGAAGGGGAAAATACGCTGACCGTCATCCTTGGCGATGGCTGGTACCGCGGCAGCGTCGGCATCGACGGACTGCGCAATTATTACGGTACCGATCTGGCCCTGCTCTGCCAGCTGGAAGCAGATGGCAAAGTTATCTGCTGCAGCGGCGGGGACTGGGAAGCCAGCCAGGAGGGCCCCCTGCGTGAAAATGATCTGCAGCAGGGAGAGTTCTATGATGCCCGGCGTGAGGAAGTGACCCTCTGGCACCCGGTAAAGGTCCGGGACTATGGCTTTGCCAACCTTGCCCCCACAAAGAGCGTGCCCATCACCGAGCAGGAGCGCCTGCCTGGCCGCCTCTTCCGGACGCCGGACGGACGGACCGTGATCGATTTTGGCCAGAACCTGGCCGGTTATACGGAATTTAGCCTGACGGCACGCGCCGGACAGCGGATCACGCTCCGCCACGGTGAGACGCTGGATGAAAACGGAATCTTTACCCAGAAGAATTTTGATCCGGGCGACCGCAACAAAAACGGCGGCATTCCCCAGAAGATCACCTACATCTGCAAGGAGGGCCGGAACGTCTACAAGCCGTCCTTTGCCATCTTCGGCTTCCGCTACGCCCTGGTGGATACGGACGCCGACCTTTCCGATGCCGTCTTTACCGCCATCGCCGTCAGCTCGAGGATGGAGCAGACCGGCTTTTTCACCTGCGGAAACGAGGACGTAAACCGGCTGTTCCAGAACAGCCTCTGGAGCATGAAGTCCAACTTTGTGGACATCCCCACCGACTGCCCCACCAGAGAGCGGGCCGGCTGGACCGGAGACGCCGGTGTTTTTGCGCCGACGGCGGTCTTCCTCATGGACTGCCTGCCCGTCCTGCGCAAATGGCTTGGCGAATGCCGCCTGGCCCAGGGCGAGGATGGTCTGGTCCAGAACATCGCGCCGGTCAACAACAGCGGCAGCATGATCTCCAATATGCTCCAGGGCTCTTCCGGCTGGGGTGACGCCTGCATCCTGGTCCCCTGGGCACTGTATCAGGCATACGGCGATGCATCGATCCTGGAAGAAAACTATGAGATGATGACAAGGTGGCTTTCCTTTGTCACAAAGCGCGCAGCAAAGACCCGTCCCCAGAACCTGCTGAATCCCTGGCATAAGTATCTGGTGGATGAGGGCTTCCACTTTGGCGAATGGTGCCAGCCCGATATCGACAACGGGCAGGCCATGAAAAAGACGATGATGACCGGCGCACCGGAGGTGGCCACAGCCTACTATTACCGCTCTGCCTCCCTCCTCTCCAGGATCGCCGGGATCCTCGGCCGGACCGCCGACGCCGCGCGGTTTGCCGAAATTGCAGAAAATGCCAAAAAAGCGTACCGCCATACCTGCACAAAAAAAGGCCGGATCCATTCCGACCGCCAGTGTGAATATGTCCGTCCCATCGCCTTCGGGCTTCTGGATGACGGAGAGGTGCAGGCAGCTGCCGATGACCTGGATGCTCTGGTCAAAAAATCCGGTTACCATCTGAATACAGGATTTCTCTCCACCCCGGATCTGTGCCGGGTGCTGGCGGACAACGGCCATGCGGATACTGCCTTCCGCCTGCTCCTGCAGACCGAGTGCCCCGGCTGGCTCTACGCCGTCAAAAAGGGCGCCACGACCATCTGGGAGACCTGGGACGGCGTACGTCCGGACGGCACGGTTCACGATTCCCTGAACCATTATTCCTACGGTGCCATCTCCGGATGGCTCTTTGACGGCGTCTGCGGCATCCGCCTTTGTGCCGGTCACCTGGAGATCTGCCCGCATCCCTGCAGGGAGCTTGGCTTTGCAAAGGCTAAGTGGCACTCTCCGGCGGGGACGATCGTCAGCGGATGGAGCTTCGATGCAGATCATGTCCAATATGACATCACCGTGCCTGTTCCCGCCGTCATCCATCTGCCAGATGGCAGCGTGCATGAGGTGGAGGCTGGCAGCTTCCAGTTCACCATCCAGGCCTGACATCCGGCGTCTTTCCGGTCCGGATTTTTTCTGATCCAAGGTGTCTTCTGATCCATTTCCTTTGCGGCTATGCCGGATGGCGGCACCAGGGAAAAGATCCGGCATGCCGCCGCATGCTCTGTGCAAAACAGCAGCATGGAAAGTTGCTGCAGGTAAAACACCCCGGCACTGCCGCCTGGCGCCTGTACCATGCTATAATTAAGACGATCCTTATACCCCAACAACTTCGGGACATGCCGTTTTTGCGGCTTCCATGGTCCTGTATTGCCATTCATCCGTAACATCCATGGCTGCCTGCTGCAGCTGCACATTGCCAAAAATGGCAGGAGGAATACCTATGGCTTATTACTGCAACCCGCTGAACATCGACTATCGCTACCAGTTCAACGCCGACCCCAGGATGGGCGGCGCTATGCAGATCTGCCGGGAAGCGGCGGATCCCTCCATGATCTGCTTTAAAGGCAGATATTATATCTTTGCATCCATGAACCTGAGCGTCTGGGTATCGGACGATCTGGCCCACTGGGAGAGCCACCGCCTGCCGGATGAGCTTCCGCTCTATGACTATGCGCCGGACGTGCGGGTCATGAACGGCTGGGTCTACTTCTGTGCCTCGTCCCGCGATCACGCCTGCGACCGCTGGCGCACCCAGGATATCCTGAACGGCCCATACGAAAAGCTGGATGGCACCTTCCCCTTCTGGGATCCCAACGTTTTTGTGGATGACGACGGACGGGTCTATTTCTACTGGGGCTGCTCCAACCAGACCCCGATCTGGGGCGTGGAGCTCGACCCTGTGACCATGCTGCCCATCACAGAGAAAAAAGCCCTCATTGAAGGCGATCCCTACAACATCGGCTACGAGCGGATCGGCGAGGACAACAGCACGCTTCCCGCAGGAGAAGCTGAGATCCAGGCTGCCTTCCAGGGCTTCCTGAAAAGCCGTTCCATGACCGAGGACCAGCTGCCCTCGGACCTGAAGCCGCTGATCCTTGGCATGTTCAGCAAACGTCCCTACATTGAGGGCGCCTGGATGGACAAACACGATGGAAAATACTACCTGCAGTATGCAGCTCCCGGCGCCCAGTACAACGTCTACTGCGACGGCGTCTATGTGGGCGACAGCCCCCTTGGCCCCTTTGCGCTTGCCGGCAGCTCGCCCTTCTCCTACAAGCCGGGCGGCTTTATCCCCGGCGCAGGCCACGGCTCCTCGATGCAGGACCTTGCCGGAAACTGGTGGCACACCTCCACCATGCGGATCTCGGTAAACCACATGTTTGAGCGGCGTGTCGGCCTGTGGCCTGCCGGCTTCGACGCCGATGGCGAGCTCTGCTGCAACCAGCGCTACGGTGACTGGCCGATGAAAATCAGCGGCGCGGCAGAAGATATGTGGCAGGATCCGGAATGGATGCTGCTGAGCGCCGGAAAGACAGCCAGTGCCTCCTCCTTTGCGGAGGGTCATGAGCCGGAAAAGGCAGTTGAGGAAAATGTACAGACCTGGTGGAAGGCCGGCTCCGCAGGACGGGAGGAATGGCTCTGCGTCGACCTGGGCCGCGTATTCGACGTGCACGCCGTCCAGGTAAACTTTGCCGATGACAAGATCGAGATGGAATGTCCGGGACAGATCCGTCCCGGGACCCAGGCCCGCTATATCGAAGAGAGAAATCTGCTGACCCAGTGGAAGCTGGAAGCCTCCGCCGACGGCGAAAGCTGGACGGTCATCGAGGACAAATCCGCTGCCGAGACGGACCTCTCCCATGACCTCGTCGTCCGGGAGGAAGGCTTTGCCGCCCGGTACCTTAGGCTTTCCGCCATGGCCGTGCCCTACGGACAGGCGCCCTGCGTATCCGGCCTGCGCGTCTTCGGTCTGGGAGACGGAAAAGCACCCGCCGCACCGGAATTTACCGCCGAGCGCATCAGCGGCATCGACATGAACGTCTGCATCCGCGAAGCAGAAGGCACCCTTGGCTGGAACATCCTGTTTGGCACCAGAGAGGACAAGCTCTACCACAGCTACATGGTCTTTGCGCCAGGCGAAAAACGCGTCGGCGCGCTCATCAGCAGCCAGGAATACTACGTGCGGGTAGATGCCTTCAATGAAAACGGCATCACCGCCGGTACCTGCATTAAGATCGGCTAAGAAAAAGAAACTGCCGCGCAGAGCAAAACAACAAGCAAAAAAGCACACGACCCCGGAAGGCATTACGCAAACGGCTTCGGTCCTGTCGGACCTGCAGAATGTTTGCTTGAATGTCTTCCGGGGTCGTGTGCTATATACGCAGTATACGAAAAAATATCAGCTGAGGTCTGCCCCTTTCGAATGCTGTCTCTTGAAGCAATTCGTGCATAAGCATTCTTTCGGGAAACGCTCTCGCTCTGTCCTCACGCAGCGGTACTAGAGCGCGGCTTTTTGCCGCGCTAAGTACCGGCGTTGCGGATGTTCCCTTCAGAATGTTTATGCACGACTTTTGCTCTGTGCAACAGCCCCTTTTTCTTACATGCTGGTATCACCTGCCAGCAGCTACTTGCCGGCGGCCTCCAGCTTTTCTTCTATGCTTCCCCGGTCCATGACGATGGCGCAGGCATAGCGCGGATCGATCTCGGCCATCAGTTCCCGGATCTGCCGCACCGTCTGCAGCTCCTTTTGTTCATCATAGGCGTAGGGCAGATCCAGATCGAAGGAGATGAAGTCCTGGTCCTCCTCAAAGCTTACCTGGAGATCGTGGAACTTCAGCTCGGGATCGAGGATCCCCAGGATCCTCTCCAGCCGGCCGCGGATCTTTCGCACCCGCTTGTCCTCGGTATCCACCGGATCGATGTGGACCACCAGGAGGACGCCCAGCTGCCGCTTGACCTCATTTTCCACCTCATCCGCGATGGCATGAGCTTCTGCCAGGCTGCTTTTGAGCGGAACCTCCGCGTGCAGCGTTGCCATGTGCCGTCCCTGCCCGTAGCTGTGCACCAGCAGGTCATGGATGCCGGCGACGCCCTTTACCGACAGGGCCACGTCCCGGATCTTCTCGACGATCTCGGTATCCACCGCATTGCCAAGCAGCGAATCGGCTGCGTCCCGCAGGATGCCGATGCCGCTCCAGATGACGACGCAGGAGACCACAAGGCCGGCATAGCCGTCGATATTTATATGGAAGAAGTAGTAAACGGCCGCTGCCAGCAGCGTCACGCTGCAGGTGACCGCATCAAAGAGCGAATCCATGGATGTCGCGCGGACGGTCTGGTTCCCGGTCTTCTGAAAGATGCCGCGGTTGAACAGGAAGAGCCACAGCTTGATGCCCACCGTGAACAGCAGAAAAACAAACACAGCCGGATGCATATTCAGCGGCGAGGGCTCCCGGATCTGCCGGATCGAGGTCTTGAAAAACTCCAGGCCCACGTTGGTGATCAGGATCGCGATGATCATCGTGGCGACGTACTCGATCCTGCCATACCCAAAGGGATGCTTTTCGTCGGAGCGCCGCGCGGCCAGCTTCGCCGTGAAGACGCTGATCACGGAAGAGGCGGCATCGGACAGATTATTGAACGCATCGGCGATGATCGCCGTGGACATACTGACAATACCGGCCGAAAACTTGATCAGAAACAGCAGGATGTTGCTGATCAGGCCGATCATGCCGGAGAGATTGCCGTAGGCCAGGTAGACCTCGGCCTTATCCGTGTTTTCGTGATCTTTTATAAATGTGCGGATCAATAGTGAACCTAACATGGATGCTCCTTTACAGATGGGTCGTCACGTCTTTTAAATTGGATAAAATCTATTCAACCTATCATAGTTTTGCCCGGTATTGTTAGTCAACAGCAACAAAAATATGCCCTCTCTGCCTGCCAGGCGCGGTGTCTGTAAGAGAAATGCCGGCCTGGTATTTTTCCTTTTCTCTTTGATCATCCGCCCAAATCCCCTTTGTTTCCCGCGCCTCATATGGTATACTTTGTATACATAAACCAAGATCTTCAGGAATACCTGCCCCCGCGCAGACCTGTATGGAAAGGAGTTCCTCTATGTCCAACATCTGGCATGACATCAGTCCCCACCGCATTACGCCCGACGATTTCATCGGCGTCATCGAGATCGAGAAGGGTTCCAAGAATAAGTACGAGCTGGACAAGGAGACCGGCCTGATCATCCTTGACCGGATCCTGTACACCTCTACCCACTATCCGGCAAACTATGGGTTTATCCCCCGCACCCTTGCCGACGACCACGATCCTCTGGATGTGCTGGTCCTCTCCAGCGAATCCATCGCCTCCATGAGCCTGGTACGCTGCTATCCCATCGGTGTTATCAGCATGCAGGATCAGGGCATGATGGACGAGAAGATCATCGCGATCCCCTTTGAGGATCCCACCTACAACGGCTACACCAGCATCGAAGAGCTGCCCACCCATATCTTCGAGGAGATGCGCCACTTCTTCCGGGTATACAAGAGCCTGGAGGACAAGCCCACCGTCGTCCACGAGGTCCAGGGCCCGGATGTCGCCAAGGACATCATCCGGAAATGTCTGGACGCCTACGTCGACAAATTCTGCCGGTAAGCGATGCGCTTTGCGGATTAAATTCCCGAAAATACGTACTTGTTATTTAATTAACAGGCGTTCTATATCAATAGAATAGACTATTCTGACAACAGGCAGCTTCCAGCGGGAGCTGTCTGTTTCCTTTGTCTGAAAACCGGTTTTAAGTTAGTCGTATTTAACAAAAATTCTTGGAATATGCGGGGAATTTTTTGTAAATTTTGTTGCGGTAAAACAGGTCGTTCTGTATACTGTTAGTGACTTAGTCCATGCAAGTGCGACTGTTGAAAAAAGGAGGTAAACACAACATGAGCAGGCTGAGCATCATCACTAAGAGTGAAGCGCAGGCCACTGTGGAGGAACTGTACAAGGACCTTGAACGGAGGATCCAGGCCAGCCCGCCGGGACTCTGCCCTGTAGATATGGCTGCGTCTTTTCTTCGCATCTGCCACGCGCAGTCCTGTGGAAAATGTACGCCCTGCCGGGTCGGTCTTGGGCGGCTTGCGGCCCTTCTGGAATCTGTTCTGGACGGCACCGCCACGATGGATACGTTAAAGACCATCGAACAGACTGCAGACAGCATCTATTATTCTTCTGACTGTGCCATCGGCCAGGAGGCGGCCCGCATGGTGATCTCTGGACTTAAGGGCTTCCGGGATGACTATGTGCGGCATATCCAGGACGGCCGCTGCTCCATGAAGCAGACGACCACCGTCCCCTGTGTATCGGAGTGTCCCGCCAGCGTGGATATTCCCGGTTACATTGCGCTGGTCCATGCCGGACGCTATCAGGACGCTGTGCGCCTGATCCGCCAGACCAACCCCTTCCCGGCCGTATGCGGCCTGATCTGCGAGCATCCCTGTGAGATGCGCTGCCGGCGCACGATGGTGGATGACCCGATCAACATCCGCGGCCTGAAGCGGTACGCGGTCGAGCACGAGGGCGAGGCAAAGCTTCCGACCCCGGCAGCAAAGACCGGCAAGAAGGTCGCAATCGTCGGCGGCGGCCCGAGCGGCATCTCTGCGGCCTACTATCTGACCCTCATGGGCCACGATGTCAAGGTCTTCGAGCAGAGAAAGCATCTGGGCGGCATGCTCCGCTACGGCATCCCGAGCTATCGTCTTCCCAGAGAGATCCTGGAGCGGGAGATCGCGCTGCTTAAGAGCACCGGCTTTGAGACAGAGACCGAAGTCAGCGTCGGCAAGGATATCCAGATGGCCGAGCTGAACGAAAACTATGACGCCGTCTATGTGGCCATCGGTGCCCACACCGACCGTAAGCTTGGCATCGAGGGCGAGGACGCCGAGGGCGTCATCTCTGCTGTCGAGCTGCTCCGCGGCATCGGTGACAATGAGCTGCCCGACTTCTCCGGCCTGGATATCGTCGTGGTCGGCGGCGGAAACGTCGCGATGGACGTCGCGCGCTCCGCGATCCGTCTAGGCGCAAAGACCGTCAATGTCGCCTACCGCAGAAGAAAGACTGATATGACCGCCCTGGCAGAGGAGATCGAGGGCGCTATCGCCGACGGCTGCGAGATCGTCGAGATGCACTCCCCGGTCCGTGTCGAGAAGGACGAAAACGGCCATGTCGCCGCCCTCTGGGTCAAGCCCCAGATCGTCGGACCCATCGAGTGGGGCCGTCCGAAGCCGGTCAACGCAAAGGCAGATGAGATCCGCATGAAGTGCGACCTTCTGCTGGTCGCTGTCGGCCAGGGCATCGAGTCCCGCCAGTTTGAAGAGGCCGGCATTCCCGTAAAGCGCGGCCGCATCAGCGCGCTGGATACCAGCAACGTAAAAGACCTTGATGGCATCTTTGCCGGCGGCGACTGCGTAACAGGACCCGCAACGGTCATCCGCGCCATCGCTGCAGGTAAGGTCGCTGCAGCCAACATCGACGAGTACCTCGGCTTCCGGCACATCCTGCCCGATGACGTGGAGCTCCCGAACGTGCGCTTTGACGATCACATCCCGCGGGGACGTGTCAACATGAAGGAGCGTCCGGCCTGCGAGCGCAGATGTGACTTCAACCTCATGGAGCTTCCCATGACGGACGAGGAGGCGTTCCAGGAGTCTGGCCGCTGCCTGAGATGCGATCACTTCGGCTATGGAATATTCAAAGGAGGCAGAGTAGGAGAATGGTAACCCTTACGATAGATGGAAGACAGGCGATCGTTCCTGAGAAAACCACCATCCTGGAAGCAGCGGCATCCATCGGCATCCGTATCCCGACGCTCTGCTACTGGAAGGAATTAAACGAGATCGCTGCCTGCCGGGTATGCCTGGTCGAGGTCGAGGGCTATGAGCGCCTCTTTACCGCCTGCAACAACCCGGTCGAGGAGGGCATGGTCGTCCATACCCACAGCAAAAAGGCAGACGATGCCAGAAGAACGAATGTTGAGCTGATCCTGGCCGAGCACAACGCCAACTGTGCCTACTGCATCCGCAGCGGAAACTGCACCCTGCAGGAGGTGGCCAATGATCTGAATATCACGGAGATCCCCTACGAGAAGAACATCTGCGACAAGCAGGGCGATCCCAATTTCCCGCTGATCCGGGATTACTCCAAGTGCATCAAGTGCATGCGCTGCGTCCAGGTGTGCGACAAGATCCAGGATACCCATGTATGGGATCTGATCAACACCGGCTCCCGCACCACGGTCGACGTGTCGGGCGTCCTTACCCTGGATGCCTCTAAGTGCGCGCTCTGCGGCCAGTGCATCACCCACTGTCCGGTCGGCGCTCTGCATGAAAGAGACGATACGGGACGGATGCTCCGGGCCCTCAACGATCCGGATCTGATCACCGTCGTCCAGATCGCGCCGTCCATCCGCGCAGCCTGGGGCGAGGACTTTGGTCTCGATCCGGAGTTCGCGACGGTCGAGCGCCTCTGCGCAGCCCTCAAGCTCATGGGCTTTGACTATGTCTTTGATACCGACTTCTCCGCCGATCTGACGATCACCGAGGAGGCGGCCGAGTTCCTGGAGCGCCTGAAAAAAGGCGACCTGGAGAAATACCCGATGTTTACCTCCTGCTGCCCGGGCTGGATGCGCTTCTGCAAGTCCCACTATCCGGAGTTCGTGGACCAGCTGTCCACCTCCAAATCCCCGCAGCAGATGTTTGGCGCTGTGGCAAAGAGCTACTACGCAGAGATCCTCGGCGTAAGCCCCGAGAAGATCTTCTCCGTGTCCATCATGCCCTGCCTGGCAAAGAAGGCCGAGTGTGACTATCCGTCCATCAACGATGCCGGAGCCGGACAGGATGTGGATCTTGCCCTGACGACCCGCGAGATCAACCGGCTGATCCGCATGAAGCACATCATGCCCAAAGCGCTCCCAGAGGAGCCGCTGGATATGCCGCTTGGCCTTGGCAGCGGTGCCGGCGCGATCTTCGGCGCCACCGGCGGCGTCATGGAGGCAGCCCTTCGGACAGCCTACTACTATGTCACCGGCAAGAACCCCGATCCCGACGCCTTTACCCAGGTGCGCGGACTGGATGGCTGGAAGGAAGCCGTCTTTGATGTGGCCGGCACCCCGGTACGCGTGGCTGTCGCCAACGGACTGGGCAACGCAGGCAAGCTTCTGGAAGCTCTCCGGCGCGGCGATGTCCACTATGACTTCGTAGAGGTCATGGCATGTCCCGGCGGCTGCGTAGGCGGCGGCGGACAGCCGATCCATGACCGCTGTGAGATGGCGGGCGAGCGCGGCAAGGTGCTCTACAATCTGGATGCAAAGGGTACGCTCCGCTTCTCCCATGAGAACCCCTCGATCGTGGAGATCTATGACAAATACCTTGGCAAACCGCTCTCCGAAAAGGCCGAGCAGCTGCTCCACACCGACCAGCACGGCTGGAAGATGCCGGGTGAGGCTTAAAGAAAAGCCCCTGTCCGGTCTGTAACACAAACCCCGTGCATAATACCTCTTCCGGGAAATGTTATGCACGATACAGCAATATCATCCGGCCATCCCGGATGAAAAAAAGATGAACCATTCTGCAATTGATCTTACAACTGCATATGAGCTTATCGATCGACTGGCGGAAGTGCATGCACTTCCGCCCGCTGATTATGCTGCCCTGATCCGGGCCTTCTGCGGCGGAGATACGCTCCGGCCCCCGAAGGAAGGCGAGATAGGAGCAGAAGCTTCCGCTGCCCTTGCTGCCTATGCCCGCGCCAAAGCAGATCCCCTTCGCCGGCAATACTACGGCAATCAGATCTTTATCCGAGGGCTGATCGAATACTCCAGCTGGTGCAAAAACGACTGCTTGTACTGCGGGCTCCGAAAGAGCAACCATACGGCTGAGCGCTACCGTCTTGACACAGAAGAGATCCTGGCCTGCTGCGAGGAGGGCTACCGGATCGGCTTCCGGACCTTTGTCCTGCAGGGCGGCGAGGATCCATACTTCACCGATCCTGTGCTTTGCGGCATCGTATCGGCGATCCGCAGCCGTTATCCGGACTGCGCCATCACCCTCTCTGCCGGCGAGCGGAGCAGGGAAAGCTACCAGAGCCTGAAGGCCGCCGGCGCAGACCGCTATCTGCTCCGGCATGAGACGGCGGATCCTGCCCACTATGCCCTGCTCCATCCCCCGGTGCAGACACTGGAAACCCGCATGCGCTGCCTGGCAGACCTCCGGGATGCCGGGTTCCAGGTCGGCTGCGGCTTTATGGTCGGCTCTCCGGGCCAGAGCGCAGACACCCTGGCACAGGACCTTGCCTTCATCCAGAACTTCCGTCCCGAGATGTGCGGCATCGGTCCCTTTATCCCCCATCATGCCACGCCCTTTGCAAAGGAACGGGCAGGCAGCATGGAGCTGACGCTTTTCCTGCTCTCCCTGCTGCGGCTCCTGCAGCCGACGCTTCTGCTCCCGGCCACGACAGCCCTGGGAACGATCCACCCGCAGGGAAGGGAGCTGGGGATCCAGGCCGGCGCAAATGTCATCATGCCAAACCTCTCCCCCGCCATCCGGCGGGGCCAGTACCTGCTCTATGACAACAAGCTGACCTCCGGCGAGGAATCTGCCCAGAACCTGGCGCTGCTGAAAAAACAGATGGACGGCATCGGCTTTTCCGTCGTCACTGACAGAGGAGACCCGGCAGGCGCAGATATAGATGCGAGCCAAAGCAAGGATGTCTGAAAAAGCATATAAGAAAAGGAAATTCCAGAATGCTCCGCAAAGGAGTATAATGATGAAATAATAGATCATGCATATACCATATAAGGAAGGACGTATTTACTATGTTTTCATATAATCCGGCGTCACTGCTGGCAGATGAATTTATCAATGATGGCGAGATCCTCGAATCGATCCGCTGGGCCGAGGAGAACAAGGACAACCTGGAGCTGATCGACCAGATCCTGGAAAAGGCAAAACCGGTCCGCAAGGACGGGCAGACCACCTGCAGCGGACTGTCGCACCGGGAAGCCGCACTGCTGCTGGCCTGCACGGATCCCGAGAAAAACGAGGCCATGATGCAGCTGGCCGAGGAGATCAAGAAGGCCTTCTACGGCAACCGGATCGTCATGTTTGCCCCGCTGTACCTGTCCAACTACTGTGTGAACGGATGCCGTTACTGCCCCTACCACACGGTAAACAAGACCATCCCGCGCCGCAAGCTGTCCCAGGAGGAGATCCGGCAGGAGGTCATCGCCCTGCAGGATATGGGCCACAAGCGCCTGGCCATCGAGGCCGGCGAGGATCCGAAGAACAACCCCATCGAGTACATCCTGGAGAGCATTAAAACGATCTACAGCATTCACCACAAAAACGGCGCGATCCGCCGGGTCAATGTAAACATCGCAGCGACCACCGTGGAAAACTACCGCAAGCTCAAGGAGGCCGGAATCGGCACCTACATCCTGTTCCAGGAGACCTACAACCGGGAGCGCTACGAGTACCTGCACCCCACCGGGCCCAAGCATGACTATTCCTGGCACACCGAGGCCATGGACCGGGCCATGGAGGGCGGCATCGACGATGTCGGTCTGGGCGTCCTGTTCGGCCTGGACAACTACTTCTATGAGTTTGTCGGCCTGCTGATGCACGCCGAGCATCTCGAGGCTGTCCACGGCGTCGGCCCGCACACCATCAGCGTGCCCAGGGTCAAGCCCGCCGACGGCATCGATCCCGATGAATTTGACAACGGCATCAGCGACGATATCTTTGCCAAGATCATCGCCTGCATCCGGATCGCCGTACCCTACACCGGCATGATCATCTCCACCAGAGAGAGCCAGGCTGTGCGCGAAAAGGCCCTCAGTATCGGCATCTCCCAGATCAGCGGTGCCTCTCGTACCTCGGTGGGCGGTTATACAGAAACCGACCGGCCTCACGAGACCGAGCAGTTCGACGTATCCGACCAGCGCACCCTGGACGAGGTCGTCCGCTGGCTGATGGAGCTGGGCTATATCCCCTCCTTCTGCACCGCCTGCTACCGCGCCGGCCGCACCGGCGACCGGTTCATGAGCCTGTGCAAGACCGGCCAGATCCAGAACTGCTGCCACCCGAACGCCCTGATGACCCTCTGCGAGTTCCTGACCGATTATGCCTCCGAGGAGACCCGGGTCATCGGAAACCGCATGCTGCAGGACGAGCTGCAGAACATTCCAAAGGAAAACGTGCGCCGGATCGCCGCAGAGCATCTCGAGGAGATCATGCATGGCGGCAAACGCGATTTCCGCTTCTAAACCTGAGGAGCTGTGTCCATGAACACAAGTACACCCGAGAGAAAATACATTGCCTTTTTCGGAGTCCGGAATGCCGGAAAGTCCAGCCTGGTCAACGCTGTGACCGGCCAGACCCTCTCTATCGTCTCCGACATCAAGGGCACCACGACGGATCCTGTCTATAAAACCATGGAGCTTCTGCCCATCGGCCCGGTCATGATCATCGATACTCCCGGCATTGACGATGCCGGCGCCCTTGGGTCCCTGCGCGCTGCCAGGGCCAGGGAGACCCTTCGCCGCACAGATATCGCCGTGCTGGTGGTATCCGCCGCCGAGGGACTGCAGGACGCCGACAGAGACCTGATCCGGCTCTTCCATGAAAAAGAGATCCCCTTCCTCGTGGCGATCAACAAGATCGATCTGGCTGCCCCCGGCGCCGAGTTTCCTGAGGAGTATGCCCGCGTCAGCGCTCTGACCGGTGATGGCGTCTGGGCATTGAAGGAACGGATCGGAGCACTTGCCCTGACCGTCGGCGGAAAACGGCGCTCCCTGCTGGTGGAGGATCTGGTGGATCCTGATGACCTGGTGGTCCTGGTCACCCCCATCGATGAATCCGCCCCGAAGGGACGGCTGATCCTGCCCCAGCAGATGGTCCTTCGGGCGGTGCTGGACCGGGATGCCATCCCCGTCGTCACCAAGGAGACGACCTACGCCCGCACACTCCAGTCTCTTAGCCGGCCGCCGCGCCTTGTCATCACTGACTCGCAGGCCTTTGGCCAGATCAACACCGAGACACCCCGGGAGATCCCGCTGACCTCCTTCTCCATCCTGATGGCCCGCTACAAGGGGCTTCTGGATGAGGCCGTCTACGGCGCCGGTCTGCTGGATGACCTCGCAGACGGCGACCGCATCCTGATGGCCGAGGGCTGCACCCATCACCGGCAGTGCAACGACCTGGGGACCGTCAAGCTGCCCAATATGATCCGGAAGTACACCGGAAAGGATCCGGAATTCTCCTTTACCTCCGGCCGCAGCTTTCCGGAGGACCTCTCCTCCTATCGCCTGATCATCCACTGCGGCGGCTGCATGCTGAACGAGCAGGAGATGCAGAGCCGGGCAGGCGAAGCCAGGGATGCCGGTGTCCCCATGACCAACTACGGTATCGTACTGGCTAAACTGAACGGGATCCTGGATCGAAGCATAGAGATGCTGTGAAAATAATAAAGACTGCTGCACGAAACAACTCGCTTCGTGCGGCAGCCTTTTTTTATCTCACTCATCTTTATTTCCGTATAAAACTGCTCCAAAGAAGGTGACCGTCGACCTCCCGTTCATGTAGGGAATGCCGGCCTGCGCGGCCAGCTCGCTGACGTAATAGCCATAGCCTTCGATGGTGTGGTACAGCCGGTCCGGGAAGCGGCATGGCGCATCCGGATAGGTACAGGTCTTACATCTGGTGCAGGATTCATTGGAAAGGAGCTGCAGCTTTGCAGGGGACTTCCCGTCTTCCTGCTGCTCCTGGCTTCCTGCGCTCCAGCCCTTCTCCTCAAGCCTTGCGGCAAGCTCATCGACCGCTTTCTTGAACGCCATCATGGCATCCTTCATGCCGTCGAAATCAAACTCATCCTCCAGGCGGTACGCCCGGGAAAAGAGCTGCATATAACGGTAGGCCGAAACACGCCGGCTGCACTCCTCCAGCGTACCCACCGCAGGGGGGCACGCCCAGGTCCGGCCATAGGCCCGGCACCGGTTTTCCTCGCAGATCTTCCGCACCTCTTCATGGCAGCGGATCTCTTCCACTGGAAGGATGCCCGCATCGGAAAAGCCGGCAGCAAAAACCGTCCGCATGATCTCTGCCGATACGTCTCCGTACTGTTCCGCCACGGCTGCCATCTTCGCCTCCCTTAGGGGCGTGATCTCCTCCATATGTCTGGTCGGACAATGATCGCATATGGTCCCGCCCTCTTTGTATGCGCAGTAGTAACGGACCTTTTCGTCCTGCACCGCCGCGGCATAATGCACAGCATCCCAGGCGTGCATCGGACGCTCCAGCACAAAGGCCAGCGCAAGGCTCGCCGCCGTCACATATTTGTGGGCTGCCGGCTGCTCTGCCCAGTGTTCCTCAAGGAAGCGGCCGAGAAGCGCTTTTGCTTCCTCTATCCTCTCCTCCTCGATCTCCCCGTCAAACTCCGTCTCTGTATCGCGCAGAGCCAGAAGTGTCTCTCTGTTGTGTGCACTGACCGGAACCTGACTGTTCCTGTCCTCCAGGATCTCCCAGTCCTCCACTGTCAGGCTGTCCAGGATCTGATCCGCAAGCTCCTGTTTTGTCATCTGCTTTTCCTCCGCCGCAGCAAAATTCCCCTTCTATTTTGGAAAACTCCTGGGACCGCCCTTCCTGAAAATCTATCCTCCCGTCTGCTGCAGAAGGGGTCCACATTTTGAGTATACTGCACTACGGCCGCTTATGCCATCCCATTACATGCGCTTTCGGCGATCTTGCTGTACGATCTTTTGGAAATCTCACGGTACGGTCTTTCGATGGTCTCACTGCACGATCAACATGTTGCCAAAACCAGCCAAAGCGGCCACCTCCTCGATGGATAGCTCCGACTGTGCCGGCAGAATATAGGCATGCTGCAGCCGCAGCCGGATCAGATACTCGCCAAGGGCATAGCCGGTACAGCGGTGAAATTCCCTGCTCAGATAGTATTTGCTGACATGAAAGAGACCGGCGTGATGGACTTTGGAAAGCTGCAGGTCGCAGCCACCTTCCAGCATCCCTACCTCCCGATGAAGGGCAACGGCGTCGCCCTCGGCGTGCAGATCAGCGATGAGGAATACTATCTCATCGGCTACCAGTGTGCCCTCTCACTTCTTGTCGGCGACGCAAAACACGTCGACATCCTGCAGTTCGAGGAGGGCTGCTTTGTGGACGGTCAGTGAAAACGAGGCCGCCGCCTCAATGGAGACGAGACAGCCGCGCTGACCATAGAAGCACCTAAGCTGTTCCGTCTCAAAGTTCACACCTACAACGATTATCAGTAAGATCGCCAGTGGTCCGGTAGTTTAGACCACCAGCAATTTCCGAGCCCGGTCAGGGGATTTTTCCTTCGTCCGGGCTGTTTTTTCTGTTCTTTTTTCCGCTCTCCCCACTTTATCCTTGTCCGGGAAAGACATTTATTTCACTTCTATTCCAGAAAAAACTCCACATGTCATGGTCCTTCTGTCCAGTTTTTATTTACCTGTTTTCACTCTCCTGCGTTTGTGCTATAGTTGGCTCATTGCAACATCAAGGAAAAGAGCTGTTTTACACTATGGAAACTCTGCAGTCATCGACAAAAAACAAACGCTTTTACGGCACCTTCATGGTGCTCTGTGCCTCCCTCTGCTTTGCTACCGGAGGCCTGCTCCTGAAAATGATCCCCTGGGGCTCACTCGCCATCAATGGCGTGCGAAACCTCCTGGGCAGCATCGTCATCGGGATCTATATCCTGGTTACAAGACACAAGCTAAAATTTAACTTCACGGTACTAATCGGCGCCATCAGCATGGCAGGCGTGACCACCCTGTTTGTCTACGCCAACAAGCTGACCACCGCCGGCAATGCCATCATCCTGCAGTGCACGGCTCCGATCTGGATCGTTATCCTGATGTATCTGATCTTTGGGCAAAAACCAGACCAGACCTCGCTGATCGCCATTCTCATCGTCTTTGCAGGCATCCTCTGTTTTTTCTTTGAGGGGCTTTCCACAGGCAAATGGCTGGGCGACTCCCTGGCGCTCCTGTCCGGCATCTTTTATGCAGGTGTGTTCATGCTCAACAGCTTTGAAAAGGGAGACGCCATCTCCTCCGTATTTTTCGGACAGCTCGCCTGCGGCATCCTCATGTCGCCCCTGGTTCTGCAGGAGACAGACTTCTCGGCTGCGGTCCTGCTGTGCATTTTCCTGCTGGGTGTTGTGCAGGTAGGTCTTGCCTACATCTTCTTTACCACCGGCACCAGATACACCGATCCGGTCACCGCATCCATCATCAATGCGGTGGAGCCGATCCTGAATCCCACACTGGTCGCGATCTTCTACGGCGAAGTGCTGGGCACACTCTCCCTCATCGGAGCCGCGATCGTACTGTGCGGCGTCCTGTTCTACAACATAAAAAAAGCGGCAGCCAGCCGCCAGAGCAGACACAGGACAGACAGCGCACCAGAGTAAACGGCCATCTGCCAGATGGGTTCTATACCGTCTTATTTCCCTTTTCGCAGTTGTGTCCATGCGTCTTCGATCCTTTTATGCAGGATCTCGCCTACCGTGACGGCGTCTTCGATGGACAGATAATGGTCTGCGCTGGAATCAAGCAGAAGTTTGCCGGAAGCGGCAAAGTCTTCATCTGCTTCCCACAGGCTCAGCAATGCGGGGAAGTTTGGCAGGAAGGGGAGCATAATATTTACGTCACCCCGGCCTTCTGTCGGCATGCCGCCGATGGCCTCGCAGGCCTTTCCTACCTCTTCTACCGGCTTTCCCTTCAAAAACTGTGAGAACCAGCGGTCCGAGGTCGTGGCAAACTTTGTTCCGCGGATCAGACCATCCTTCATATCGCCAAAGGACATCCAGCGGCCGGTCGGCCGGGTTCCGTCTGCATTGATGATGTAGTGAAGCACAACCAGTGCATGCCAGTTTTCCAGCGCTGGCTCCATCTCGCCATCCGGGATCTTTACCGCGATCTGCTCTCCCAATGTCCGGATCAGCAGACGGCCGTCGGCGGCGGCCTGTGCACCGGCATTTGCTGCCAGATCCTCTGCTGTTCTGCCGGCGAGGGCTTCTTTGACCGGCTGCAGCATCTCATTATATGCTCTGTCCTGCTGCGGTTTATCGCTCTTGAACATCCTGGCTGTCTCCTCTTCTTTTTCTATAGACAAACAGTGTCTGTCAACCCTATTCTGTAATCTGCAGGCTTTTATCTGCAGTCTTCCGTCTGCTGCCTATCGTCTGTTGCCTTTCATCTGCAGCCTGCTCTCTTAAGTCTATCGCCAGCGGTCTGCTCTCTGCATTCTGCAGTCTTCCGCCTGTTCCTGCTCTGAAGTTTCAGTCTTCGCCCACCAGATGTACTGTTTTGGGCTCGTGGCCGGTGGCCGGGAGGAATCGATGCAGGATGTCCTCTGTGCGGATCTTCAGGCTGGATGTGCATACGCAGGGATGACAGCCGATGTATTCGTCTTTCAGCACGTCCTCATCGATCAGGAGCTGTACCTGATGGTCTTTGTCGTTCATGAGGCCCATGATGCTGACGGCTCCGGGCTCGATGTCCAGATACTTCAGCATATCTTCCGGTCCTGCAAAGGAGAGGCGGGCAGAGTCGATCTGCCTGGAGAGCTCTTTTGTCTTGAATTTCTTGTCCCCTGGCATCATCAGCAGGTAGAACGCCGTCTTCTGGCGGTTGCACAGAAACAGGTTTTTGCAGATCAGCACGCCAAGTACAGCGTCGATCTCGTTGCAGGCCTCCATGTTGTCGGCTCGCTCGTGGTCTGTGCGCAGATAGCTGATTCCAAGGCTGTCCAGGCAGTCGTATGTCCGGACCTCCCGCGGCAGTCTTCCCTCTATGCTTTCCGGTCTTCCGTTGTATAATTCCATTTCTTTATTCATCCTTTTTGGCTGTGAAAAGTTACCTCGTTTTATTGTAATGCCTGTGCAGCCTTTCGTCACCTGTTTTGTCAAAGCCAAACAAAAAACAGCCGGCCGCGAGTGGTTTCCCCACCGCTTCCGACTGTTCTGCTGTCATATTCTGAATCACCAGAGACCAAAGAGGCCTTTTTTCTCGTAAGGCTCTGTCCGGATCTCGCCGGCGGTATAGCCGGTCTCTCCGATGACTTTTTTCAGGAGCTCCGGGTCCGGTGTCTCCTCTGAAACGATCACGGCCTGCGCCTTGCTTCGGTCGGCCGCGACCTTTTTTACCTTGAAGTTTTTGCGGATCACTTCGTTGATGTGGGATTCACACATGCCGCACATCATGCCGTCTACCGCCACGGTCGTCTTTACCATGTTCAAGGCCTCCCTGTCTGAGGCGGCACGCTTCTGGCGCATTTGGAGCAGCCTGCACAGGATCCGCTGCATCCGGCACAGCCGCCAGAGCAGCCGCCGGCCTTATGGCTTTTCCAGATCTCTCTGGCGCACACCACGACGAGCAGCACGACCAGAAGAACTGCGATCAGATTTCCTACTATGACGGACATTTCCCCGCCTCCTTTTCTTATTATCCGTTTCGCCTTCGCCTGGGAAGGCTGCGGATTAGTTGACCTGATCCGCGGCATAGCTGTCCATACAGTGATGCCGCGGATCCTGGTGTCATTTCTAGATTCTTTTTCTGTCTGAGCTTAAGTGGGAGTCTTATCTTGCAGCTGCTTCTACGGAAGTCAGGCTCTTCTTGGACTCATCCGGCACATAGCCCTTGCGGACCAGCAGGTAGATGATACCTGCGATCAGGGCAAAGGCAACGATGGTGCCAAAGCCAAATCCGCCGCCAGTGAACAGAGTTCCAAGCTGATAAGCGATGATGCCCAGGACGTATGCCCAAATGGTCATGTAGCCGATGGCTGCCCAGGTCCACTTTGCATTGTTCATCTCACGCTTGATCGCACCGATGGCTGCAAAGCAGGGTGCGCACAGAAGGTTGAAGATCATGAAGGCGAATGCGGAAGCTGCGCTGTAGTCTGCAGCAACGCGATCCCAGATCTGCTCACCGTTCTCACCGAGCTCTTCCTCGGAATCATCGTAGTTGTACAGGACACCGAAGGTACCGACGACCTCCTCTTTTGCTACCAGACCGGTGATGGTTGCAACCGTGGGCTTCCAGGAATCAAAGCCAAGGGGCTTGAAGACGAAGGACAGTCCGTTGCCGACACTGGCCAGCAGGGAAGCATCCATCGGGTTGACATCCTCTGCCGGGATGTTCATGCGCTGTGCGAGATCATCGACAACAGCCTCGGTCACGATGCTCTCATCCTCAAACATGTCATCGACCATGCCGAAGTGACCGTTGATGGAACCGAAGGAGCTCAGGAACCAGATGATGATGGAAGAGATAACGATAACGGAACCGGCACGCTTGATGAAGGACCAGCCGCGCTCCCAGGTCGCACGCAGAACGTTGCTGAGGGAGGGAACATGGTAAGCCGGCAGCTCCATAACGAAGGGAGCGGGCTCGCCTGCGAAGGCTTTGAACTTCTTCAGGATGATACCGGAAACGATGATGGAACCGATGCCGATAAAGTATGCAGAAGCTGCGATCAGCGGAGATCCGCCAAAGATCGCACCTGCGATCAGACCGATGATCGGGAGCTTTGCGCCGCAGGGCATAAAGCAGGTGGTCATAACGGTCATCTTACGGTCACGGTCATTTTCGATCGTACGGGAAGCCATAACACCGGGAACACCGCAGCCCGTTGCCACCAGGCAGGGGATGAAGGACTTTCCGGACAGGCCGAACTGACGGAAGATACGGTCCATAACGAAGGCAACACGGGCCATGTAGCCGATGTCCTCGAGGATCGCCAGAAGCAGGAACAGAACCAGCATCTGGGGAACGAAACCAAGGACGGCGCCCACGCCGGCTACGATACCATCCTGGATCAGGCCGTAGAGGACGGAGCCTTCTGCGACATGCAGTGCGCCAAGAAGAGCGTCAACTGCTCCGGGCACCCACTCGCCAAAGAGGACGTCGTTGGCAAAGTCCGTTGCCATGGTACCAATGGAAATGCTCCAGCCGCCCATTGCGATGGCGTAGATCAGGAACATGATCAGAGCGAAGATCGGAAGACCAAGGATACGGTTGGTCACGATCTGGTCGATCTTGTCGGAGGTGGAAAGTGCATGTGCTGCACTCTTCTTTGTAACAGCGCCCTTGCAGATCTTTCCGATATAGTTGTATCTGGCATTGGTGATGATGGACTCTGCATCATCGTCCAGCTCTTTCTCACAATCAACGATATGCTGCTCGATCTCAGCGGCAGCACCGTGGGAAAGCTTCAGGGTCTCGGCAACCTTCTCATCACGCTCAAAGACCTTGATGGCAAACCAGCGAAGGTTGCGTCTGTCGCTGATCTGGGTCTCGATGGACTCCTCGATGTGAGCGATGGCATGCTCTACGCTGCCCTCGAACACGTGCGGGCACTCGCCCTTATTGCCGGCTTTGACAGCTGCCACGACCGCATTTGCGACCTCGGTAACGCCGTCAGACTTCAGTGCACTCATCTCCATGACCGCGCAGCCCAGTTCCTTCGCCAGCTTCTTTGTATCGATCTGGTCGCCGTTCTTGCGGACGATATCCATCATGTTGATGGCAACGACGGTGGGGATGCCCAGCTCAAGGAGCTGTGTGGTCAGATACAGGTTTCTCTCGATGTTGCTTCCGTCGACGATGTTCAGGATCGCGTCGGGCTTTTCGGTAACCAGATACTGACGGGAGACGACCTCCTCCAGGGTATAGGGTGAAAGGGAATAGATGCCGGGAAGGTCCTGAATGATGACGTCATTCTGGCCTTTCAGCTTACCCTCTTTTTTCTCAACAGTAACGCCGGGCCAGTTGCCGACATACTGGTTCGAGCCGGTCAGATTGTTGAACAGTGTAGTCTTACCGCTGTTCGGGTTTCCGGCAAGTGCGATCTTAATGCTCATATCTCTCTCCTCTTTTACTGCCTTTTTCTTTGCCTTTATCCGTCTTTATTCGACCTCGATCAGCTCTGCATCGCCCTTGCGGACAGAAAGCTCGTAGCCGCGGACGTTGAGCTCCATGGGATCGCCCAGGGGAGCGACCTTGCGGACCAGGATCTCAACACCTTTTGTGATGCCCATGTCCATGATCCGGCGCTTGACGGGACCTTCTCCGTGAAGCTTGACGACCTTACATGTTTTTCCTACAGGAACTGTGTTTAATGTTTTCATGCCTCTCCTTTCCAGCTAAGCCTTTATACCTGAATCCGCATGGCCATCTTCTGATCGAGAGCGATCCGTCCTGACTTTACCTGCAGGATCACGTTGCCCCCGTTGTTCTGGATCACGGTAACGGTATCGCCTTCCATCAGACCAAGCTCATTCAGATGATGTCTCGTTTCGTCTTTTCCGGCTATCCTCTTGACCAGGACGCTTTCACCGGGATCTGCCATCGTAATCGGCATCATAGCTATATCCTCCATTTTCCAGGCGGGCTGCTGTCGCTTCGTTGGTACTTACCATCGTTAGCAGATACTAACTCACCTTCCTACGTTAGGATACCTTAACTATTAGATATTGTCAACATCTTTTTTGTGGCTTTAACTATAGTTAGGTTGCCCGCATTCTGATTATATGCAATTTATCTCCTGCAGCATGAATCAAAAACCAGCTGCCGGCTGTATGCGAAACATTTCCCTCCGTATCGCTCCCAACCAGCCAGGTCAGAGACCCTATCCCTCCGCTCAACACAACGGCATAAAAAAGCTGCCGGCTGATCTGTTCAGTCCGGCAGCTGTGCTGCTTGCGTATATGTATTTGTTGCTTTATCTTTGCTATCTTACACGCGCCGTTTGCGTTCGAAGCTATGCTGCTTTTTCGCAGTCTGTCTGCAGCAGACTTTTACCAGAGCTTCCGATAGATATCGATGACCTCGGGCTTTAAGGGTACTCTGGGATTGGTTGCCGTGCAGGAATCATCGATCGCCGCATCGGCCATCGCATCCAGGTGGGATTCGTATTCCTCCCGGCTGATGGTCAGGATCTCCGACAGGTGGGAGGGAATGCCCATGGCCTCATTCAGGTAGCGGATGTAGTTGCACAGGGAGTGCACCGTCATGACCTGATTGACGCTGGAAAGCCCCAGCACATTGGCAATGGTGCAGTAGCGCTCCACGACCGGGTCGCGCAGCTCTGTGTTCTGGGTGACGCCGCTGACGCCCGAATTGTAGGCGATGACCAGCGGAAGCAGCATGGCGTTTGCTCTGCCATGGGCGATGTGGAAGTGGGCGCCGATGGCGTGGGCCATACCATGATTCAGACCCAGGGAGGAGGCATTGAACGCGATGCCGGCGAGGGTCGCCGCGATGTGCATCTTTTTGCGTGCGTGGGCATCCTCATTGTTTGACCAGGAACGGTACAGGAACTGCCCCACGATCTCAACAGCCTTCTCGGCAAGAGCGCCGGAAAAATCGTTGTGGTCGGTCGAAACATACGCCTCGATCGCATGGGTCAGCACATCCATACCGGTGTCTGCTGTGACAGAAGCGGGCACAGAACGGACCAGGACCGCGTCGAGGATCGCTTCATCGGGCGTCATGCTGTCCGATACAAGCGGGATCTTCAGCTGCCTCTCCGTGTCGCTGATGACAGCAAAGGAGGTGACCTCGCTGCCGGTGCCGCTGGTCGTCGGGATGCAGATCAGCGGGATATACACACCCGGATCCAGCTCCTGTGCGATCCGCCGGATGGCCTTTGACAGATCCATTGCCGAGCCGCCGCCCACGCCGATGATGGTATCACAGCCTGCGGAGGCAAACTCCGCCACGCCGGTCTTGACCTTTTCCAGCGGGGGATCCGGAACAACGTCGGTAAACAGCTCATACGGTGTACCGCCCTTTTCCAGCGGCTTTGTGATCGCGCTGATCGCACCGCTGCTGACCATAAACGGATCCGTCACGATAAAAGCCTTCTTCGCTTCGATCTGGGTCAGTCTCTCCAGCGCACCGTCTGAAAAATATATATCTGTACTGATATGAAAATGCTTCATTGATCTCTCATCCTGTCCTTTGCTGTTTGCTGATCTTATATTATATCAACTTTACCATCATTGCGCAAATCGGAAGGTTCGTCAACCGCAAATCTTCATTTCCTGCTCACGGCCGGGATCTCCGTGTTCGCAATCGGAATTCTCGTTTTCTGCCTTCATTCGGGATCTCCGTGTTCGCAATCGGAATTCTCGTTTTCTGCTTTCATCCGGGATCTCAATGTTCGCAGCCGAAATTCTCATTTCCGGCTCTCAAACGGGATCTCCGTGTTCGCAGCTGCAGGGCTCATTTCCGGCTTACATCAGCGGTGCGATGAACTTCATCACAAAACCGGCCATCCGATAAGACATTTTTTCCTCCCGGATGCTCTTTTTTGTGATCCGGCGGCATTTGGCCAGTGTTTCCTGGAAGTCCGCCTCGATCTCGCGGATGCAGGGAACTCTGTACATATAGGCCGCACACTCGAAATGATGGTACAGGCTGCGGTAATCCAGGTTGATCGTGCCCACAACAGCTTCGACATTATCACAGACAAACACCTTGGCGTGTACAAAGCCCGGCGTATATTCGTAGATCTTTACACCGGCTTCCGTCAGCACTTTATAGTGGGATTTTGCCAGCGCGTAGGGCAGCTTTTTGTCCGGGATCCCGGGAAGGATCAGCTTTACATCCACGCCTCTCTCCGCGGCAAATTTCAGAGCAGCCTCCATCTCGCCGTCAATGATCAGATAGGGCGTCATGATGTGTACATAATCCTTGGCCTGGTTCAGGATGTCCATATAGACCATCTCGCCGACCTTATCATTATCCAGCGGGCAGTCGCCATAGGGCATGACATAGCCCTCGCCAGGGCGCGGCGGAAACTTCTCCTGGCGCAGAAATGCTTCATACTGCGTCTCTTTTTCATCGATGTTCCACATCTGCAGAAAGCACAGGGTGAAATTGTCGACAGCGCCGCCCTTGAGCATGACCGCCGTATCCTTCCAGTGGCCGAAACGCTCCTTCCGGTTGATGTATTCGTCTGCCAGATTGACGCCGCCGGTAAACGCCGTCCTGCCATCGATCACCAGGATCTTCCGGTGATCCCGGTAATTGTAATGGGAAGAGAGGGCGGGTTTGATCGGTGCAAACGCCTTGGCATGGATACCCTTTTCCTGCAGCAGCCGCCAGTAATCAGCCGGGAGTGTCGACATCTCACACATGCCGTCATACATAACACGGACATCGACGCCCTCTGCTGCCTTGCGGATCAGGATCTCCAGGATCTTTCCCCACATGTAGCCCTCTTCTATAATGAAGTACTCCATGAAAATGAAGCTTTTCGCCTTCTCCAGCTCCTCCAGCATGGCAGCAAACTTCTGCTCCCCCTGGGAAAAATAGGTTACTGCCGTATCGTCATGGATCGGAAAACAGCCGCTGTGCCGAAGATATTTGACAATGCCCTCCACATCTTCGGGCTCCTTCTTCAGTCTGTCCATAACCCGCTTTGACTGGGGCAGGGCATCCTTTGTCTCTTCGATCAGCTGCTCCGCCCTCTTTTTCAGCGCAATGTGTCCAATATTTGTCTGGGTATAGACCAACAGAAAGCCGCCGACAAAAGGAAGGAACGACATGAGCAGCAGCCAGGTCAGCTTTGCCGAGGCATCCATGTCACTGGAGAACAGGTACAGGACCACGATCATGGTAAACAGGGTCGTCAATATATAAAAATGTGTAAAGTAATCGTTCAGCCATGTGAACACCAGGACATACAACAGGACCTGCAGCACCAGCAGAATGCCGACGATCAGAAAACGGCTGAATACCAGAGCCAAAATTCCTTTTTTTCTTGGTGCCGCCAGCCGCATGAAGGTTTCGTCACTCATTTTTCTGCTCCTTCTTTTTTTATATTTCCCGGAAGATTCCTTCCGGAACTATTGCCAAAATATTCTGATAGAATAAGAATAGCCGATTTTACCTGCAGCAACAACTGTTTTTCACTGAAAAAAAACGGTTCGCGCCGGAAAACATACCTTCTGTGCACCTTGTCTTGGGCCATCTCTTCTTTTATGGTATACTCGCAAAAAATAACACAAATGATCCCGCCGCATGGCAGTATGGCAACATCGTTTCAGGCGACTTCCACATAGATGTACACCGCACAGGATCCCTATATAGGATGTCTGTGTCTCGTATGCACTGCGCCGGAAATACCAAAGCATCCTTCATTTTTACACAGAAAAGGAGAGAGCATGGATACGCAGTTCGCACAGGACGCAAAAACAACCGCAGCACCCGAAGCCTCCACAGCAGCGCCGGTCAAAAATTCCGGGCGCCAAAGGGACCTCCGTCTGGATATCCTGAAGGGGATCGGCATCATCCTGATGGTCATGGGGCATGCCAATGCACCCGGCCGTTCCTTCATCTATCTGTTCCACATGGCTGTCTTCTTCATTGCCTCGGGCTGGCTGTACCGGGAGGATGCCGCAAAAAGCGGTGCGGGCATCTGGCGCTTTGTCCGGCGGCGGATCCTGAGCCTCTACGTGCCCTACGTCCTGACAGAGACGATCTATTCTGCACTGAACAATGTATTTCTGCAGCTGCATTTCTACTCCTCCGGCATGCTCAAAGAGCAGCTGCCCAGGCAGCGTGCAGATGCATGAGCAGCATTTACAACTCACTCGGGGTGTCCCCC
>DFFG01000103.1 GCA_002368795.1 Eubacterium sp. UBA3782
CATGGTATCGCCCACGATACGCGCGGATTTCCGGTAGGGCCGGTCATAGTAGGTGCCCAGCTCCAGCATATCGTAAAGCGTCCTTCGCTGTACCGGCTTCAGTCCGTCGCGGACATCCGGAAGCGCTCTGGCCACGATAACGCTCATCGCGTAATCAATGTAGGACTTCTGCATCAGCTCTGAATATTCGGTTCTAATAATTTCTTCCATTTGAAGTCACTCCATCAGATATCCAGCTCTGCATCGGTGGCATGCTCGTAGATAAATGCCTTTCTGGGCGGCACGGCGCTGCCCATCAGGATCTCTGTCATCTCGGACGCCATCCGGGCATCCTCGATCTCGACCCTGCGCATCTTTCTGGTCTCGGGATTGAGGGTGGTATCCCACAGCTGCTGGGGATCCATCTCTCCAAGGCCTTTATAGCGCTGCAGGGTAAATTTCTGGTTCGGATGCTTTTTCCGGTACCGCTCCAGCGCCTTGTCGTCGTACAGGTACTCTCCCTCTCCGCGGGAGGGCTGGGTCTTGTAGAGCGGCGGCATGGCGATATAGACATGCCCCTCGTAGATCAGATCCGGCATAAACCGGTAAAACAGAGTCAGCAGCAGTGTGGAGATATGTGCACCGTCCACGTCTGCATCCGCCATGATGATGATCTTGTCATACCGCAGCTTTGTGATATCAAAATCGTTTCCGTAGCCTTCGGAAAATCCGCAGCCAAAGGCATTGATCATGCCCTTGATCTCCGCATTGGCCAGGACCTTGTCGATGCTGGCCTTTTCCACGTTCAGGATCTTTCCGCGGATGGGGAAGATCGCCTGGAAATTACGGTCTCTGGCCATCTTTGCCGAGCCGCCGGCGGAATCTCCCTCGACAATGAAGATCTCGCAGCGCTTTGCATCCCGGCTCTCACAGTTGGCCAGCTTGCCGTTGGAATCAAAGGAATACTTCTGGCGGGTCAGCATGTTGGACTTTGCCCGCTCCTCCGACCGGCGGATCTTGGCCGAGCGCTCTGCGCATTCCAGGATCGTCTTCAGCACAGGAAGGTTGCGGTCAAAATACCGGACGACCTCCTCGCCGGTGACCTTTCCTGTCGCCTTTCCGGCATCTGGGTTGTCCAGCTTGGTCTTTGTCTGTCCCTCGAACCGGGGATCCGGATGCTTGATCGAGACGACTGCCGTCATGCCGTTTCGGATATCCGCGCCGGTAAAGTTGCTGTCCTTCTCCTTCAGCACGCCAATCTCCCTGGCATAGCTGTTCATGACGGAGGTGAACTGGGTCTTGAAGCCGGTGATATGGGTGCCGCCCTCCGCATTGAAAATATTGTTGCAGAAGCCCAGCACGTTTTCCTGGAAATCCCGGACATATTGGAAGGCCGCCTCGACGATGATGCCGTCCGACTCTCCCTTGAAATAAACCGGCTCGTGCAGCTGCTCCTGGTTTTTATTCATCTCCTTAACGAAGCCGATGATGCCCTCCGGCTCGGAATAGATCACCTCTTCGTTTCTGCCGTCCCGAAGATCACGGAATACAATGACCAGCTGGGGATTCAGATAGGCCGTCTCGTGCAGACGGCTCTTCAGATCCTGGGCTGAAAACCTTGTTTTCTCGAAGATCTCGCCGTCCGGCAGGAAGTTGATCCGGGTACCTGTCTCCTTTGTCCGCCCAAGGGTCGGCAAAAGGCCGTTCACCAGATCGATGACCGGCGTGCCCTTCTCAAAACGGTCATGGTGGATATAGCCGTCACGGCTGATCTGGACATCCATATAAACGGACAGCGCATTGACGACCGAAGAGCCGACACCGTGCAGACCGCCGCTGGTCTTGTACACGTCGTTGTTAAACTTTCCGCCCGCATGCAGCGTGGTAAATACCAGCCGCTCTGCCGGCATGCCCTTCTCGTGCATGCCCACCGGAATGCCGCGGCCATTGTCCTTTACCGTACAGGAGCCGTCATCCTCCAGAATGACCTCGATGCGGGAACAGAATCCGGCCAGGTGCTCATCCACAGAGTTGTCCACGATCTCATAGATCAGATGATTCAGGCCCTTGCGCCCGGTGCTGCCGATGTACATACCCGGCCGCATGCGTACCGCTTCCAGTCCCTCCAGGACCTGTATGCTCGATTCGTTGTAGCTGTCTTTTTTTGCCATATCTGCTCCTGTTTATAAAAGCCGTTCCTGCAGCTTCCAAAACCGTTATTTCAAGCTTCCATTATCAGTTCTTCAAAACTGTGTACACACAGATCCGCATCCTGTGCCAGGATAGGAAATGGGATCCGGTTTATCGCATCATAAAGTCCGACGGCAAAACAGCCGGCCTTTCTGGCAGACCGGAGCGCCTCCGGAATATCCTCGAATACGCAGCATTGCTGCGGCTTTTTTCCCAGCCTTCTGGCGGCCAGACGATAAATGTCCGGAAAGCCCTTCCCCTTGCCGGCGTCCTTTACCGTGACGATCTCGCGGATCATGCCGGACAGATGGTTTCTTTCCAGCGCGGCATCGATCAGCAGCCGGTCCGACGAGGAAGCCACGGCCATGGGGATGCCCATCTCACTTAGCAGGGAAACAAATTGAAAAACGCCGGGCTTCAGCTCCAGGCTGTCCCGATACGCCTTGTACGCCATCGAAAACCATTCGGCCTGCAGATCCTCCGGTCTCTCGTTCAGATGGAAACGGCGGATGGTATAGACGGCGGTATCGTAGGAACCCAGCGGCTGGATCGTCTGCATATAGTCATCCGGCACCTCAAAGCCGCGAAGAGACAGGAAATCCACATCGATCTGCTGCCAGATATGCAGCGAATCCAGAATTGTTCCATCCAGATCAAAAATGGCGACACCAAAATCCGGGAGACCTCTGTGAAGCATGGGTACCCTCCTTCAAGAGAATACAAACATCTGTTCTATTTGTCAAGAACAGGAAAAAAAAGATACCAATCATCCGATTGGTATCCCAGAACAAATTTATAGCAGTTGATAGGGGAATCGAACCCCTGTTTCCGCCGTGAGAGGGCGGCGTCTTAACCCCTTGACCAATCAACCAAGAGCATAATACCAAACCCCCGAAAAAAAAGCAAGCCCCTTTTTTTCTTTCAAAATCCGTCAAAAGACAAAACCGGCAGCCGCAGCGCCGCCTCTGCCCCCTCTTCCCTTTGCGAAAAAAAGTTGCTATACTAAAAACCCAACCAAGAAAGGACTAAGCTCATGAACAAAAAAGAAGTACTCGAGATCCGACGCCTCCTGAAGGCCGATGACTGCCGCGTCACCCGCATCTGCGGCTGCTATGTGGATGGCCACAAAAACAAGGTGATGGAAATGAAGGATGCTTTCCTCTCCCTTCCGGATGAGGAACTGCACAAATACACAGAGCTGCTGAAAAAGAATCTCTCCGGGCAGATCGGCAAAAATCTGCTGAATCTGGAATTCCCCCTCGCGGAGGAGGCCGAGGGCGGAAAGCAGGCAAGGCTTCTGGCGCTTCGGGATTCGGGCCTTCAGGATGACGACTCTGTCAGCGCCTTCTACGACGAGATCATCGGCACCTACCTCTATGCGGAAAATTATATGATCCTCCTGGTCCACGGCACCTATGACGTCCCCGGACGTTCCTCTGACCATGAGGAGATGTTTGATGCCTCTGACTATGTCTACCCCTTCCTGATCTGCTGCATCTGTCCGGTATCGCTGGACAAGCCGGGTCTTTGCTATGACGCAGCGTCCAACAGTTTTGTGGACAAGATCCAGGACTGGATGATCCAGAACCCGGCAGTCGGCTTCCTGTTTCCCGCCTTCAACGACCGGAACAGTGATATCCACGCACTCCTCTATTATACGAAGGATTCCGAAGATCTCCATCCGGAGATCACCGATGATCTGCTTGGATGCACCCTGCCTCTGCCTGCCGGCGACCAGAAAGAAACCTTCAACAATATCATCGAGGATACCTTCAGCGAGGCCTGCAGCTTTGCAGTCGCCAAGACGGTCCACGAGAATCTGAATGCCCTGCTGGAGGGCAAAAAAGAAGAGCCCCAGCCCACGCCTCTGGATAAGGCGGAGATCCGGCGCTTTCTATCCGACTGCGGTGCGGATCAGGAACAGCTGGAGCACTTTGAGAATACCTTTGCCGAGGATCCGGCCGAAGAGCCCGTCCTTCTGGCGTCCAACATCGCCAGCACAAGAAAATTCGAGGTGAAAACAGACAACATCCGGATCTCCATCGACCCCGCCCGGACCGATCTGATCGAGACCCGCATGATCGACGGTCAGGAGTACATCCTGATCCCTGTCACGGACAATGTCGAGGTCAACGGCATCCGCATCCGTACGGAACAGGGCCGGAGCATGACAGATTAATACGCTGCGTTTTTATAGCTGCTGCAGTCACATCTTTCTGCAGCAGCTATTTTGCTGTAAGCGTTCGTTTTTTACTGAAAACAACGCGTTTTCTCCAAATGGATATTTCTGCTTTGGGCGCTCTATTTCTAAAGCTCAGACATCCGTCCGTTCTCCTGCAGTTCTATTTCTATTCCTGCGCTTTCTGTTCTTCGTCTTTTCCGGAATTGCCGTGCCGGTCTTCCTCCTTTGAACGGTGGACCACCTTTGCGATGCTGCGGATGTGATCGCTGACCTCCCGCTTTTCATTCTCGCGGCGGATCCAGTTCAGGATGACCGTATAGCTTTCCGGCTTGTGGGGGAAGTTACAGTTTGTGCAGTCCTTGATGAACTTGCCGTCAATGTTCAGCCACTCGGGCTTTCCCGGGCAGCGCTCACGAAGGTAGAAAGGACAATAGCAAAACAGGCAGTTGAAATCCTCAAGGCCCTCATGGCAGGGGAAATATTTGCAGTCCCTGTTTTCAAAAAAGCAATAAGAATTTTCCATTTCTCTATCCTCTCGATCATATTTCTATACACAGCATAGCACGCCGCGCGCCGCAGGTAAACCGTAAGGCACGGGAAACGAGCTGCGTGATATGTTAAATATGAGCAAGGAAAAAGCAGGGTCTTCAACCCTGCTTTTCCATGGCCGGCATGCGAAGCTTTTCTCGCACCAGCCGTTCTACAACTGACCGATCCTGGTTCAGTGAGATCGCCATCTCATTGATCAGGATCTCTTCCATCTCCCGCAGATAGCGTTCATCCACGGAAGTAAATTTACGACCCTGAGCGATCCTCTGCTGCTGTTTTCTCCAGAGTGTTTTGATGATCCCCACAAAGTCGCGGACATTACTCTTACGGATAATGTCCTTGTACTGTTCTTCCCGAAACTTTTCACTCTCAATATGGATATGATCAATATCGGGGATTTCAGTAAGCAGCTCCTCTGCCTGAGCCTGGCTGAGGATGGGTCTGGTAATAACTTTCTCATTGTCCACCGGACAATAGATCGTGCTTTTCGCAGACCGCACGGGACGAAGGATATAGTACTTTCTTTTCTTGTCAAACCCCGGCATGCTAAGGCGCGTAACGTCAGCAACTAGACATGGGCCGTTCGACCCGTAAACAATATAGTCGCCTTTCTTATACATGTAAGCCTCACTATTCCGCATATTCTTTGTACTCGCCAACTTACCTTGTCATTGTTAGTATAGCATAAAAATCCAGTTTTGGTAACGGCTTTTTTTATTGAATATTCACATAAATAATACCAATTTTACATACAATTTACAAAATTGTATGTTTTTAGGCAATACCGTGCAAAAGGCTCAAATTATTTGTACATTTATGCCAAAGCGTGCTATACTGTCCCTGAAGGGTAAAAAATTATGTAAATCAGCAACACATTCCCCGATCATCCGTCGAATGTCTTTGTTATGCATAAAACAGGGGGAACCAAATGACAGATTCTACGCAGGAAAACAGAAAAAAAGGAAAGGCAGGCCTGATCATCCTGCTGGTTCTGCTTGTTCTTGCAGCCGCCGCACTTGGCGGCGCATCCTATGCCTATCGGCGGTATACAGACTTTTGTGAAGCTTATGCAGACCGCTTCCTTCCGGGAACGAAGATCAACAAGATCGACGTGGAAGGCATGACGACGGAAGAAGTTGAAAAAAGGATCGAGGACAGCATCGATGCCTACACGCTCACGGTCCGTTTTGACGAAGACCATTCCGAAACCATAACCGATAAGGACATCGAGTATCACTATGTATCCGACGGCGGCGTCCAGAAGCTTATGGATGCACAGGACATCGATCAGTTTCTGCTAAGCTGGCTTAAGGAGCGAAAAGTTCCCGAGACGGTGACGACCGTCGGAACTGCCACGGAATACAGTTCTGAACTTCTGGCAAAACTGGTCTATGCTTTTCCGGAGCTGGAAACACCCGACCCGGTAGAGCCTGTGGATGCGGTCATGACCTATGCCGACGGCGTATTTTCCGTCACACCAGAGCAGCATGGTTCGGAAACAGAGGTCAACAAAGAGCCTGTGCTCACCGCAGTTGTGAAGGCAGTCGACGCGCTTCAGAGCGAGGTCGATGTCTCGACTCTGGAGGATGTCTATACCGTCAAAACGATCAAAGCCAAGGTTACGGCAAAGAAGCTGCAGAAAAAAGCCGATGAGCTGAACCGTTACCTCTCTTCCAGCATTACCTACACGCTTCCAAATGGCTCAGTCTACACGCTGGACTATAACACCACCTTCGACTGGCTTACCGTATCGGAGGATGGCGAATATTCCGTAAATGAGGACATCTGGAGACAAAAGGCGGCCGAATATGTGGCTTCCCTTGCCGCCGAGGTCAACAATGTCGGCGCTCCGCGAACCTTTGAAGCGACCGGCATCGGCACTTACACCGTCTATGACAATGAAGGCTACAGCACCTACGGATACACGGTCAACCAGGAGGCCGAGACGGACCGTCTCTTCAACGACCTCATCTCCGGCACCGTGGACAGCCGCCAGATGGCCTATTCCAGCTGGGAAACGGCAGACTTCAACGACGGGCTTGGCAACAGCTATGTAGAGCTGGATCTTTCCAGGCAGCATATGTGGATCTACCAGTACGGCACACTGGTCCTGGAAACAGATATCGTATCCGGCAATATGGATCAGGAAAACCATACGCCCCAGGGGATCTACATGGTCTATGCCAAGGAGCACAACAGCACCCTGAAGGGAAAGCCGGATCCCGCCACAAATAAACCGGAATACGAGGTTCCCGTGCGGATCTGGATGCCCTTTATCCAGTCACTGCAGATCGGCCTGCATGACGCCGACTGGCGTTCTGAATTTGGCGGCGATATCTACATCTATGACGGCTCCAACGGCTGCATCAACTGCCCTGCCGACCGGATCGACGAGATCGAGGCGGCTGTCACCTGGGATATGCCTGTGATCGTATACTACTCAGACGGCTTGTATCTGCATGACTGATCATCTCCCATTTAAAAAAGACAGCCGTACGAACTGTTGCCCGATCGATGCACTCGATGACGATCTGCCTTTTTACGAAGCCAATGCATGAGGAACACAGAAAATGCTGAAGGATCATCTTCTGAAAGAATTTGAACAGAACATCGGCACGCCCCTGTCAGGCCAGTACCTTGCCGACCGTTATCAGGTCTCGCGCAATGCTGTCTGGAAAGCTGTCAAAGCGCTGGAGCAGGAAGGCTGGCCGATCCTGACCAGCGGCAAAAAAGGATATCTTCTCGATCCCGAAGCCGATCTTCTATCCGAACAGGGGATCGGATCCTTCCTAAAAGGCCCAGCCCCAGACCAGATCCGCGTCTTCCACGAGGTAGACTCGACAAATGCGGAAGCCATGCGCATGGCCATCTCCGGCTTCACCGGATCCGCCCTCATCGTCAGCGACGCCCAGACCATGGGACGCGGCCACAGCCAGAGCACCTTTTACTCACCCGGCGGCACCGGACTGTACATGAGCCTGCTGCTTCCGGCATCCCTCGATACAGAAGCAATGCGGGCTGTCGGCAAGGCGGCATCGGTCTGCGTGATCCGCTCCGTACGAAGGCTAACCGGCAGGGCTTGTGTCATCTGCCGGACCAGCGATATCTATCTGGAAGGCAAAAAAATCGGCGGCATCCTGGCCGAAGCCATATCCCCCGATCTGGAAGCCGGCATCATCCGAAATGTATGCATCGGCATCGGACTCAACCTGACCACAAAAGAATTTCCAAAAGAACTAGCCGAAACCTTCTCCTCCCTGGGCGGCGGCTGCCGGCGAAATCAGCTGGCCGCAGCCATCACCGAAGAGCTGCTGGCACAGCAGCCCTTCGACCCGACCAAATATCTATCCGACTACGAAAAATACCATGCGGACCTCTGATCCAGGTTCCGCATGGTATTTTTTACTTCGCCTCCAGGGTGAAGGAAAACGCAACTCCGTTTTCATAATTCCGCACCGAGCAGGTCTGATTGTGGCTGTCCATGATGGCTTTCACGATGGACAGGCCGATGCCGCTTCCGCCATAGGCGCGTGTCCGTGCCTTGTCGACCTTGTAGAATTTATCCCAGATCCTGTCCAGGGATTCTGTCGGGATCGGTTCTCCGGTATTGAAGACGGTGGCTGTCACGATGCCGTTCTCCTCGGCAAGCCGGATCTCGATGATCTTCTCTCCATCCAGATGATTCAGGGCATTGGTCAGGTAGTTCGTCACGACCTCTTCGATCTTGAACTCATCGCCCCAGACCGCGTACGGTCCATCCGGCTCGAAGATCACCCTGGCGCCTGCCTGTTCGATCATCAGGGAGGAGGACTGCAGCACGCCCTTTATTACATCTGTCAGCGAGAACCGTTCCATCGACGGCAGATCATTGCCAAATTCCAGCCGGTTCAGCGTAAGCAGCTGGCGGACCAGCGTATTCATTTTTCCGGACTCATCGATGATTACATCACAATAATACTCCCTGCTCTCCGGATCATCGATGACATTGTCCCGCAGGCCTTCAGCGTATCCCTGGATCAGCGCGATCGGCGTTTTCAGCTCATGGGATACATTGGAGATGAATTCCTTGCGCATCTCATCGATCTGCGTCTTCTCTTCAATGTCCTTCTGCAGCTTGACATTGGCGGTCTTCAGCTCACCGATCGCCTCCTGAAGCTTTCGGGACATGACATTGAAATTCTCACCCAGAACACCGATCTCATCAGAACCGCCGCTGGTATACTGTGCGTCAAAATCCAGGTCCGCCATCCGCTTCGACAGTTCGGTAAGCTCCTGGACTGGCTGCACGATCCTTTTGGTGACAAGCCAGATCGCGGCAGCGCCAAGGACAACGACCACGAGGCCGATATATGCATAGAACTGGGCAGAGATCAGGGCTGCATCGGAAATGCTCTGCAGCGGCGTCAGTACGATATAATAATGCCCGTTTTCAAGCGTTCCCCAGAGCTCCAGGTATTCCATGGAAGAAAAGCGGTCCTGAATACGGATCATCTTGTACCGGTCCGTCTCCTCCAGCACCTTTGAGTTCTCATCCTCCATGCCAAGGATATTTCCAAAAAGCCTGCCGCTCATGTCCGTATCCTGATGTCCGTTCGTCAGCAGCGGCTCCAGATTCTGGTCCGTCACACTGTAGGTGAGTCCATTCACCGAACAGAAGGACTCGAAGGTCTCCGGTAGGGCCGTTTCGTCCACCGCATTGATCCAGTTCCAGCTCTCGAGGAGGATCTTTTCCTTTCGGGAAATATAAAACCTCTCGACAAACAGGAACTCACACAGTCCGATCAGGACGAGCATCAGAGCCATCAGGCAGATAAAAATCAGCGCGACCTTTCCCCGTATTGAATTTTTCAAATCAGCTGCAACTTTCCGTATCATATGATCTCCAAACAATTTCAGAATAAGAGGAAGACAAAAGTCTGTCTCTCCTGCTTCTTATCTGCCTAAGCAAAATGCCTTCTGCCGGCAGGCGTACTGCCAGGCATCACAAAGAGACGGAAGGCGTCAGGAAGGATCTACCTCAAATTTATACCCCATGCCCCAGATCGTCTTGATATAGCTTCCCTTCTCGCCGATCTTGCTGCGAAGCTTTTTCACATGGGTGTCGATCGTACGGGCATCCCCGAAATAGTCATAGTTCCAGACATTATTCAGGATCTTCTCCCTGGACAGGGCGATCCCCTGATTCTCCAGAAAATAGGTCAGCAGCTCAAACTCCTTATAGCTAAGCTCGATCTCCTTGCCATCAACAGACGCCTGATGGGCAGATTTGTTGATAGAGATCCCGCCGGCCTCCAGTACCTCATCGGTGCTGATCAGGTTGGTACGGCGCAGGATCGCGCCGACTCGGGCGACCAGGATCTTCGGACTGAAGGGCTTGGAGATATATTCATCCACACCCAGTTCAAAGCCAAGGAGCTCATCCCTCTCCTCTCCCCTTGCCGTCAGCATGATGATCGGGATCCTGGATTCCTTCCGGATCTCCCGGCAGACCTGCCAGCCGTCCATCTTGGGCATCATCACGTCAAGGATGATCAGGTCGATCTCCTTATCTGCGTAAAACATATTCAGGGCTTCTTCCCCGTCTCCCGCCTCGACCACATCAAAATTATCCTTCACCAGGAAATCACGCACCAGCTTGCGCATCCTGACTTCGTCATCCACAACTAAGATCTTCAGCTTATCCATCACGACATCTCCAAAGATATTCCTGTCTACAGGTTCAACTAAAATTATAGTATCCTCGCAAAATATGTCAATTCTGTGTCCTTGCTAAAACAAAAAGGCCGCATCCAGATATATCCTGCATGCAGCCTTTTGTTTCGTTCATCCATCCGGCAGCCATCTCATATGAAAGACAGCTTCTGCTCAAATGCCTGAACACCATTTTTAGTGGACCAGGCGGGAGTCGAACCCGCGTCCGAAAGCCTATCCATCCGGCTTCTCCCATCACAGTTATTCTTTTGGATTTCCCTTTGCCGGACGCCGAATAACAGGCTTCCGCCGCAGGTAGCTTCATAAGATCTTTTTGCCCCTCAAAGCTTTGGGGAAAAAGTGCCCCGCCTTACAATGATGCCGCCGGGAAAGGCGCGGGAACCTTTTCCGGTCGACAGCTGCTTTTTAGTTAAGCAGCAAACGCTAACTCGTTATTGTCTGCGTTTAATTTTAATTCCAGGTTGATGACGCGGTCCCGGGGCCGCGGATGGCTTCCCAAACTTCAAAACCCCCGTCGAAACCTTTACTAGCCCGAAGAGAGTCTGCAGCAGAACAGATCCTTATGCTCTGCCCATCTGCAGCTGTAAGCGTATACTTACAATTCATATATAACAAACTGACAGCAATTTGTCAAATCTGTTCCTTTTAGCGATAAGCTGCTGTTCTTTTCAGTGATAAGCTGCAGGATGTGCAGCTGTTACCGCGGCCTGGATGCCGCACTTCTGTGCGCCTCCATCTCCAGGGTATCATCCAGCGGCTGCAGAGCCGCAATGGACGGATCCTTTCTTTTCAGCGCTTCAAGCAGGAGAAAATCGGCCACCGCCGGATTTTTCGGCAGGATCGGTCCATGGAGGTAGGTGCCGATGCAGTTCCTGTACATGATGCCTTCGGTTCCGTCGCTGCCGTTGTTTCCGGCCCCTTTAAGGACTGTGCCAAAGGGCTTTGCCCCCTCTCCCGGCATCGTCAGACCGGAATGGTTTTCATAGCCCACGACCTCTCCGAATCGTTCCGATTGGATCACGATATTGCCGATCAGCCGCTCGCTGCCTGCCACGGTTACGGCATCAAAGATTCCGATGCCCCGGATCTCTTTTCCTTCCGACGTCAGGAAATAGCGGCCAAAGAGCTGGTACAGACCACAGATGACCAACGAAGGCGTCCCATCCTCGATCTTTGCTTTTAGGGCATCCCCGTTTGCACGCAGATCCTCCTCGATCTTAACCTGGCCGGAATCCTGTCCTCCGCCGCCAAAGATGATGTCGATATCCTTTGGGATCGGATCCCCCACATGGTGCTCGATGACCTTTACATCGAAACCGCGCCAGATGGCACGCTGCTTCAGAGCAAGTACGTTGCCGTGATCGCCGTACAGGTTCATTTCCCTGGGATACAGATGAAGAATGTTGATGGTCATAATATACTTTTCCCCGATATCTGTCTGCGGATCTCCAGCATCGCTGTGTAGGTGGCAAAGATCCGGCATGGCGCATCGCCCTCTGCCGTAAGTTTTCTTAGTGCCTGTCCGATATCCTCCTCGATGACATCGACGCGGCAGCCCTCGTATTTAAGGCGCAGCGCCATATCAGAGGCACGTATCCCGGTCACGACTTTTACATGTGCCAGTCTGGAAAAATCCACGTTCCAGAGCCAGGATACATCCCTGCCATCAGCATATTCGTCGTTGATCGCGATCATGAAATCGTGTGCCTCATCGGCAAAGGATGCCAGCCCCAGCATAAAGGCGGAGGGATTCTTTACCAGATACAGCTCCACATCCCGGCCGCCGATCTGCAGGCTCTCGCCTCTGCCAAAGGCCGAATGGATGCCGGAAAGCGCATGGATGAGGTCTTCTGTTTCTGCCTCAGGCAGGATGCTGAGGCACAAGGCCAGCGCACCTGCTGCGTTGTAGGCGTTGTAGATCCCCTTCAGCTCCATCCGGCAGGAATAGGCTTCACCATCGATACAAAAGACACCTTCCTGCCCGTTTAGAGACTCAAGCGTCACACTGGAAGGCAGCTCCGAGACCTTTGGCCCCTCTGACACGATCAGGTCGTCATCGGATGGAAAGGCAGAAAGCAGGTCCTCCCCCAGGCCGAACCAGACCGGATGCGCGGTCCGGATCTGGCTGATCCTTGGATCCTCCCGGTTCAGCACGCATGCCTTGCGGGCGTTTTCCGCCACCTTCTGCAGCAGCTCTGCCGTATGGTCGATCTCGCCAAAGCGGTCCAGCTGATCTCTCTGGACATTCAGAAGCAGGGCATAGTCGATGTCGCAGGCCTCCAGAAAGCGCACGGCATGGGCCTCATCCAGCTCCAGAACGGCAATGTCATAATCAAATTTTCCGGTAAGACTGATATCCTCGATGATCTCCGAGATCACCCCTCGCACGAAATTGCTTCCGGTCCGGTTGGTAAATACCCGAAGTCCCTGTGCTTCCAGCAGCTCACTGACGATCTTGGTCGTTGTGGTCTTCCCGTTGGTTCCGGATACGACCGCGACGCCCATCGGAAGCTCTGACAGCACCTTTTTGATAAACTGCGGATCCATGTGCTCAACGACCAGCCCCGGCAGTGCGGAGCCGCCGCCCCCTTTTAATCGGGTCACCTTCTGTATTGCTTTGCCCAGAAGGATGCTTAATTCTTCCATGCTTCCTTGAACTCTCTCTCCGCCTCCCTGCGCAGATCCTTCTTTGCGATATCTGCGCGCTTATCGTACAGCTTCTTACCTCTGGCCAGGCCGATCTCGACCTTGATCAGAGAATTTTTAAAATAGACCTGCAGCGGCACAAGTGTATATCCCTTCTCCTGGACCTTGCCGGTCAGCTTACGGATCTCATCCTTGTGCAGCAGCAGCTTTTTTACCCGGAGCGGATCACGGTTAAAGATGTTGCCCTTCTCGTAGGGGCTGATGTGCATGCCGTAGATAAATACTTCCCCGTTTTCGATCCGGACAAAGGCCTCCTTGATCGAGCATTTGCCCATGCGGACCGATTTGACCTCGGTACCGTGCAGCGCAATGCCGGCCTCATATTTATCATCGATAAAATAATCATGATACGCCTTTTTGTTATTGGCGATCAGTCTGCTGTCCTTTTCCTTCGCCATCGTGCGTATTTCACTCCTTTAAATGTAAATATCGTCTTCCAGGCAGAAGTCCACCGTCCGTTTTTCCGGATCGGCATCGATGATCCGCACCTCAAGCCGCTGACCGATGGAGAAAACCCGTCCCTCTATCGTGCCCCGAAGCTCCATGCGGCCTTCATTAAATTCATAGTAATCGCCATCCAGCTTTGTTACATGGACCAGTCCTTCCAGCGTGTTGTCCAGCTGAACGTAAATACCCCAGCTTGTCACACCGCTGACCGTGCCTTCCTGCACCTCACCGATGTGTTTCTCTGCATATTCTGCCATCTTGCGTTTTACGGCTTCCCGCTCGACCTCTGCCGCCCTGCGCTCCAGAACCGATGCGCTCTGGGCGATGTCATCCATGCATCTTCGGTATTCCCGAAGAAGCTTGTCCGTCAGTCTGCCGTGCAGATCGTCCTTGATGATCCGGTGGATCATCAGGTCCGGATACCGGCGGATCGGCGAAGTAAAATGGCAGTAGACAGCCGCGGCAATGCCAAAGTGGCCGGTGTTTTCGGCGGAATAGACCGCCTGCCGCATGGAACGAAGCAGCATATTGCTGATGGCCGGTCCCTGGGGCAGCTCCTCTGCCGCCGCAAGAAGATCCCGGATATCCGCAGGGGTTATTCTGGAAAGTGAGCGGACGGCCGGCAGTCTGCCCTCCGGATCCAGCTTTCGGATCACGTACAGCGCATCCTCCAGCTTGTCCTCATCCGGCTTGTCATGGACACGGTACAGGAAAGGAATCCCCTTTGCCTCGTAGATGCCGGCGACAAACTCATTTGCCGTCAGCATGAACTGCTCGATCAGCCGCGTGGCAGCTGTGGCACGGGATGCCCAGAGCCTTAAGGGGTGCCCCTCCTCATCCAGCTCGAACTTCGTCTCCGGAAAGTCAAAGCCGATCATGCCCCGCTCCTTCCGGCGGTTTTCCAGGGCATCGGCCAGGTTTTTCATCTCAAACAGCATCGGCACGATGTCCCGGTACGCCTCACAAAGCTCCGGATCCCGGTCCGTGATGATCCTGTCCACATCATCGTAGGTCATGCGGTGCGCACTGCAGATAACCGATTCTGTGATCCTGCCCGAAAGGACCTCGCCCTTCCGGCTGATCTTCAGGATGCAGGACAGTGTCAGTCTGTCCTCTCCCTCATTCAGGGAGCACAGATCATTGGACAGCCGCTCCGGCAGCATGGGGATCACCCGGTCCGGCAGATACACCGAAGTTCCGCGGGCTCTGGCATCCCGGTCCAGCGCGCAGTCCCAGGGCACGTACCGCCCTACATCGGCAATATGCACGCCCAGAATATAGCTGCCGCCTGTTTTTTCCAGTGATACCGCATCATCAAAATCTCTGGAGTCTGTCCCGTCGATGGTGATCACACACTGGCTGCGCAGGTCAAGTCTGCCCTCCAGATCCTCATCGGTTATCGTGCCAGGAAGCCGTTCTGTCATCTGTGCCGCCCGGGGTGAAAAAGCCACCGGCAGTCCATAGGCGTCGACAATACGTCCGATCGCTTCTGCCGGCGATTCGTCCAGCACCGACCTGTCCCAGAAGCCGCCGGTGCGAATGCGCTTTCCGCCGCCCCCTCTGCCATCCTGGGAGCTCCCGGCAGCGCCTCCCGCGTACACGGTCCTTCCGGCCTTTAGCTCTCGTCCGCCGGAGGAATATCTGCCCTTCCGGTCATCGATGCCCTCCGGGGAACGGTACTTCTGGTACCGTCCGCTCAGCGTCTTTTCGATCTTGCGCTCCCGGATCAGCTCCTCCAGAACTTCTGTCAGATCCCTGCGCTTTGCTCTCGGGATATCCAGCAGCGCGGCGATCTCCTTCTCCCGCATCGGCACATATTCCTTCGCACAGATCAGGCTGTATATGGTCTTTTTTCTGTTATTCTGAATATTCTTCTCTCTGCTCATACCGATCCGCTGTGACATACTCCCACCACTTTCGCTTATGCTTAGAAGTGGGGGCTTCCTGTTCGACAGCCCTATCGGGCTGAGCATAGGCAGGCTATCCCCGCGTGCCCCGCGGTTCTCTGATCAGCCCTTTCAGGCTGAATGTTTGTCGTCCTTTATTGATTATCCTTTCATCAGGAGCCTGCGCCCCTCCTCCCGGATATTCACTGCTGCATTTATATCCCTATCCATA
>DFFG01000014.1:0-14422 GCA_002368795.1 Eubacterium sp. UBA3782
GCCTCCGGCGGATCGCAGACGCGCACAGTGGGAGGGGCTTACGCACCGTGCGCGTCGCGGCAAAAACGCCGAGGCGTTCTTGAAACAGGAACCATTTTCCATGATTCAGTAAATTTCGAATAGTGCATGTCTTTTGAATATGGTAAACTGTAGGCGGACGTCTTCTTTTTTCCGGAAGATCGTCCGCCCAACGTTTTTCTGAAAGGACGTTCCTGATCATGGAAACCACGCAGACCACGCCTCGCCGGCATCTGGAGTATCCCGAAAAAACCATGTTCCAGATGATCGAGCAGAACGCCGCCGACTACCCGGCGGCAGTCGCCTACGAATTTTTTAACAAGAAGACCAGTTACCGCGCATTCTGCACACAGATCGAACAGGCCGCCCGGGCCTTTGTCGCATCCGGCATCCGCCGGGACGACGTAGTCACGATCTGTCTGCCCAACATTCCGCAGGCGCTGGTCTGTTTCTATGCCCTCGACCGGATCGGAGCCGTGGCAAATATGGTCCACCCCCTGTCCGCCCAGTACGAGATCTCTTTTTATCTGAACTTTTCCGGCAGCAAAATGATCCTGACTGCCGATATGTTCTGCGAAAAGGTGGAGCACGCGCTCCATGACGTGGATCATCCGGTGACGATTCTGGTCTGCCGGATCCAGGACGAGCTCCCCTTCCCGCTCAATGTCGGCTACGCCGCGACGACCGGCCGACCGCACCTGAAATATCCCAACACCGGCCACAGCCTGCTCTGGACAAAATTTCTCCGGAAGGGCACTGCCGGCGTTCCTCTCCCGCCTCCGCTCTTTGATCCGAAGCACACGGCTGTCATCCTGTACAGCGGCGGAACCAGCGGCACGCCAAAAGGGATCTGCCTGTCTGAGCTGAACTTCAATGCCCTTGCCCTCCAGACAAAGGAATCCTACGGAAAACCCCTCGGCCCGGGACAGACCATGCTCAGCTGCATGCCGGTGTTCCATGGCTTCGGCCTTGGCATCAACATCCACACGATCCTGGTGGCCGGCGCCGAGTGCATCCTCATGCCCTCCTTCAACCTGAAGTCCTATGCGCAGATGCTGAAAAAGAAGCAGCCCAACCTCATCGCCGGCGTGCCCACACTTTTCGAAGCGCTGCTGCACATCCCGGATCTGGACGGCGTGGATCTCTCCTGCCTCCAGGGTGTATTTTCCGGCGGCGATTCCATCACCCCGGAGCTGAAGAAAAAGGTCGACACCTTCCTGCATGAGCACGGCTGCACCGTGCAGATCCGTGAAGGCTACGGCCTCACCGAGTGCGTCACCGCCAGCTGCCTGACACCCCGGGATACCTACCGGGAGCGCAGCATCGGCCTGCCCTTCCCGGACACCGTCTACTGCATCGTCCGCCCCGGAACCGACGAAGAGCTTCCCCGCGGCGAAGAAGGTGAGATCATCCTGCGGGGACCGACGGTCATGCTGGGCTACCTCCACAACGAAAAAGAAACTGCGGAAACGCTGCGGGTCCTGCCCGACGGCGAGACCTGGCTGTACACCGGCGATCTGGGCCACATGGACGAGGACGGCTACATCTACTTCCGTCAGCGGCTCAAACGAATGATCATTACCAACGGATATAACGTCTATCCCGGTCAGCTGGAAAACGTGATCGACGGCTGTCCCGAAGTCTCCTACAGCTGTGTTATCGGCGTTCGCGACGAACATGCTATGCAAAGGGTTAAGGCCTATGTCGTCCTGCGGGACGGCGTCGAACCATCCGATGAGATCAAAGAACGGATCATGAGCCAGCTGCGGCTCCACATCGCAAAATACGCCCTGCCGAAAGAAATCGAGTTCCGAAAAGAACTCCCCAAGACCCTCGTCGGCAAAGTCGCCTACCGCAAGCTCGAAGAGGAGAATGAATAACCGTTCAGAACCACATGAAGACTGCACTACAGGAAATACCAATCAGAGGCAGCTAACGGCTGCTTCTGAATAATTGCAAGAAAAGAAACAGGGGGATCTACCGCTATGGCAAACACTGCCGCAAAGAAAAGAAAGGGATGGCTCGACCGCCCGGATGCACACGTTGTTAAAGCTCCCGGCCTGCAGACCACCATGGCCTGCCTGATGCCGCACAAAACGGAAAACGAAGTCTATCTGAATGATACCATCGACGCAACAGAACTGCTTCGCTATCTGGAGCAGAAAAACAGCCAGGGCGGCCCAAAGGTCACCCTCTTCCACTGCATGGTAGCCGCCGTCACCAAGATGGTCATGGAGCGGCCCCGAATGAATTACTACGTCAAGTGCTGCCGTCTGTATGAGCGGGATGAGATCAGCATGAGCTTTGTGGCCAAGCGGCAGTTTGCCGACGGCGCCGACGAGGAGCTGATGTTCTACGTACCGAAAGAGACCGACACCATCAACGAGATCTCTGCCCACATCATCGGCGATGTAAATAAGGCCCGCAATGCCGCCCACGGCGCAGGCGGCGGCGTCAATGCCATCATGGATACCTTTGCCGCCCTGCCCCGTCCCGTACAGATGGGGATCTGCGGGCTCGTCCGCACCCTGGACTACTGGGGCCACAATCCCTCCTTCCTGACAGAAGGCGACCCAAACTACTCCACGGTGCTCCTGAGCAACCTTGGCAGCATCAAATGCCCCTCCGTCTACCATCATCTGAACGAGTACGGCACCTGCTCCATCCTGCTGACCATTGGCGTCCTGCACAAGGAGGAGCTGCTCCTGCCCGACGGCAGCCGCGAGATCCGTGACTGCTTCGACATCGGCGCTACCCTGGATGAGCGGATCGCCGACGGCTTCTACTTCGCCCGAAGCCTCAAGCTGATCAAATACATCTTCGCCCATCCGGAAATGCTGGAGCAGCCGCTAAACACCCCCAGCGGATTCGACTACAAATAAAAAAGGACCGGCACGCCGCCATTTTGGTGACGCAAGGTCCGCTCTTCGGCAGAAAAGGCTGCCACATGCAAAGAAAGGCCTGCACAAAGATTCTGGAGGGAACAGACCTCAGCCGGTACCTGGAGGAATCCACGATTCCGACTTGGTACCGCTGCGCGAGGACCGAGCGAGAGCGCTTCCCGGAAGAATCTTTATGCAGGCCGATTGCATGCGGCAGCCTTTTTTTGCCCCGTTTACTCTTTAGTCACCATGTAGGCGTTTACGATCCTGCCCACATACATGGTGTGATGATCGAAGCCGTTTTCGGTCTCAGGATAGAACCTGGCTTTTTCCTCTGCGGGGATGGCGTCCATGTTCTGATCCTGGGCGTAGATCACCTTGCACTCCAGGGTAATGGGATATTCCAGGATGCCCGGGACATTGACCATCTCGCCGTCCTCCAGGGTCAGTCCTGCTTCTTTTACTTTATCCACGTCATAGCCGGACAGGGATCCGCATACCCGGCTGATCTTGGGATCGATGCCTTCAAGCGGTACACTGATGGAAAACTCTCCGGTCTTGTCCAGCTGGGGCTTGGTGTATCGGCTCTGGCGCACATACACCAGGAAGGTCGGCTGGTTCCACAGACGGCCCAGGTGGCCCCATCCGATCACCATGGAGTTGAACTTGTCGCCGTTGGTGTTCAGGAGGATACCCTTTCCCAGCATCTCATTGATCTTGCCTGCATATTCATTGATGTCGATTTTTTTCTTCATTTTCTGTTCCTCTTTTAATAGTACTCTTTATAAGCAGTACGTCTTCCATTCCTCGGGCTATGCCCTGCGTCTTTTGTCACCGGCTGCGATTACACCATCATCGTGTAAATAGCCGCGCAGTCATTTTCATCCAGTGTTACAAAACCGGAGATGTAGCCCTTCTCCCGCCAATCACGCAAAAACCTCCGACAGGGCCAAAGCCGTTTGCGTAATGCCTTCCAGAGGGGGGCGCTTCTGTGCAATGACATTAAGGCAAACAATCTACAGGCCGTTACGATAGCAGCTACCTCTGGAAGAAAAAAGGGATGAGAGCAGGCTCTCATCCCCATGGTATTACACATTATCTCAGTCGACGACGACACCCTTCTGCAGAATGATGTTTGCATAGAGAGCGGTCTCGCCGGTTGCAATGACGGCATAGCACTTCTGTGCCTCTTCATAGAATTTGAATCTCTCGATGTGGCCGATGGCAGCGCCGCCGCGCTCGTCGTGGGCTGCAACTACCTTCTCGTACTCGTCCCAGATCGGGGTCTCGACCGGATCTCCGGGCATAACTTCCATCAGGCTGACCGGATGCTCAACATAAGTATCCAGCGGGAATACCTGAAGGATGGCGTCCAGGAGCTCGGGAACACCATGTCCGTCACAGCGGATCACGATGCCATTCTTGCCCATGGACTCTGCCGGGAAGTTTCCGTCGCCGATCACGATACGATCGCTGTGGCCCATCTCGCAGAGGACCATCAGCAGCTCGGGTGAGAGGATCTTCGGAATTCCTTTTAACATGCTATCTCCTTACTGACCGTCTTATTTGATGGTCTTGTACATCGGGCCGTATGCCTGGCATGCACGGAAGTCAGCGCCCTCTTTGTCCATACCGAATGCATTCCATGCAGCCGGACGGAAGATCTTCTCTTCCGGAACGTTGTGCATAGCGATCGGAATACGAAGGATGGAGCACATGGTGATCAGGTCTGCGCCGATGTGGCCATAGCAGATTGCGCCATGGTTTGCGCCCCAGTTGTTCATGACATCATAAGCGGTAGCGAAGGCACCCTCGCCGGTGGTTCTCGGAACGAACCATGTGCAGGGCCATGTGTAGTCGGTACGCTTCCACAGAACATCGGTAACCTCATCCGGCAGAGCTGCGGTCCAGCCCTCAGCGATCTGCAGCATCGGTCCAAGGTTCTTGACCAGGTTCAGACGGATCATGGTAACAGGCATCTCATACTCAGTTACGAAACGAGAGGAGAAGCCGCCGCCGCGGAAGTATCCGAGGTCTGCATAGTTCCAGGTGGTGTTGGCCATGATGGCTTCCTGATCTTCCTTGGTAACCTCATACCAGGGCTTCATTACATGGTTGCCCTCTGCGTCAACAGCTCTTCCGTTAGCGTCCAGGCAGGCAGCACCGGAGTTGATCAGGTGAATAAATCCGCCAGCCTCTTTTGCCTTGCCTTCCAGCTCATAGCCGCCGGTAGCCTTCTTGACTGCCTCGGCGCTCCAGTAGGTACGAACATCAGCAAAGATAGCTGCGGAGTTGGTCAGCAGCTTCTGGAAGAGCATGCCCAGGCCGTTCAGAACATCGTTCTCGGTAGCCAGGACGTAGGGCTCTCTTGCGCCGTTCCAGTCGAAGGAGGTGTTCAGCATTGCCTCCGCGAAGTCACAGTTCGGATAGAAGTCTGTCCACTGACGCTGTCCCTGGAAACCAGCAGCGATGGCGTTGTGTCCGACCATCTCCTCCTCGTGTCCCTCGCCGAGGTTCGGGTTGCCGTTCATCAGATCCTTGATGATGCACATCATCTTGACGACGAACTCCCACTCCTCTTTCTTCTTCTCGGGTGTTCTCTGCAGCTCAGCCGGGTTCTTGTCAAATCCTTCGATGCAATACTTCTTGACCCATGCCAGAGCTTTCTGGAACTCTTCCTCGTCGTAGATGTGCTCGCTCATGCGGCGGATGATCTCGACCTCATCAACAGACTCGACACGCATGCCAAGATACTCCTCGATGAAAGCGGGATCGATGATGGATCCGCCGATACCCATGGTAACGGAACCGATCTGCAGATAGGATTTTCCTCTCATGGTAGCAGCGGCAACAGCTGCACGGCCGAAGCGCAGGATCTTCTCCTGAACGTCTGCCGGGATCTCGGTGTCGTCTGCCTCACAGACGTCATGTCCGTAGATACCGAAAGCCGGAAGGCCCTTCTGAGCATGGGTAGCCAGAACAGATGCCAGATAAACAGCGCCGGGTCTCTCAGTGCCGTTGAAGCCCCATACAGCCTTGATGGTCATGGGATCCATATCCATGGTCTCTGCACCGTAGCACCAGCAGGGAGTAACGGTAAGGGTGATGTCAACACCAGCCTTTTTGAACTTGTCTGCGCAGGCAGCAGCCTCGGCAACACGGCCGATGGTCGTATCTGCGATGATAACCTTGACCGGCTCACCATTTGTATACCGGATGTTCTCCTCCAGAAGCTTCTTGGCGGATTTTGCCATGTTCATGGTCTGATCCTCAAGAGACTCTCTTACCTTCAGCGGTCCTCTTCTTCCGTCGATGGTCGGGCGGATTCCGATAACAGGATAATCGCCGATCAGTCTTGACTTTGCCATTTTAGATTCCTCCTTTTCTGACTAAACAGTCACTCTATTGCTAAAATTTTGATCGTGCACAAATTTGATTTTTGCGCTGCCAAAAGCGCCGGTCCGGAGCATACGCCCCTGCAGGCCACTCTTGCAGCACCAGATATCCATCAGTCGAGATGATAGATCTCTTCCATATCTGACCAGAACTCTCCCTCTTTGCGGTCGTCCAGCGGCTGCATCAGCGGCTTGACGATGCTCCACCAGTGCTGGGTAGCCGGATCAGCTGCCATCTTCTCCATGTCGGCGTCATAATCATCGCCATCATACTCGAAGTAAGAGAACAGATAATCGCCTCTGGAATAGATGGAATAGTTCTTCAGATGGCACTCCTTGATCATCTCATTAACGCCCGGAAGGGGATTTGCATGATACTTCTTGTAGGGCTCAAGTCCTTCCGGTGTGATCTTAATCATCGATCCAAATCTGCGAACCATAGTAAACCTCCCTGATCAATCCTGATCAATATCAATAAATCTTGGTTGCCTCATCAAACAGAGCCTTTACGTTCCTGGGCGGAACATCCGGCTGCAGTCCCTCATGGCTGGGGGAAATGATCAGGCCGGTGGGGAAGTAGCCGCGAAGCTCTTTGACCTTGGCTGCAACCTGCTCCGGTGTTCCGTTCGGCAGCAGATCCTGGGTATCAACGCCGCCGCAGAAGGAGATCTGGCCTTCGAAGTGAGCCTTCAGGTTGGCCGGATCCATGCCTGCTGCCAGAGCCTGGATCGGATGGATAACATCAACACCAGCTTCGATCAGCAGCGGGATAGCATCCACGATGGAACCGCAGGAGTGGTAAACGACCTTTACGCCATAGGAATGAGCCAGATCGATCAGCTTCTTTGCGCCCGGGATAACGAACTCCTCGATCAGCTTCGGGCTGATCATCAGGCCTCTCTGGGAGCCCATGTCGTCACCGATCAGGATCGCATGAACTTTGCCCTTGGTAGCCTCAAGGAAGATCTTCATGGCCTTCAGGTAGAACTCAACAATGTGATCGTCAACATAGTGAACCATCTCAGGATCGGTGACCATGTTCATCAGAGCGGTCTGCATACCAAAGGATGCGCAGAAATCCTGGAAGTGGCAGGCCCACAGCATACCCATAACGACCTTGTCCTTCGGAGCCTCGTCAACGAGCTTCTTGCACTCTTCGGGATCGATGTATTTCTCGGGATCCGGCCACGGGAAGTTAACAGCGATGATGTCGTCCAGGTCCTCGCAGTGTGCGAAGCAGCCATCAGCGGTCAGGGTACGATGCTCGGTATCAACGTTGGATCCGTTCATGTACCAGTCAAAAGCAGCGAAGATGGCGTTGCAGGTCTCGGAATGATACGGGATCTCAACTGCGTAGAAATCGTCGCCGCAGACCTTCTTCAGTTCCTTGATGTCGCCAACATGGTAGAAATCGCAAAGTGCGGGAACTGCTTCCGGAGTGGGATCGCCAAGCCAGCATGCCGGGCGGTCAACCGGTCTTCTTTCTACGGTTGCATAAAATCTCTCAATACTGTTCATTTAAGCTTATGCTCCTTTCTGCTCGTATCTCGTTTTATCGTTTCTCCCGCAGGCTGCGCACAGCCTGCGGACATTGCTTTTTTATTCTGAAGCTTTTTTAAATAGCTTCGGGAACTTGAAGGAATCGCCCTTCAGGAAGGTGCTGAGGATCAGAACGATGATCAGCAGTCCGCCATAGATGAAGCTTCCATGATAGGTGTTCAGGTTGCTGAACATATTTACGCCGGAGGTGATGACCTGAATGATCAGGATGGAGAAGATCAGGTTGCCCATCTTTCCGATACCGCCGTCCGGAAGGATACCGGCAAGGACGAGGATCAGGATGATCTTCATAACATAAGACTCACCACTGTCTGCCTTTGCACTGTTCAGGGTGGATACCATGAGCAGAGAACCGATACAGCAGATCACGTCTGCAATAACGAAGGTCACAACGATCATCCGGTCGGTATTGATCGCGGAGAATCTGGCTGCCTTACGGTTGGTACCGCACATATACAGCTTCTCACCATAGGTGGTGTACTTCAGTACCAGGTATGCCAGGACAAAGATAATGACAAAGATCAGCAGCGGGAACGGGATGAATCCGAAGATCATCGAGTGGCCGATCTCGGCATACAGCGGAACCTTGTTCAGGGAGATCGTCTCACCGTTGGTGATACCGGTGGACAGACCCAGCCATACCATCTGCATGGCGATGGTCGCGATGACAGGCGGAATGCCCAGCTTACTGATCAGCAGACCGTTGATCACGCCGCCGAAGGCGCCGATCAGGCAGACGATCAGGATCGCAACAAAAAATACGCCGATGATCTGGGCATTGCTCATACCGTCCTGAACGTGGGACAGGATGTACCTTGTGCCGATGATCGTTGCGAAATTGCCCAGCATAACGAAGGACATATCGATACAGCCCAGAATGAAGCAGAACATGGTTCCTACAACCATTACGCCGAACTCAGGGAACTGCATGACGATACCCTTCCAGGTACCTACACGCCAGAAGACATCGCCTTTGGTAATGGTGAAGAGCAGAAGCACAAGCGCCATAAATACCAGAAGAATGACTGTATACGGATTGCGTTTTAAGAAATCTTTTACTTTCATGAATCAGTCCTCCTTTCAGCCTGCTCTGCGTTTTGCCTGTACGGCAGATACTGTGATACCGATCAGGATAATGACACCGTTGAACAGGTTCTGCCAGGCGGTCGGAATACCCAGAACGATCATACTGTTGGATACGATGGTGATCAGTGTGATCGCGCACATGGTACCAAATACCGTACCCTCACCACCGAAGATACTGGCACCGCCAAGGATAACGGCCGGAATGATGGTCATCTCTTTTCCGACAAGAGCCTTCGGGATCGCCTGGCTGGCCAGACATACACGAAGCATGCCGCCAAAGCCTGCCAGTCCGCCGACTGCTGTATAAAGGATGAATTTGGTCCGCTTTACATTATAGCCGGCACGCTCTGCAGAGGTCTCATTTCCTCCAATCGCATACAGGGCACGTCCGAACATCGTCTTGTTGAGGATGAAGGAGGTGATAATAATAAAGATGATCAGGAAAATAATACATACCGACAGATCGGAAGTAACCTGTCTGGAACCAACGGTGGTCGTATAGCTGGTGATCTTTGCAGTTCCCAGATTCTTGAAGCCGGCCGGAAGCTTGGAGGTGATCTCCTTAAGCTTCAGCACACCCATGGAAAGACCGGTAAACAGGGTCTGGGTTCCCAGGGTAACCAGCATGGTGTTCAGCTGGAAGTTGGAAATGATCCAGCCGTTGAAAGCACCCAGTACACAGCCGATCAGGACAGCAAGCAGGAATCCGACGATGGGATTCTCGCTGCACCAGCCCTGATCCAGGCAGATCTTACTGGCAAGAGAATAGGAAAGGGCTGCGATGGCCGGGAAGGACAGGTCGAAGCCTCCGGAAATCATAACGACCAGCGAACAGAGAGCGAAGATACCGTCAACGATCATGGCACGAAGGATCGTGAAGATCTTATCGGGAACCAGCAGCTTTCCGCCCGAGGCGAAATGAATGACGATACTCATGACGATCAGAACGATAAAGATATAAAATTCTGTCCGCCGTGTAAGTCTTTTTAATGTCGCGTTATTCATGAATGCACCTCCCTCAGCTTATGATCTTGACGATGCTGTCTTCCTGGACCTCTTCACCGTCCATGCGGCCGACGATCTCGCCGTCCTTCATGACGATTACACGGTTGCAGTTGACAACAACTTCAGGCAGGTCATCAGAGATAATGATAACAGCAAGGCCTTCGTTCGCCAGATCATGCACCAGGGCATGGATGTCCTGCTTTGCACCGACATCGACACCGACAGTCGGTCCGTTCAGGATCAGAACGTCCAGGTCAGTCGCCAGCCACTTGGAAAGAACGACCTTCTGGGCGTTTCCGCCGGAAAGAGTGGATACGTTCTTCCGTACGTCATCGGTCTTGATAGAGAATTTCTCTCTCCAGATCTCAGCGTCGGCATTAATGGCCTTTTTGGTAATAAAACCGAACTTTCCGGAAAGTCTCTTCAGAGAAGCCAGGACAATGTTGTCGGCGATCGGCTGCTCAAGGCACAGGCCCTCACCGTTTCTGTCCTCAGGCAGATAGCCGATCCTCAGCTTCTGTGCTGCGACAGGAGAGTTGATCTGAACTTCCTGGCCATCCTTGTAGATCTTACCGGAAGCGATCTTCTCCATACCGAACAGGGCAAGGGCCAGCTCCGTACGTCCGGAGCCCAGAAGACCGGTAACGCCCAGGATCTCACCCTTGCGAAGATCAAACGAAACGTTTTTGCACTTTCCGTTCTTCAGGGTAAGATTCTCGACCTTCAGCACCGGCTCCTTGCCGATGTTCTTCGGTACAAAGTAATCCGGCTCCAGTCTTCTGCCGGTCAGGTAGTATACGAAATCGTCTCTGGTCAGCTCAGATGTGGAGCCGAGGTAGACGTTTTTGCCGTTTCTCATGATGCAGACATCGTCCGCGATCTCAAAAACCTCCTCGGTCTTGTGACCGATGAACATGATCGCGATACCGCTGTCGCGAAGCTGACGGACTGTCTTGAACAGAGCTTCAACCTCTCTCTTTGTAAGTGCCGTGGTGGGCTCGTCCATGATGATCAGCTTTGCGTTAAACAGCAGCGCACGGCAGATCGCGACCAGCTGCTTGTCGGCAATGCTAAGCTCACCCATGGTCGCATTAAGGTCAATGTTGTAGCCGATCTTCGAGAGCGCTTCCTTTGCGGTGGCTTCCCAGCGCTTTCTGTCGACGATCTTTCTGCCGGCAGCAATCTCGGAGTTAATGGCAAGATTCTCCATGACGGAGAGATTTGGGAAAATGGAAAGATCCTGATAGATAACCTGAACGCCAAGCTGAGCGGCTTCGGCAGGAGTGATGTGGTCGATCTTTTTTCCTTCAAAGATGACTTCTCCCTCGTCCTTTGTGTATACTCCCGAGATGATCTTTACCAGCGTGGACTTTCCGCAGCCATTCTCACCGCAGAGACACATAACTCTGCCGGGCTTGATGCTGAGGTTGACCTGATCGAGAGCATGGACACCGCCAAATGACTTACAGATCCCCCGCATTTCAAGTAAGTTTTCTGACATAGATGTTTCCTCTTCATAATTATGGCGGCAGCAGAAAAAATCGGGTTCGCCGCCGCACACGTCTGCAGGTTGCATTTAAAGAGAATATGAGCCGCCGCACTAATCCATCGTATGGTTTTTTAATGCGGCGGCTCATTTCTAAGCGATTATAACAGCCTCAAAGGACGGAAATTAAAGTCCGACCTCCAGCCAGTAATCAATGTTCTCAGCATTGATGGCGATCTGTCCGTCACCGACAACCAGGCCAGCGCCTGCCTCATTTGTGGTGACTGCGCACTCGGTGTAGCCTTCCTCAGTAAGGTCTACAGTCTCGCCGATCTCCTCGCCCTGGAACATCTTGACAGCCAGGTTGCACATGGACTTAGCGGTGATGCCGGCATCCCACAGAGCAACGGACTGAAGAGTGCCGTCCTCTTTGATGTAGTCAGCAACCTCGCTGGGCATTGCTACGGAGATAGCGAATACCTGACCAGTCAGGCCCATCTCACGGATAGCACGTGCAGCGCCGGGAGCGTCGAAGGAACCGGTTCCAAGGATACCCTTGAGGTCCGGATACTTCTGGATCAGCTCTTTGGTCTTGTTGTAAGCGATATCAGCATCGGAATCATCAACTACTCTCTCATCGAGGTAGGTCATGTTCGGATATGCTTCCTGCTGACGAGCGATAGCAGCGTCTGCCCAGTTGTTCTGGGACTCCATGGTAAGAGAACCAACCATGGTTACATACTCGCCTTCCTCACCCATCTGAGCTGCCAGCTCATCCATCAGGAATGCGCCAAGACCCTTCTCATCAAAGGCCTCGATATCGTAATCGACGTTCTCCATTCCGGAAGCCTCGGTAGCGATAACGATGATGCCCTGATCTCTGGCCTGCTTGCAGATAGCTTCGCAAGCATCGGGATCGTTCGGGGAGAACAGAAGAGCATCGATCTCACCCTGGTTTACAAGGTCAGTGATGATCTGAACCTGAGCAGCTGCGTCGACCTCAGCCGGAGCCTGGTAAACGACGTCAACGCCGGTAGCGTCCTTCCACTCCATAACGCTTGCCTGTACATGATCCCACCACGGCTGGCCTTCAACCTTGCCGACGAATGCGATTCTGGGAGTCTCGCCCTCAACCGGAGCTGTTTCCTCAGCGGGAGCTTCCTCGGCCGGAGCTGCCTCTTCCTCTGCCGGAGCCTCCTCCTCTGCTGCTGCAGAAGAAGCTGCTGCCTCAGCTGCCGGTGCACTGCTGGCTGCCGGCTCGGAGCTGCCGCCGCAGGCAGCAAGACCGCAGGCAAGTACTGCTGTCAGTAATACACTAACGATTTTCTTTTTCATGTTTTCCTCCTTTAGTAGATTCTTAACAGCTAAACGGTTACTGTTATGTCTAATTTATCATTGAAATCTGCAGGGGTCTAGGATTATTATTATAAAAAGTATAACAATATTCACATGCCTTGGGCCTTTTTCCCGCGGTTAACCGGATTTTTAGCATAATTCGTCAAATCCGCCCCTTATTTTTCTTGTGCAGGAGGCACATTGGCCGGCCTGCATTCCGGTACAAAAAACAACATATATTAAAATTGCATATCTTGCAGGAGAACTCTATGCATTACCTAAGATATCGGGAAAACCGCCGGCGCGGCACTGCCGATTTTCCCTTTGAATTTCATCATGTCACCCGGACCCACCCGGACTATATCATGCAGCTCCACTGGCACACGGAATTCGAGATGATCCGTGTCCTGAAGGGCTCCCTGATCCTGACGGTCGCCAACCAGGATTTCCATCTGCAGGAGGGATACTTCGTGCTGATCCCCTCCAACCTTCCCCATATGGCCATGCCCAGGGAATGCGAATATGAGTGCATTGTCTTTGACGCCAAATACCTGCTTGGGAAAAACGATTCCATCAACCAATCTCTCAATCTGCTCCTGGAGCATACCATAGTACCCCAGTACGTCTTCTCACCTGCCATGTCCGTGATCCACGATGCGGCCTGGACATTGTTTGACAGCTTTGCTTCAAAGGTCTCCGGCTACGAAATGCTGGTCACCGGCGTCTGCTACGTGATCCTCGGCACGATCATGAGCCAGCATCTGTACTCCTACTCCGATGAGAAATCCGAGTACAGCTTCCGGAAATCAATCCGCCTGCAGCAGGCCATGAATTATATGGAAGAATCCTTCCGCGAACCACTGTCCCTGGAGGATATCGCCGCCAGCATCGGCATGGCGCCGCAGTCGTTCTGCCGGTTCTTCAAGGAAATGGCCCACTGTACGCCCATCGACTACCTGAACGGCTACCGGATCGAGCGCGCCTGCTATCAGCTGCTTACGACCAACCATTCGGTCACCCAGGTCGCGCTGGAATGCGGCTTCAACGATCTGAGCTACTTCATCAAGACGTTCAAAAAGTACAAAGGGACCACGCCGAAGAAATATATGAAGAGCCTCGCGTAACAGCAGGAAAATACATGAAAAGTCTCGCATAACAACAGGCGCAGCTTCTGGCATACGGCAGAACGCTGCGCCTGGATCTTTCTGTCCGGTTCTTTCTGTCTGTATAATTATCTGCAGGATGGTATTTCTTCCTATACATACAACCAATAAAGGTAACGGCTGCGTGAAGCTGCCTGGAGTCACTCACTGGTCCTGTTCCGACCTTCCTGCCGCTCAGTGAGTGACCTGATTTGCTTCTGAGCCCTTTCTCAGTCACTCCTCTTCGCTCTCCCGCCGCTCAGTGAGTGCCCTGATTTGCCTCTGACCCCTTTCTCAGTCACTCCTCTTCGCTCTCCCGCCGCTCAGTGAGTGACTTGATTTGCCTCTGGCTCCTTTCTTAGTCACTCCTCTTCGCTCTTCCGCCGCTCAGTGAGTGACCTGTTTTGCCTCTGACCCCTTCCTTAGTCACTCCTCTTCGCTGTTCTGCCGCTCAGTGAGTGACCTGTTTTGCCTCTGACCCCTTTCTCAGTCACTCCTCTTCGCTCTCCCGCC
>DFFG01000014.1:14576-18855 GCA_002368795.1 Eubacterium sp. UBA3782
CAGTGAGTGACCTGTTTTGCCTCTGACCCCTTCCTCAGTCACTCCTCTTCGCTGTTCTGCCGCTCAGTGAGTGACCTGATTTGCTTCTGGCTCCTTTCTTAGTCACTCCTCAATGCCGTCCTGCCTTTAAACGCGTGACTTGATTTGGCCATATTCTCCTTCTGAGTCACTTTGACCAGCAAAACCGTCGTAAAGGGCGTGACAAAAAACGCCACCATTTCTTTTCTCCACAATTCTTCGCTTTATTCTATTGTATAAGCATTTTTCTGCCCCCTGGATTTATAGTATAATAAACACAAGAGCTTCATCTCGCTTGTTGCCACACAGGTCTGTGGCGGAAAGGAGTATCATGTCTTACACAAAGCTGTTTGAGCCAGGAAGGCTCGGGACCCTTGAACTGAAAAACCGAATCGTCATGCCCGCTATGGGCTGTTCCCTGGCGGAATCCACCGGCGAGGCCGGCGCGCGGATCATCAAATATTATGCTGAGCGCGCAAAGGGCGGCGCAGGTCTGATCATCACCGAGATCACCCGGGTAGATGACGAGACCGGCGTGGGCACCCCGAACCAGCTGAGCGTGACCAACACCCATATGATCGCCCAGCTCTCTCGCCTTGCGGAAGCCGTCCATGCCTACGACACAAAGATCTTTGTGCAGCTGCACCATCCGGGCAACCAGACGCCCAGCCGTCTGATCGGCGGAAAGCAGCCAGTATCTGCCTCTGATGTCACCTGCAAAGTCATCGGCGAGCAGCCCCGTGCCCTGACAACAGAGGAAGTGGAAGGAATGGTGAAAAAATTCGTCACCGGCGCAGTGATCGCCCAGAAGGCCGGCATCGACGGCGTGGAGATCCACGGCGCCCATGGCTACCTGGTCAGCCAGTTCCTCTCGCCCCATACCAACAAACGTACGGACAAGTATGGCGGAAGCTTTGAAGGCCGGATGCGGTTTGTAACCGAGATCATCATGGGCATCCGCGCCTACTGCGGACCAAAATTCCCGATCTCCGTGCGTATCAACGGAAATGATTACCTTGCCGACGGCATCACCGAGGAAGATGCCATCGCTCAGGCAAAATATCTGGAAAAGCTAGGCATCAACTGCATCAATGTCAGCTGCGGCACCTACGACTCCGGTGCCACCATCATCGAGCCGAACTACTTTGCAGAAGGCTGGAAGCGCCATCTGGCGGCAAACATCCGCAAGGAAGTTAGCATCCCGGTCATCGCTGTCTGCAACATCAAGCACCCGGCCTTTGCCGAGGAAATGCTGGAGGCAGGCGATGTAGATTTCGTCGGCATCGCCAGAGGCATGCTGGCTGATCCCTGCTGGGGCGCCAAGGCAAGAGCTGGTCAGGACAAGCTGATCCGCAAGTGCATCGGCTGCATGGAATGCTTCCGCATCCTCAATGACGGCCTGCCGCTTGGCTGCACCCTGAACCCGGTACTTGGCCGTGAATTTGAATATGGAGATGAAAAGCTGAACAAAAACGGCGCAGGACGTACCGTCGCCGTGGTCGGCGGAGGCCCTGCCGGCATGGAGGCTGCCCTCACGCTGGCAAAGCGCGGCTTCAAGACCATCCTGTTTGAGGCACAGCCTTGCCTTGGCGGAACCGTCAACCTGGCTGCCGTGCCGCCGCACAAGGGCATGCTTAAGGAATTTGTGGAAACGATGGAAGCCCAGCTCGCAGCTGCAGGCGTTGAAGTGCGTACCGGCGTATGCGCAGATGCAGAGACGGTAAAGAGCATCGGCGCCGAGGCAGTCTTTATCGCTGCCGGTGGGAAACCGGTCCTTCCCCCGATCCCAGGCATAGAGACCGCCGTCACCGCGGAAGATGTGCTGGCCGGCAAGGCAGAAGTCACCGGCAAGAACGTCGTCATTGTCGGCGGTGGTGTAACCGGTCTGGAGACGGCGGAATATCTGGTGGGCGACCACTATGTCACCGTCGTGGAAATGCTGGATAAGGTCGGCGGAAATCTGTATCCCAGCGTGATCATGCACCTGGCCCAGGAAATCATGAAAAACGGCGTTATCGCAAAGGGCAAGAAGCTGACCGCTGTCGGCGAGGGCAGTGTGACCGTCGCCGATACAAAGACCGGCGAAGAAGCATCCATCCCGGCTGATACCGTGATCCTGGCCATGGGTGTCCGCCCGAACCGCCCGGACCTTGAGGCTTACAAAGCCGCCTTTGGCGACAAAGTCATCCTCGTCGGCGACAGTGCAAAGGCCGGTCAGATCTATGACGCTCTGCACAGCGGACATGACAAGGCTTTCGTCTATTGATTCATCGGACGGAGTAGACTTGCATAGAGCGCCCTCCCTGGAAGGCATTACGCAAACGACTTTAAGCCCATCAGGCCTGCAGATTGTTTGCTTTAATGTCCTCCGCTGATTGCATAGAGCGCCATAGAGCGCCCTCCCTGGAAGGCATTACGCAAACGACTTTAAGCCCATCGGGCCTGCAGCGTGTTTGCTTTAATGTCTTCCGCTGATTGCATAGAGTGCCATAGAGCGCCCTCCCTGGAAGGCATTACGCAAACGACTTTAAGCCCATCGGGCCTGCAGATTGTTTGCTTTAATGTCTTCCAGGGGGGCGCTCTTTTGGCAAGAAACTCTCCTCAACGCATTTCGTTCTGTGTTTCTTATCTTAGTGCGACACCCCGTTTTTCCTAAGCTCCAGCGGCCGGCAGCCATACATTTCCCGGAACAGGCGGTAGAAGTGTTTTTCGTTGGTGAAGCCGGACTCTGCGATGATCTGCTCTACGGGAAGTCCTGTGTTTAACAGCTGCTCCCGGACCCGGGCCAGGCGCATCTCGCTGACGAAACGCTGAAATGGTATGCCCATGTTCCGGGTGAACAGCCGGCTGAAGTATTCCCGGCTGAGGCCCAGGAGATCTGCAGCGTCTGCCAGCAGGATCGGCTCCTGGTAATGGGTCTCCACGTAGCGGATCACCTCGTGGATCCGGTCCATGGTCTGCCGGTCCTGCTCGTAGTCTTTTGTGCTTCCTGCTGCAGCGAACTGGCGCAGCAGGCGGGCATAGATCTGGAGGATCATGCCCTTCGCCTCCAGCTCGAAGGCTGGCACATCCTCGGCATACAGCCTGGTCAGCTCCTCCAGCCGATGGCAGAGATCCAGGTAGGCGGGAAACTGCTCGTCCGTGACCAGCCCCGGAATACAGGCGATATCATAGTGGGCATATTCCGGCATGAATTTCTGGATCGCGTCAAGATCCAGGTGGATATACAGAAACATGGACACCCGGTCCATGCAGTAGGCTGCGTGGATCTGCCTGGGATTGATTACGACCATCTGCTTTTTGGGCAACTCATACCGGGTGCCGTCGATAAAGATCTGAGCCCTTCCGTTGAGCTGATACAGGATCTCCAGGCTCTCATGCCAGTGCAGAGGCTGAAAACCTCCCGCTCCCGTGGCAAATTCAAAAAACATGCCTGCGCCGCTCTCCACCTTTGGCTGAGACGCGGCCTCGTACCGGACGTTCTCCGGACTGTCTTCCCTCATAGGCTTCTCTCCCTTATCCACTCCGGTTACAGACTTTCTCTGACTCCCGAAGATCCGTTTTTTAAAATATAAATACTCCCCTGTCTGCCTCCGCTGCGGCCATCCGCCGCCTGGAGACTCGGGCTATCATAGTCCTCTTTTCCGGGAAAATCAACCCCGAAAATGTCAATATTGCCCATTTTTTTGTCAATCATCTGCCTGTTTTTCCCTCCGCAAAACGCTTAAGATGTGCAGCATAGCAAATGCAGCTAAGAAAAAAAGCCGGCATGACCGGCCCCTGATAAATTGGAGGTATTAATGATGAAAAAACAGATGATGACACTTGCCGCTACCCTTGCTGCCGCAGTTCTTACAATCGGAGGCGTACATACCGCACGCAGCGCTTTTTCTACAGATAACGCCTATGTCAAGCAGCAGACGATCGCCTGCACCCTTGAGGACGGCACCGATACCGAGATCACTGCACAGGCAAACGCCGACGAATCCAGGATCCTGCTTTCCTTTGATTATTTTGATGATACCGTCGAGGTAACCGCAGAGAAAAACGAGGACGGCACCTACACCGTCACCGACGGCGGCTTCTTTGCCACAAAGGGCGCTGAGGTTGCTCAGCAGGCTGCAGCTGCCGGCAACTGGGCTGAAAACTAAGACTTCCTGACACATAAGTAAACGCACAAGACAAAAGAAGGCTGCCGCACTAAGCGCACAGTCAAAAGGGGTTGTCGCACTAAGCAAAAAGCGTGCATAAACATTCTGGA
>DFFG01000014.1:18941-21794 GCA_002368795.1 Eubacterium sp. UBA3782
TTGGAGGAATCTCTGATTCCGACATGGTACCGCTGCGTGAGGACAGAGCGCGAGCGTTTCCCGGAAGAATATTTATGCACGCTTTGTTTATGCGGCAGCCCCTTTTGTTATTTCCCGTCCGGGAAGCTGGTAAAGAATGCCCGCTCCACCTCGGGAAGTCCTGACTTTTCCTTTTCAGCGGCGATTGCTTTGATCAGGAACGCCATGTTCCTTGCCGTGTTCCGCAGGGTCTGCAGTCCCTCCTGGTCTTTTTTAACGTCTTCTGCCGTAAAGCCGTGCACCTGGTTCCAATAGGTGCCGGATGCCACCGGCATGCCGCTGATAGTAAAGTACTTGTTCAGCACATCGAAGCTGGCTGTGTTGCCGCCTCGCCGACAGCTGACCACCGCAGTGCCGACCTTCATATGCTTGGAGAAGGGGGTGCTGTAAAACAGCCGGTCCATGAAGGAAAGGATCGTCCCGTTCGGGGATCCGTAGTATACGGGACTTCCGACCACCAGGCCGTCCGCCTCCGCAAATTTCTGCGCGGTCTCGTTCACCAGATCATCGTCAAAGACGCATTTGCCCTTCTTCTCGCAGCTTCCGCAGGCAATGCAGCCGCGGATCGCCTGTTTTCCCACCTGGATCAGCTCTGTCTCGATATTTTCTTCCGTAAAAACACGGATCATCTCCTCCAGAGCTGCCGCCGTACATCCATGCACGTGGGGACTTCCATTCAGTAAAAGTACTTTTGCCATATCTGCCTTCCTTTCCTTCTCTCTATACTATCCAAAATCATAACGTCCTGGCACTCTAACCGTGACGCGCACTATGTAAGAACTATTCTGTATCCCGTCTTGTAAAGCTAAGAAGGGGTGTTTTTCTTCAGTGTGTGCTCCGTGGGTCAGACCCTTTCTATGTAACACCATGTGAAGCTCGGAAGGGACATTTTTGCTTCGGTGTGTGCTCCGTGGGTCAGACCCTTTCTATGTAACACCATGTGAAGCTTGGAAGGGACATTTTTGCTTCTGTGTGTACACCGTGAGTCAGACCCTTTCTATGTAACACCATGTGAAGCTAAAAAAAGGGCAACTCTTATCGAGGTTCGCACCGTGCGCAAAACTGTTCCACTGTGAGCGTCCGCAGCGATGCCGCATCATCGTGCAAGAGCTGCGCCCTTCTCATAGGCCTTCCGGCACTCCTCCGGGAATACCGTCTCATGCCGCCGCTGCTTGGCCTCCGGATCAAACATGGACCATTTCCAGTCGGTTTTTCCGTAATCCTTCAGCTGAAGCGTATCTCCGCTGACCAGGACCTCGGTCGGGCCCACAAAGCGGTTCATGGTCTGCTGGTAATTTGACAGCAGCCGCAGATATGCCGTATCCGGTGCATTGCTGGTCATGATCAGCAGTGCCGGCACCTCCTTCACCCGGCAGCAGGGCTCTTCCAGGTTGTAGGTCAGGCTCTGGAAGATCAGCCGCTCATACAGGGCACGGAAGGACGCAGTTACATCGCCCAGATAATTAGGGGAGCCGATGATCAGGCCGTCCGCCTCGCGGATCGCATCCAGGACCGGTGTCAGACCGTCCCGGCAGACGCAGTGTCCTTTGTTTTTCTCCTTCTTACATCCAAAGCAGGAAATACAGCCGGTATATTTTTCAAGGCGGAACAGGTCAAAACGGATGATCTCGGCGCCGGCTTCTTCTGCGCCCTTCGCCGCTTCGCTGACCATGGTGTCCGTATTCCAGCCCTTTCTGGGGCCGGCATTGACAACAACGATTTTCTTGCCCATACATACTCCTTTCACTGCAAGTTCCATCGTTTCCAAAAGCGGAGGAACTCTTGCAAGCCCCTCCGCCTTTACGCCGCATGTGCCGGGCTATGAGACGCCCGCTGCATGCAGCATATCATGACCAGCAGGCCAAAGCGATGATTTTGAAATGATCCGCTTTTGCGCTGCCATCAAATCCTTCTTTATAGTTGCTTACAGCAGAGCCTTTACGCAGGCCTCGACCTCGGCCATATCAGCTGTCGGCTCAAAGCGGGCAACAACCTTGCCCTCACGATCAATGAGGAACTTTGTAAAGTTCCACTTGATGTCCGGCTTCTTATCCCATTCCGGATCAGCCTGTGCGAACATCTTCTCCAGGAGCTCCTTGTAGGGATGCTCGTTAAAGCCCTCAAAGCCCTTTTCGGATTTCAGATAAGTATACAGAGGAAGCTCGTTTGCGCCGTTTACCTCTGCCTTCTTCATCTGGGGGAAGGTGGTGTTGAAATGCATGGTGCAGAACTCATGGATCTCATCGTCTGTGCCGGGCGCCTGTCCGCCAAACTGGTTGCAGGGGATGTCCAGGATCTCCAGGCCCTGGTCATGATAATCCCGGTACAGCTGCTCGATCGGAGCATACTGCGGAGTAAAGCCGCAGCCGGTAGCCGTATTGACGACCATGATAACCTTGCCCTTGTAGTCCGCCAGATCCAGCTCCTCGCCGGTACGTGTGGTGATCTTGTAATCGTAAATCATATTAATTTAATCCTCCTTATTCATCCAAGGGAACCATTTTTTATGCCATTCCGGCGGCTCCGGCATCTCTGTTCCGGTCAGGCAGGCAGAGACCACATGCCTGTGAATGATCAGAAAAACAGCCAGCATAATAACCGCGCACTCGATTACTGCTCTTACTGCCTTCATCACTGCTGCTTCCTTTCTTTAACTTCTTTTCCGCCTCCATCCGGGGCGCAGGGTAAAATCCCTTTCCCCGATTTCTATTATCATTGTACACAATTTATCTCTTCTGGTCAATATACCCTTACACATGCACTGTTTCACAGACGTGTGATCCGAATAAATAGTGTTTGGTCAACAACTCAATA